>VHCI01000175.1 GCA_016871775.1 Verrucomicrobiota bacterium | reverse complement strand
GGCGGCAGCGGCGGCAGCCGGTTTCTCGGCTTCCGGCTCCTCCTTCGTGGCCTTCTTGAACTCCTTGATCGACTGACCGAGGCCCTTGGCCAGGCCGGGGAGTTTCGAGCCGCCGAACAGGACGAGTAGGATGATCAGAATGACGATCAGCTCGGTCGGGCCCAGACCCATGAAAGCGAGCGGGAAGGAAGGGAGGGAGGCCATAGGTTCGATCTAAAGGCTAGATCGGGGCGTCGGACTGTAAAGCGGGAAAGGCATCAGCTTCCCGTGGGTAGGCCTACTCTGGCCCGACCACCGCCTCCCAAACCACTTCGTCGCCCGGGCGCGGGATGCCAGAGGCCACGCGGGTGCCCAAAATCCGCCCCTGCACCTTGGCAGAAGCGCGGAGGGTGGCGACCGGGGTCAGATCTGGGCGCCGCGCCACCAGGAGGGTACCCGGGGCGAGGGCAGGCCGGGGGGCTTCCGCGGCGAGCTCGACGATGGCGAAGCCCCGGGCCACATCGAGCGCTATAACCCGACCCACGAGGAGTCGGGGGCTGGGGGCGAGCGGCTCCGCGGGTGGCACCGCAGCGGAGGCCGCCAAGGGCGGCGGCGGCGGGGCGACGCAGCCGGCCGCCAGCAGCATGAGTCCGGGGAGCGCGGCGCGCAGGAGGCTCACGACGGTGCCGCCGGGGCCACGGTCAGGGCTTTGGCGGAGGCGGGAAGACGAGGCCACCCGGCATCCGCAGCGGGAGGGCGGGGGCCGGCGGGAAGGGAAGGCTCGTGGCGCCAGTGGGGGGGGCACCCGGGGGGCGCGCCGTCGCGGCGACCTTCATCAGGTTCTGAGCGTTGTCGATCTGCTCGGCGTCGAAGAACCCGTGAAGCTGCCGGATGCGCGTCGGGTGCCGCATCTTGCGGAGCGCCTTCGCCTCGATCTGCCGGATGCGCTCGCGGGTAACCTTGAACTGCTTGCCGACCTCCTCGAGCGTCCGGCTGTAGCCGTCGACCAGCCCGAAGCGAAGTGAGAGCACGCGGCGCTCGCGCTCGGTGAGCGTATCGAGCACGTCGACGATCTTCTCCCGCAGCAGGGAGTAGGCGGTCATGTCGTACGGGTTCTCCGCGGACTTGTCCTCGATGAAGTCGCCGAAGCTGGTGTCGTCGCCGTCGCCGACCGGGGATTGGAGGGAGATGGGCTGCTGCGCCATCTTCATGATCTGCTGCACGCGTTCGACGGGCAGGTTCATCTCGTCCGCGACCTCTTCTGGGGTGGGCTCGTGGCCGAACTCCTGCAGGAGCTGCTTCTGCACCTGCATCACCTTGTTAAGCGTCTCGATCATGTGCACCGGGATGCGGATCGTGCGGGCTTGGTCGGCGATCGAGCGGGTGATGGCCTGGCGGATCCACCAGGTGGCGTAGGTGGAGAATTTGTAGCCGCGCCGGTACTCGAACTTCTCGACCGCCTTCATCAGCCCCATATTACCCTCCTGAATCAGGTCGAGGAAGGAGAGGCCGCGGTTGGTGTACTTCTTGGCGATCGAGATCACCAAGCGCAGGTTGGCCTCGACCATCTCGGTCTTCGCCTTGTGGGCCTCGCGCACGTGCACGAACGTCTGGTTGATCACCGCGAGCAGGTCATCGGGGGCGATGCGCTGCTGGCCCTCGATCTGCCGCAGGCGGGCGTGGAGCGGCTTCGTTTCGAGGGCGGCGTCGCGTTTAGTCTTAGGGTTCTTCGCGCGCTCGAGTTGGGCCTTGAGAGTCTCGATCTCCTCGAGCACCGGGCGCAGCTGTTCGAGGTACTCCTCGTACACCTTAAGCTTGAAGTAGAACTTACTGAAGCCCGACCGCAGGTTGGCCTCCCGTTTCCGCACCTTCGCGAGGACCTTCTTCCGCTCCGCCTCGCCGCGGGCCTTCAAGTATTCCTCCCAGCCCTCGGCCACGGAGGCCTCCGCCGCGCAGGTGTTATTGACCAGCTTGGGCAGGAACTTAAAGTAGGCCTCCCGGGACTCGATCTTCTTGTCGATCACGAGGCGGTCGAAACGTTCCTCGCGGTTGATGAGCTTGGCCCCGAGACCGGCGATGTAGCCGCCGATTGCCGATGCTTGGAAGAGCGCCTCCTGCGCCTTGAGCTCGGCGGTTTCGATCCGCTTGGAGATCTCCACCTCCTGCTCGCGCGTTAGCAGGGGGACCTGGCCCATCTGCTTCAGGTACATCCGGACCGGATCGTCCAAGATGTCGTTCTGCGAGGAGCGCGACTGCTCCTCCTCCGCCTCCTCCATCCGCTGCTTGTAGTCTTCGACTTGGTCCGGCTCGAGAATTTCGATCTCCAGATTCTGAAGGATCGAGAGGACGTTATCGATCTCCTCCTGGTTCTCGACCGACTCCGGCAACGCCTCGTTGATATCCTCGAAGGTCAGGTAACCCTGCTCTTTCGAGAGGCGGATGAGGTGACGAATTTTGTCGTTGATGCCGCCGGCGGGGATCGCCTCGCCAGCGCCCGCCGCGGGCTCCGCGGGCGCGGGCAGCTTCGCCAGGGCGTTCTCGACCGCCTCGGCGGGAGCGGGGTTGGCGGCGGTGGACTTGGTCTTGCGGGACATGGAAGAAGGGCGTTGGGAGACTGCGACCTCGGGAGGCTCAGGCCGGCGACGCGAGGATCACGGGTTGGCGGAGCTGGCGTTGCAGGGCGGAGCGTTCTTGCAAGAGTGAAAGAGAGTCAGCGTTACGCTCCGCACCGGGGTTGGCCAAAGCAAGTTCTATTTGGCGCAGGCGCGGCTCCAGGGCCCGAGAACGGAGGCGCGCAAGCCCCGCTTGCGCCACCCGTGCCGGGTCGTCCACCCGCGGCGGTTCAAAGCGCAGGGTCGCCACGAGGGCCCGTTCCGCGTCGTCCTCCAACAGCGGGTCCAGGTGGTCTCGGCCGGGCCAGGAACCTTGCGCAAATTCCCCGAGCAAGCGGTTCAGCAGGCGGCCCGCGGTGTGGCTGGTGTCGACCCAGCCGGGCAGGAGGGCGTGGCCGACGGCGGGTCCGAGCTCTTCATGGTGCAGGCAAAGGGCTAGGAGGTCGCGCTCCGCGGTGAAGGGATCGGCCCCGGCGGGCCCGGGGGCCGACGCAACGGCCACCGGTCGAAAGGGCTCCTGCCGCCGCACGCGGGACTCTTGGGCGGCCACCTCCTGCAGCATCACCCGCGGCAGCAACCCGAGGGCGCCCGCCGCCTCCTGTGCCAGCGCCGCGCGCGCCGCCTCGCCCCCACTATGTCCGATGATCTCCGCCACCGCCTGCGCCGCGCGGCCCCGCTCCTCCGCTCCTGCCCGCTCGCGATGCGGTAAAATGCTCGCCGCCGCGAACGCCATCGCGCTCAACGCCCCCGCCCGCAGCTGCTCGTAGGCTGCGAGACCCTCGGTCAGAAACAGCAGGTCCGGGTCCATCTTCCCGTCCCCCGTCAGCTGCAGGAAGCGCACCTCAATCCCCGCCTGCAGGGCCAGCGGCAACAGGCGCTGCGCGGCCTTGTGGCCCGCTGCGTCGCGGTCGAAGAGGCATTCGACTTGGGGATGGTAGCGGCGCAGCAGCGCCAACTGACCCGCCGTAATCGAGGTCCCCTGGGGCGCGATCGCCGTCTTCAGGCCCACACTCCAGCAGCGCAGGGCGTCGAGCTGGCCTTCCACCAGCACAAAGGGCCGCCCGTCGCCGACGGCCGTGCGGGCGCGGTCAAGGTTAAAGAGGAGCTGGCCCTTGGTGAAGATCGGCGTCTCCGGGGAATTGACGTACTTGGCCTCCCGCGCTGGATCGTCCTCCGGGGTGCGCGCGGTCTGGCGCGCGGTGAAGGCGACCACGCGCCCCTGGTGGTCCCGGATCGGGATCATCAGCCGCCCGCGGAAGCGCGGCCGCAGCGCGGCCGGGGTCATCAGCGCCTGCTCACTGATGAAAAAGAGTCCGCAGCGCCGCAGCGCCTCCTCTGAGTATTTCCGGCGCAGGAGCGCCCCGCCGAGGCCTCCGCCGGCCGCGTCCACCGCGCCGATATTGAACTCGCGCGCTAGGTCCAGGCCGAAACGCCGCGTCTCCGACCAATAGCGGCGGAAGAACTCCCCCGTCTCGTCCGTTGCCAGCAGCGCTTGGTGGAAGTGGTCGGCGGCCGCGTCGTGCAGGTCGAACAGCTCCTGCCGCAGCGAGCGCTCCTCCCGCGTCGGCCCGCCGCTGCCCTCCTCGTATTCAATCACGATGCCGAAGCGCTTGCCTAGCGCCTCCACCGCCTCGGTGAAGGTGAGCTGCTCCGTGTCACGCACGAACGTGATCGCGTCCCCGGCCTTGCCGCAGCCGAAGCATTTGTAGAAGCCCTTGTCCGGGTCGACGTGGAACGAGGGCGTCTTCTCTTGGTGGAAGGGACACAAGCCTTTTAGCCGGCTGCCGCCCGCCTTGCGCAATCCGGCCACGCGTCCCACAACGTCCGCCAAATTAATGCGCTGCTTTAGGTCGCGCACGCAGCTGGGCTTGATGACGGGCATGGGGGTAGACTTCATCGTTCTGGTTCCCGACCTGCGCGGGTCCCGGCGATCCGAAGAAGAATGCACTTTCAACCCGGTCTCTCCGGTGTCAAGTTCCGCGCCCCGTGCGCCTCCCTTGGTGGCGTCGCGGCCCCTTTTCCCGTCCCGCCGGCCGTCCCTCCCCTATGCGTCTTCTGCTCGCCCTCCTGCTCGGCCTCGCCTGTGCGCTGGTGACCCGCGCCGCCGCCCCGACTTCGCCGGCGCGTGCCGCCGAGCCGGTGTGGGAGGCCCTGCTCGCCCGCTTCGACGAGGCCACCTACGAGACCCAGGTCGAGCGCTTGATCGCCGCTTACGAGCAGACCAGCGGCCGCCGCCTTGCCCCGGGCGCCAAACGCAAAGCCGGGATCAAGATCTATGCCGACTCCGGCCCCGGCCTCGCCACCCCGCTCCCGCTTGTCAAGGCCGTCATCTCCGCCCTCCGCCGCCGCGGATTCGACAACGGGGATATCTTCCTCGTTGGCCTCAACGCCCTCCGGCTCCGGATGACCGGCTATCTGCCCTCGCTCGTTTC
>VHCI01000174.1 GCA_016871775.1 Verrucomicrobiota bacterium | reverse complement strand
CGGAGGTCTTCAAGTCGCGCGGCTTTGCGACCGGGATGGCAGGCAAGTGGCACCTCGGCCACCACGCGCCGTTCCTGCCGCCGCGGCACGGCTTCGACGAGTCGTTCGGGATCCCCTACTCGAACGATATGTGGCCGTACCACCCGGAGGCGAAGCCGGGCACCTACCCGCCGCTGCCGCTGATCGAGGACGGGCGCGTCATCGACGCGGAGGTCACGCCCGAGGAGCAGGCGCAGCTCACAACGCGGCTGACCGAGCGCGCGGTGCGCTTCATCGAGCGTAACCGGGAGCAACCCTTCTTCTTCTACCTCGCGCACCCCCAGCCGCACGTGCCGCTCTTCGTCAGCGAGAAGTTCAAGGGAAAGTCCGGCCGCGGGCTTTACGCTGACGTGATGATGGAGCTCGACTGGTCGGTCGGGCAGGTGCTGGGCGCGCTGGAGCGTCACGGCCTCGTCCGCGACACGCTCGTGATCTTCACCAGCGACAACGGTCCCTGGCTCAGTTACGGCACCCATGCGGGCAGCGCGCGGCCCCACCGCGAGGGCAAGGGCACGGCCTGGGAGGGTGGCACCCGCGTCGCCTGCTTGATGCGCTGGCCCGGCCGCCTACCCGCGGGCACGACCTGCGACCAGTACGTGATGACGATCGACCTACTACCCACGCTCGCCGGCCTGATCG
Organism: Verrucomicrobiota bacterium; assembly: GCA_016871775.1. Classification (GTDB taxonomy): domain Bacteria; phylum Verrucomicrobiota; class Verrucomicrobiia; order Opitutales; family Opitutaceae; genus ER46. Next base: position 4,597 of record VHCI01000174.1, on the reverse strand, counting down.
GCGCGCCGGCCCCCGCCCGGAAAATCGACGGCCGTGACGTGTGGCCGATCCTGGCCGGCCAGCCGAGTGCCACCAACCCGCACGAGGGCTACGGCAACTGGTTCGCCCAGAACGAGCTCCAGGCAGTGGTCACCGGCGACGGCGAGTGGAAGCTCGTGCTCCCCCACCGCTATCGCACGCTCGGCGGCCGCCCCGGCGGCACCGGCGGCATCCCGGCGAAGTATGAGACCGTCACCCTAGAGCGCCCCGCCCTTTACCGCCTCCGCACCGACCGCGAGGAGACCACCGACGTCGCCGCCACGCACCCGGAGGTCGTCGCGCGCCTGCAGGCCTTCGCCGAGAAATGCCGCGCGGAGCTCGGTGACACCCTGGCCAAACGCCAAGGCTCCGGCGTCCGCGAGCCCGGCCGGATCGAGGGCGCGCCCGCAAAAAATAAGGCGAAGTCGGGCTGACGCGTCCGCTCAGCGCGCCGGCGCTCCGGGACCGAGCGCGCGGCCGAGCCATTCCCGCAGCCGCGCCTCGTGGTCCGGCGCGGCCCGCGCCCACTCGCGGAGCCCGTGCGGCGCCCCGGGCAGCACGATCAGGTCGCAACTCCCGCCAACCGCCCGCACGCGCCGCTGGAAGGCCACGCTCTGATCCACCGCGACCGTGCGGTCCGCGTCCCCGTGCAGGATCAGCAGCGGCGGCATCCCGGCCTTCACGCGGTTGACCGGCGAGATCGCCCGCAGCTCGTGCAGCGCCTCCGGGGTGATCTGCGCCGGCCGCCCCAGCAGCGCCTGCAGGCCGGCGCCCAAACCACCCCGCACGGCCAGCTTGTGCTCGTGGTCCGTGACCGGCGCGAACCCAACGACCGCCTGCACCCGTGTGTCGGGCCGGGTCAGAGTCGCCAGCATCAGCGCGAGGTGCCCGCCCGCGGAATGGCCGAACACCGCGACCCGGCCGGGATCACTGCGGAAGTTCCCCGCGTTCGCCTTCACCCAGCGCACCGCCGTCTGCAGGTCCTCGAGGCACGCCGGCCAGCGGTGCTGCGGCGCGAGCCGGTAGTTGATCGAGAACCACACGTGGTTCGAACGGCCCAGCAGGTCGAACCACGGCGAGATATCCCCGCCATCGCCGGGCCGGTCGCTGCCCGCCTTGTCGCCGCGCGTCCAGCCGCCGCCGTGGACCAGAATGACCACCGGGAAAGGCCCCGATCCAGCGGGGATTCCCACGTCGAGGAGGAGCGGCTCGCCGGCCGCGCGGCCGTACTCGACGTCGCGCCGCACCTCCGCGGCCGCGGCCCCCGCGGAGCCCGCCGCACCCAGCATCAGCCCGAGCCCAGGCGCCATCCACCGTGTCGTGCGCATCCCCCGATTGACGGCATGCCCACCGGCGGGGCAAGCCCGCGGCGGACGTTTTTCCCGTTGTCGATCCGGCCCGGGCCCGCGTTTCCTCACCGCAAGCTCATGAAACCCCTTCCCATCCCACTCCTCGGCGCCCTCCTCACCGCAGCCAGCCTCGCTGCCGCGCCCCAGCCGCCGGCCGGCTTCCGCGCGCTCTTCAACGGCCGGGACCTCGCTGGCTGGCACGGCCTCAACCCGCACAGCGTGGTGAAGCTGCAGGGCGAGAAGAAAACCGCCAAGCTGGCCCAGGAGCGGGCCGACTTCACGAAGCACTGGTCGGTGCAGGGCGGCGAACTGGTCAACCCCGGCACCGGACCCTACGCGACCACGGACGAGGAGTTCGGGGACATCGAGTTGCTGCTCGAGTACCGGACGGTCGCAAAGGCCGACAGCGGGATCTACCTGCGCGGCACCCCGCAGATCCAGATCTGGGACAAGAACCAGTCCTTCGACGCGAAGAAGCCCGACCGCAAGCCGCACCTCGGCTCGGGCGGCCTGTTCAACAACACGCCCGGCACTCCCGGCCGCGACCCGCTCGTCGTCGCAGACCGGCCGTTCGGCGAATGGAACCAGTTCCGCATCCGCCAGATCGGCACCCGGACGTGGGTTTGGCTCAACGGCCAGGTTGTGGTCGATGGCGCGGTGATGGAGAACTACTGGGACCGCAAGCAGCCGCTGCCCGCGAAGGGGCCGATCATGCTCCAGACGCACGGCGGCGAGATCCGCTGGCGCAATGTCTTCGTGCGCGAGATCGGGACCGCCGAGGCCGCCCGAATCCTCGCCGGTGGCAAGTAACCCGTTCCGGCCGACCGTTCAGCGCGTCGCCAGCTCCGCCAACAGGCGCTCGACGGCGGCCACCGCCCCCCGTTCGCGGTCCGCCCCAGGGCCCGTGATGTCCACCCGCGGCAGCGCCCGCGACACCAGGGCCTCGCGCCAGCGGGCCGCGGCGCGGGAACGTTCCTCCGCCCCCGGAAAGCAGCGCTGTGGGTCCGGGGCAAAGGGCAGATCGTCCACGCAGTGCAGATAGAGCGCGTAGTTCCGCGCGCGTCGCTCCGCCTCCGCGCGCACCCACGGGGGGCAGGCGCCGGGAAAGAGCAGGTCGTTCCAGAGGGTGCAGGTGAGCAGCTCCGTGTCGCAGAACACCACCCGGCTGGCGCGCGCCGCCGCGTCCTCCTCGAGCGCCAGCTGCCCGCGCGCGATGGCGTCCAAGTCCGCCGGGCCGATTCGCCCGCCCGCGCGATCCCAGTACTCGCGCACGTGCTCCGGCGCCCACGGCTCCCCGAAATGCGCCGCGAGTCGCGCCGCCAGCGCGGTCTTGCCGGTCGATTCCGACCCGAACACCGCCACCCGCAGTGGGAGCTTCACGGCCGCACCTCCGTCCGGCGCCACGCCCGGTAACCCACGACGGCCAGGACGAGGAAAACCGCGTACAGGCCGGCAAACAGGAGCAACCCTCGCGCGGCGTAGACGCCCACCGCGGCGAAGTTGACCACGATCCAGACCAGCCAGCACTCGAGGCGCTTGCGGGCCTGCAGCCACTGCGCGAGGACGCTGAAGACCAGAATGAACGCGTCGGCGTGCGGCAGCGCCGAATCGGTCAGCCGGCGCATCCCCTCGCCCCAGGCCGCGGTCGCCAGCAAGCCGGCCAAAGTGAATCCCGCGGCCCCGCGCCCCCCTAAACGCGTGACCGGCAGAGTCTCGCCGGCCCGGGTCCGGCCAAGGGTCCACGCCCACCAGCCGTAGGCCTGGAGCACGAGGAAGATGCCCTGCAGGACGGCGTCGGAATACAGCCGTGCCGCCCAGAAGACCCACGCGGAGAGGATGACCTGGACGATGCCCACCGGCCACGCCCAGACGTGCTGGCGGACCATCAGCCCCACGCCGAGGAGGCCCAGCAGCGTCGCGACCACCTCCGCCCCGCTCATTCCCGCCCGGCCACGAAGGCCGCCAACTCCGCGCGCCCGATCGCGTGCCGCCCCGCGCACCGAGGGCAGCGGATCTCGATCGCCGCCTCGGTACCAAAGAGTTCCTCCGGATCGTGCCGCATCGCGGGAGCTAGGATTTCCATCATCCGGCCCGGATTGCAGCCGCAGTGCCAGCGCAGGACCCTCCGCTCCAACGGCACCAGCGTCTCTTCCGTCTCCAGCCGGCGCACCGCCTCGACCGTCAAGCCCTCTAGCCACGCGAGATCACAGTCGGGATGCTCGGTCACAAGCACCAGTTCCTCCTCGCCCACGGGGAAGAACCGCGCCCGGCGCTGCTCGCTCCCCGCATAGAACACTTCTGCGGCAGCCAGCGGATCACCGCCTTGGAATCCCACCACACTCCGGTGCGGCGGCTGCCGGCCCCGCACCACGTCGGCATAGAACAGCCCCTCCGGGCCCTCCTTCACGTTCTCGGTAAAGACGCGGCCCGTGACCGACCCCGTGCTGTTATCGCCCGCGAGGAAGAGGTTCAGGAGCGGCTCTTGGAAATTAACGGTCCAAGCCGTGAGCTCGTTCCGCGGACGCGACACACAGTGAAGCGCGAACCCGGCCAAGGCGCGCTTAAACACCGCGTCGGGGGCCGCCGGGACGGACAGGCCGTGCTGGCTGAGGTGCAGATAGTAATCGACGAACAGTTCCCCGAAATCCGCCCGGGCGAGCAGCGCGTTTCGGCTCCGCACGAAATAGGTCCGGATCTCGATCCCGGCGTCAGCCTGGTTGGGCGGCGTGGTCTCGGGCATCAACGCAACCGTCCTGCAATCCAGGGCAAAGTAAAGCGCGGGGTCGCCCCGCGGCGTGCCGGATCGCCGCGCGGAGGGCGGCGCGCTGGGCAGGGGCAGCCGCGAGGTGCTCCGGCGCGCGCTCGAGGTGCAGGCTAGCGGGCGCAGCATCCGTCCCTCTGCTCCGCACAAGCAGTCCCCAGCCCGCCGGCAGGTCGGCGGGCGCGAAACAGTCTGGCTCAACCACCAGATACAGCTCATCCGCCGCCCGGTAACGCCGGAGCCGGGAGAACTTGGTGCCTTCACGCACGCGCCGCTCGGCCGCGGCCCGCGCCACCTGAAGCGCCCGGCGGCCCCGGTGCCGCAGGCCGGAAAAATCCCACGTGTCGAACTCTGGCCAGAGTGCTTCCCCGCAGCGCAACGCCGGGTAGTGGGTCGCCAGCAAGTCATCGAGGGCGCGGGACCGCCGCGACAGTTCCTCCGAGCGGGCGCGCGCCGCCTCCTCGTCGTG
>VHCI01000173.1 GCA_016871775.1 Verrucomicrobiota bacterium | reverse complement strand
GCCTTCGACGCCGGGAACAACCGCGCGCCGTTCTTCTACAGCCGCTACGGCAGCATCCGCCTGCGCGACTACATCCTCCGCGTGAAACGCGACTTTTGACCCTTCCCGCCGATGCGCCTCCTCCCCCTCATCGCCCTCGCGCTGTTCCCGTTCCCCGCCGCGGCCGCGGCCCCCGCGCGGCCACCCAACGTCGTCCTCGTGCTGATCGATGACCTCGGCTGGCGCGACCTCGGCAGCTACGGGAGCATCTTCCACGAGACCCCCAACCTCGACCGCTTCGCCCGCGAGTCCGTCCGCTTCACCGACGCCTACTCCGCCTGCCACGTCTGCTCGCCCACGCGCGCGAGCATCCTCACCGGCAAATACCCCGCCCGGCTGCAGCTCACCGACTGGCTGCCGGGCCGGAAGGAGTTCCCCTTCCAGCGCCTGCGGAACGCGCCCGTGCGCCAGCACCTGCCCCTCGAGGAGACTACGCTCGCGGAGGCGCTGCGCGCCCGCGGCTACGCCACCGGCCACTTCGGCAAGTGGCACCTCGGCGAGGAGCCCAACGGCCCGCGCGCCCAAGGTTTCGACGTCCAGGTCCCTCGCTGGAACAAGGGCTGGCCCAACCCGGGCTTCCACGCGCCCTTCAAGCTCGACGGCCTCGACGACGCGCCCGGCCAGTACCTGACCGACCGCCTCACCGACGAGGCGCTGCGCTGGGTCGAGGAGCACCGCGACCAGCCATTCTTCCTCTACCTGTCGCACTTCGCCGTGCACGACCCGATCCAGGCGCCCGCGGCCCTGGTGGCCAAGTACCGCGCGAAGCTCGAGGGCCGCCCGGCGCCCGCGGGGCCCGCCTTCGTGCTCGAGGGCAACCCCGACGACGCGAGCCCACCGACCCACGCGGAACTCGGCGAACTCGCCCGCCGCGAGGAGTTCGCGGGGCACCGGGTCTTCCCGAACCGCACCGTCAAGATCCGCCAGCACCAGGACAACCCCGTGTTCGCCGCGATGGTCGAGAACCTCGATCAGAACTTCGGCCGTCTCACCGCCAAGCTCGAGGCGCTCGGCCTCACCGGGCAGACCATCGTGATCTTCGTGTCCGACAACGGCGGGATGGCCGCCGCCAACTTCGGGCGGCCCGACCGGGTGGTCGCGGCCAACGCGCTCGACGGGGCGTACTCCACCTCGAACCTGCCGCTCCGGGGCGCCAAAGGCTGGCTCTACGAGGGCGGCATCCGCGTGCCCCTGATGATCCGCGCCCCCGGAGCCGGGGTGCGCGGCGGCGTGGTGAGCGCGGTCCCGGTCATCAGCACGGATCTCTATCCCACGGTCCTCGAGCTCGCCGGCCTGCCCGCCCTGCCGGAGCAGCATCGTGACGGCGTGAGCCTGGCCCCGCTGTTGCGCGGCGGCGCGGCCCCCGCGCGGGACGCGCTCTTCTGGCATTTCCCCCACTACAGCAACCACGGGCGCCAGAGCCCGGGCGCCGCCATCCGCGCTGGGGAACACAAGCTCCTCCTCTACTTCGAACAGCAGCGCGTCCAGCTCTTCAACCTGCGGGCCGATCCCGGCGAGCAGGAGGACCTCTCCGGCCGCCAGCCCGCCCTCGCCCAGGCGCTGACCGAACGCCTACGCCAATGGCAGCGCTCCGTCGGCGCCGCCGCGATGGAGCCCAACCCCGATTACCGTGAAACCCGCTGAAGGCCTGTTCCTCACCCGGCTCCGTGTCCGCGGGCTCCTGCTCGCCGCGCTGCTGCCCGGCACGCTGGCGGCCGCCGGCCTCACCCTCCGCCACGATGCTGCGCAGCACGCGATCGCCGTCCTCCGCGAAGGCTCCACGGAGCCGCTGCTCACCCAGCACGCGCGCCCGGATTTCCGCCCGTACCTGCACCCGCTGGTCGCACCGGACGGCCGTGGCGTGCTGACCGAGTTCAGCCCCGGCCACCACCGCCACCAGACCGGCATCTACTGGGGACTCACCCGCGTCAACGGCCGCGACTACTTCCACCATCCCGGGGCCAGCCATTGGCGTCGCGTCGCCCTGACCCCGCTGGTCGCGCAAGGCAACGAGGTGCGGTGGTCCACCCTTTACCACCTGCTGGATGAGGCCGGGCAGCCCGTGATGGCGGAGACCCAGACGTGGACGTTCCGCGAGGCGGGCGGCCGCTACCTGATCGACCTGGAGTGGAAGGGCGAGGGGCTCGTCGACCTCACGGTCGCGAAGTACGACTACGGCGGGCTGTTCCTCCGGATGCCCTGGCGCGCCGGGATGGAAGGCGCGGTCACGAACAGCAACCGCCAGCGGAACGAGCGCGCCAACGGCCAGCGCGCGATCTGGCTCGACATCGGGCTCAAGGTCGAGGGCCGCGCCGATGCCGCGCACATCGCGATCCTCGATCACCCCCGCAACCCCGGTTACCCCCTCCCCTGGCGGGTCGACAAGCAGCTCGGCGCCGGCCCGAGCCGCGCCATCGCCGGCGACTGGACCATCGCGCGCGGCCGCGCGGAGATCTTCCGCCACCAACTCGTCGTCTACACCGGCCCCGTCGACGACGTGGGGCTGATGGAGGCCTGGAAGGCCTATACCGGGGAGCGCTCGGACTTCGTGCTCTGGAACCTCGCGCGCGCCGAGGCGAAGGCGGCGCCGTTCCTCACCGGCGAGCAGGCCGTCGCCCGGATGACGACCGCCCCGGGCTTCGAGGTCCGCCTCGCCGCGGCCGAACCGATGATCACGCAGCCGATGGCCTTCTGCTGGGACGACCGCGGCCGACTGTGGATCGCGGAGAACCGGGACTACGAGACGCGGCGCACCGGCTTCGCCAACCACGGGGACAGCCGGATCCTCATCCTCGAGGACACCGACGGGGACGGCACCTTCGACCGGCGGAAGGTGTTCCTCGAGGGCATTCCCTTCCCGGCGGCGCTCGCGGTCGGCTTCGGGGGGCTGTGGCTCGGGGCCCCACCCAACCTCCTCTTCGTCCCCGACCGCGACGGCGACGACCAGGCCGACGCCGACATCCAGATCCGGCTGACCGGCTGGGGCATTCAGGACCGCCACGAGACGCTCAACAGCTTCAACTGGGGCCCCGACGGCTGGCTCTACGGCTGCCAGGGCTTCGCGACCCGGTCCACCGTGGGCAAGCCCGCGGACGGCGGCCGCGTTTACCGGCGCGGTGACGCCTTCCCCGAGCAGATCCCGGTCGTGGACGGGCAGTACATCGACGGCGGCGTCTGGCGCTACCATCCGGTCAAGGACCGCTTCGAGGTGGTGGCGCACGGCTTCAGCAACCCGTGGGGTCTCGATTTCGACGACCACGGCCAGATGTTCATCACCGCCTGCGTCATCCCGCACCTCTGGCACGTCATCCCGGGCGGCGTCTACCACCGGCAGGGCGGCAAGCACCTCAATCCCCACGTCTACGAGGACATCCGCACCATCGCGGACCACCACCACCGCTCCGCGCACGGCGGCGCGCGCGTTTACCTCGCGGACGCCTTCCCGCGCGAGTACCGCGGCCGCATCCTGATGGCGAACATCCACGAGCACGCGCTGCTCTCCGACATCCTGGAGCCCCGCGGGTCCGGTTTCGTCGGCCGCCACGGGGACGAAACCCTGCTGGCCAACGACCCCGCGTGGGTCGGCTTCAGCGTCGAGACCGGGCCCGACGGCGCGGTGTACGTGCTCGACTGGCACGATGGCGACATCTGCGGCAACTCCGTCGACGCCAAGGACACCGGCCGCATCTACCGCGTCGCCCCCAAGGGCCTGCCCGGCCGGGCCGGCCTCAACCTCGCGGCGCAGCCGGACTCCGAACTGCTCGACCTGCTGAACCACCGCAACGACTGGTACAGCCGCCGGGCCCGGGTGCTCCTGCAGCAACGGGCGGCGGAAGGCCGCCTCGCTCCGGCCGTCGCGCCCCGGCTGGAGGCGATCTTCCGGGGCGCGCCCGAGGCCGCCGGGAAGCTGCGCGCCCTCTGGGCGCTGCACGTCACCGGCACCGCGACGCCCGCCCTCCTTCGGGGCGCCCTGGAACATCCTGAGGCTCCGGTCCGCGCTTGGGCCGTGCAACTGCTGGCCGAGGACCGGGCCGTCAGCGCGGAGACCGCGGCCAAGTTTAGCCAGTTGGCGCGCACCGATCCCTCCCCGGTGGTGAGGCTCGCTGTGACCGCGGCCCTGCAGCGGATGCCGGCGTTGGAGCGTTGGGAAATCCTTGCCGGGCTGGTGGGACACGCCGCTGACGCGACGGACCACAACTTGCCCAAGATGCTGTGGTTCGCACTCGAGCCGCTGGTGCCCGCCGACCCAGCCCGGGCCCTCGCGCTGGTGGCCGGAGGCCGGATCCCGGTGCTCGCCCGCTGGACCGCCCGGCGGGCGGTCGCCGCGGATCAACTCGCGCCCATCACCACCGCCCTCGATGCCGCCACCGCGAAAGCAGCGCGCCACGCCCTGCTGGAGGGCCTCCGCGACGGGCTCGTGGCGCAGGGACGCCGGGACGCGGAGGCGCCTCCCACGTGGGCCGCTACCGCCGCCACGCTGGAGGCCGCGGGTGACGGCGCCGTACGCGAGTTGCTCGCGCAGATCGGCCAGCTTTTCGGGGACGCGAAGGCGCGGGCGGCCCAGCTCGCCGCCCTGCGCGATCCCGCCACCGGGATCGCCCGGCGCCGCGAGATCCTGCAGGCGTTCGCCCGCGACGCGGTCCCGGAGGCGCTGCCGGCCGTCCTGCGCCTGCTCGAAGAAGCCCCGCTCCGGCGCGACGCGATCCGGGCCCTCGCCGCGTTTGAGGATCCGGGCATCGCCCGGGAGCTCCTCGCGCGCTACCCCGCCCTCGACGCGGGCGACCGCGCGGAGGCGATCCTGACACTCTCCGCGCGCCGGGCCTCGGCGCAGGCCCTGCTGGGCGCACTGCGCCGCGAGGTGGTCCCGCGCCGAGACGTCACGGCCTTCGCCGCCCGCCAGCTCCAGCGGGTGATCGGGCCCGCGTTCGGTGACTTCTGGGGCGCGGTGGCCCAGCCGGACGAAGAGAAGCTGGCCGAGATCGCCCGCCTCAAGCGCGTCCTTAACGAGGAAGAGTTCGCGAAGGCCGATCCCGCGCGGGGCCGGGGCGTATTCGAGCGCACCTGCGCCGCCTGCCACCGCCTCTTCGACCAGGGCGGCGAGATCGGCCCGGACCTCACGGGGTCCAACCGCGCGAACCTCGACTACATCCTCACCGAGATCGTCAACCCGAGCGAGGTGATGCAGGAGAGCTACCGGCTGGTGACGATCACCACCCGGGACGGGCGCACCCTCGCGGGCAACGTCCGCGCCGAGGATGAGCGCCAGGTGAC
>VHCI01000172.1 GCA_016871775.1 Verrucomicrobiota bacterium | reverse complement strand
AGCAGGCCGTGGGCGCCCACCTCAAGGCGTTCGACGGGGCCCGCCTTCTCGGTCTTGGCCTTCTCGTTCTTGCCCTTGCGCGGCTCCTCCGGCGGCGGGGCGCCGACGGCCACCCGGTTCAGGTCGATGTCCAGCTTCTCCACCCGCAGGCCCGCGCTGGTGCCGAGCGGCGGGAGCGTGATCCGGTAGATGCCACCGTATTGGTCGGACGCGAGGAGGCGTCCCTTGGGGTCGGGGGTCAGCGACACCCAGGAACCCTGATCGGTGCGCGGGACGCTGTAGAGCATCTCCACCTTGAACCCCGGCGGGGCGGTGATGCCCGCGGGATCCGCCGGGGGCGGCAGCTCGGCCGGGTTGGGGCGGATCGGGTTGCCTTTCTTCTGTTCCGCGGCCGGCAGGGCGGCGGCGGTCAGGGCCAGGAGGACGGGCAACAGGCGCATAAGGAAGGGGAGGCGGACGAGACGAGCGCGGCGGGGCCGCGGTGACGTCAGAATTTCTGGGTGTAGGTGAGGAAGAAGGCGCGGGGCTGGACGGGCACGTACTGGAGCATCGTGTCGCGGCCGGTTTCCGGGAGAGACCGGTAGCTCTGGCGGTCGCCGGGGTTCACGCCCCAGCCGCGCCAGGTCATCACGCCCTCGCTGTCGAGGACGTTGTTGATGTTCAGGTTCACCGAGCGGGTCCGCGAGAAGGTGTAGCCGGCGGTGAGGTTGAACTGGTTGAAGCGGGGCAGGGTGATGACGTTGGCGATGTTGCCGGCGCGCTCGCCCATATGGCGCCAAGAGACGTTGGCGAACCACGAGCGCGTGCGGTAATCGAGCGTCGTGTTGAGGATGAAGTCCGGGTTGTTGTCGGCCGGCTTGCCGGAGAAATCGAGGTAGCTGTCATCATCGCGGCCGTTCACGCCGGCCACGAACACCTTCCAGATGGTGTTGGTGGACTTCTGGGTAGTGAAGACGGAGCGCAGGCGCAGGCGTTCGGTCAGGCGGTACTCGCCCTCCAGCTCGATGCCGTAGGAGGTGACCATATTGTAGATCGGATCCGGATAATACAGGGTGGCGCCGTCGGCCTCGGTGGCCTGCGGGTTGTTGTTGATGTTGGCGAGGCGGCTCCAGAAGGGCGTGACGGTCAGGGTGAGGTCCTTGCGCTTCCAGCGGTAGCCGAGCTCCCACTGCTCCACGGTCTGCGGCCGCGGCTTCAGGTTGTTCAGGCGGAAGACGGAGTTGTAGTTCCGGAAGAAGCCGTAATCGGGCGCCTTCTCGCCGTCGGCGTAGCGGACGTAGAACGAGTTCTCGTTGTCGATCACGTAGTTGGTCGCGACCGACCAGGAGAAGCTGCGGACATCCTTGTCGAAGAACCATTTCGCGGCCGCGTTGGGCACCTGGAAGCGGTTGTCGAACATCGTGAACGGGTCGCCATCGGCGCCACCGTAGGTCGGGTCCCAGTTGCCGCGCGGGTTCTGGGTACCCGACTGGTTGAAGCCGACCACCCGGAACTTCTCCCCGCGGAACCCCCAGTCGACGCCCCAGCGGTCCGTAATGTCCCACTTGTGACCGAAGAAGTAGGCCAGTTGCCGGGCGATGGCTTCGTTGCGCACGTAACCCACGCCGAGCGCGGTGAAACCCTCCGGGTTCGTGAGCTGCACGGTCCGGCCGTTCCAGCCGTCGACGCCGGCGAGGGTGGCGGCGGGGGTGCCGGCGGGCGCGGTGGCGGCGGTGGCCGGGATCCAGCGGATGCCGAGCGGCTGCGGCTGCTCGGTCAGGGGGGAGGCCGTGCGACCGCCGCTCGTCTGGCGATCGGAGATGTCCGAGTAGCCGAAGTAGCCGCCGAAGGTGAAGGACATTGACCCCAGCTTCTTGGTGAGGGAGAGGCGCTCCATCAGCTCGTCCATATGCTCGTTCGCGACGCGGCCGTTGTTCGTCCAGAGCGCGTTGGGCAGGATCCGCTGGTTGGGCAGGTTGGCGAAGCGCACCACCTGGCCGGCCTGCACCATCGCGTTGGCGTTGACGGTGTAGGAACCGTTCGAGGTCACCTCGGCGAGGACGTTGCCGGTCTGGCGGTCGTAGAACTGGTACAGCCCGGGCGGAACGCGGCCGTTCAGGGCGGTGCCGCCGCCGCTGAACTGGATACCCATCGTGCTGAAGAAATTGGGCCAGTCGAGGGACCGCGGGGTGACGCCCGCGCTGGAGTTCCAGTCGGCCCAGCTGCGGCTGGCCTTGATGTTGTGGTTGACGGACCAGCCGCCGCCGAAGTCGTGCTTCCATTCGACGCCGCCGTAGCGCTGGCGGGAGCGCACGGCGTCGGCGGAGTCGAAGGTGGCGAAAGTGGTGTCGGACTCGCGCGGATACTGGAATTTTGTCTTCGGAAACAGGTTGGTGCTGTAGCGGCTGAGGCCGGGGTAATGCTTCGGGTCCTGCGGGTCGCGGGCGAGCAGGTACTCGTACCAGTGGTTCCGGTCGTCGAGGTACTTGCCGTAGATTTTCACCGAGCCGCGCCCGTAGTCCCGGTAAAGGTTCCCGCGGAGGTTGAACCCGTGGTTCATCGGGTAGCCGTCGGGCGGGCGGTGCCCCTCGGCGTAGCGGTAGAAACCGCCCAAGCTGTAATTCCATCCCTTGCGGCCCAGCGGGCCACCGACCACGCCCTCGACGCGGAGGTGCGGGGAGCCGCGGCCCTCGAGGCCGTAGCGGGTGCGCAGCTCGCCCCCGAACGTGGAGGAACCGACGCGGCTGATGTAGTTGAAGGCGCCACCGGGGGAATTGGAGGAGGTGATCGACGCGCTGCCCCCGCGCACCGCCTCGACCCGCTGGAGGGTGCCGTCGGGACGGTTGAAGTAGCTCGCGTTGTAATTGCCGAAATTGACGTTCGTGAGCGGCAGGCCGTCCTCCTGCATCGACACGTAGTACTGTCCGGTCGCGCCGTCGCTGCTGTCAGCCGAGATGCCGCGCGAGTAGACCATCCCGCGGATCTCGCCGAGGGACGAATTCACGAACACGCCCGCCACATTTAAGAGGATGTCGTCCGCGCTGATGGGCACCTGGTCCGCAATCACCGCCATATCCACGGCGGTGATGGCGGTGGTGGCCTTCTTGGCCTCGGTGGCGTTGAACACGCCGGTGACCACGAACTCCTCCAGCTTGACGGTCGAGGCGGGGGCGCCGGGCGCGGCCGGGGGAGCGGTTTGGGCGGAAAGGGCCGCCGGGAACGCGGCGGCGCAGGCGAGACGGGCGAGGAAGGGGCGGGACAGGCGCATCGGGGTAAGGTTGGGGGTGGGAGTGGACCGGCCCGTTAAGCCGGGGCAGCGGGGAAACCGGCACCCGGCCGCCGGGTAGCGCGGCCGGGCGGGAAGGGGCGATCAGGGCAGCGTCTTCAGGTGGACGTCCTTGAACTGGATCGTCATCGGTGGGCCCTGGTGCAGCTGCAGCGCGATTACGCCGTCCTTGGCGCCGGCGGTCGCGTCGGTGTCAGTCACATCGGCCGAGAGCTTGCCGTTGAGGTAGTGCTGGAGCCGCTGGCCGTTCGCGACGATGCGCAGCTCGTTCCATTCCCCGAGCTTGTAGGCGGCGAGGATCTCCTCGGGCTGGGTGGCGGTGCCAAGGACCTCGACCTTCGCCTTCGCCTTGCCCTTGGCCTTCTTGTCGGCCTGGGCGGCGGCGACGGCGGCAGCGTCCGGGGCGCTGACGCGAATGGTCTGGCCGGGCGACATCAGAATCCCGCGGCCGCGCTCCTCGTAGAGCATCCCGGCGTACTTGCCGGTCGAGTCGATGTCGGCCTGGTAGCCGCCCACGACGAAGGCCGCGGCATCGAGCAGCTTGCTGCGGTATTGGATGCCGGAGTTGGCCTGGTTCTTGTCGTTCTGGGCGGTGAGGCGGAAGCGGGCGCGCAGCTCGAAATTGGCGGGCTTGCCGCCTTTCCAGACGAGGAACGTGTTCCCCTTGGTCGTCTTCTCGGCGGTGGTCTGGCCGGTGATCGCGCCGTCGCGGACGGACCAGAAGTCGGCGTTACCCTCCCAGCCGGAGAGGTCCTTGCCGTTGAAGATCGGTTGGAACCCGGCGTCGGCCGCGCGGGCGGCTGCGGCGGCGAGGGCGAGGGCGGTGAGGAGGCGGATGGATTTCATCGTGGGTTAGGGTGGGGGACGGGAAAATCACTTCTTGGCCGGGGCCTTCTTCGGCACCGGCGGCGGGGTGCCGCCGGCGGGCACGGTGCGACCCAGCGCGTAGTCCGCCGGGCGGAGACCATAGCGGAACGCGCGGAAGCCGTAGGCGCGCGGCTCGTAGGGATCGACGGGCGTCACGTCAGCCGCGGCGGGAACCTCGAGGCCGAGACCCCAGAAGACGGCGTTAACCACCAGCCGACGGAGGCTTTCGTCGCTCAGGTCGGTGGCGGCGCCGAGGGTGGTGGTGAAGACGCGGTTGGTCGTGCCGGCCTCGTTGCGGAACTGGCGGGTCCACGCGACGGGCATCGCGGGGTCGTTGACCCCCTGCGGCTGCTTGTCGGTGGCGCGGGGCTTGCGGTGGTCGGCGGGGGCGTCCCCAGGGTTCATCCCGCGCAGGACGAGGCCGCGGAGGAGCAGGCGGGCGTCGGCGGGCGGATAGGCCTCGTAGACGTCGCTGTCCCCGAAGATCGGGCCCACCCCGCGTAGGAGGGGATCGCCGGCCGCGCCGGCGGCGACGACCGTCCGCGTGGCCTCGCCCTTATGCTTGCCCCAGTGGGTGACCCAGGTCTCGCCGAGCACGTGCTTGCCAAAGCCGCCGGGCCAAGGCGCCTTGCTGTTCCAGCTATAGACGGCCCAACGGGACGTCGCGGGGAAGTTGAACGCGTGGGTGGAGGTGCGCAGCGCGATCAGCGGCACCCCCCGGTGGAAGGCGCGGACGAAGCGCTCCATCGCCTCGTCCGGCCATTGCCGGAACCGCAGGGCGAGCACGAGGGCGTCGGCGGTGTCGAGCGCGGCCGAATCGGCGAGCGAACGCTGGTTGTCAGGGTTGATGGTCCCGTCGGCATCGAGGGCGAACAGCACCGTGCAGCGGAAGCCGTGGCGCTGGCTCAGCACCTTGGCGAGCATCGGCAGCGCCTCCTCGCCCCGGTACTCCTCGTCGCCGGAAAGGAACACCACGTGCCGCCCCTTGGCCGGGACGCCGGCGGGGGGCTCAAACGTGAGGGAGGTCAGGGCCACGGCGACGCCGGGCAGGAGACACGAGAGCGCGAGCAGGCGGAGCAGCATTGGAGGGGTGGGGAAAGCGTGAGGGGGCGGCGTCAGGACAACGGGTGCGCCCCGGACCCGGGGGGCGCCGGGAGGGCGGGACGGCGGGGGTGGTCGCCCGTCGCCGCCGCCCTGCCGGCGGGAGGAGGTCAGGCCTGCTTCACCTTGACCCACTTGCGGGCCTTGGCGGAGGCGAGCACGGCGTCGACAACGTAGTCCGTCGCGAGGCCATCGCGGAAGTT
>VHCI01000171.1 GCA_016871775.1 Verrucomicrobiota bacterium | reverse complement strand
CCCTGCGCGCTCCGGCCTCCACGACCTGGAATGTCCGGGCGGGGTGGCGCGCGCGGGACTGGGAGATCGCGCTCGAGGTGCTCAACGCCACGGATCGCGCGAATCTGGACATCGCCTACGCCTACGCTTCGCGGCTCCCGGGTGAGGCGGCCGAGGGCGAGGATGGCCTGCACTTCCACCCGGCCGAGCCCCGCCTGTTCCGCCTCGCGCTCACCCGCCGGTTCTGAGCCGGGTTTGCCGCCAACCGCGATTCGGGTTTGAATCCAAGCGTCCGGGGCGGTGAGGTGATTCCAATGGTCACCCCGCCCCGGACCCTTGCCGCGTTGCTGCCGTGGTTCGCGCTCACCGCCGCCGGCGCCGTCCCCGCCGCCCCGGACCCGCACGCCCACGCGCGCGGCCTCATCGCGACGCATTGCGTGACCTGCCATAACCGGGACCTCGTCGGCGGGCCGGCCCCCAACCTGCTGGACCCGATCGCGCGCCACGGCGGCAACGACGAGGCCCTGCGTCGCGCCATCCGCGAAGGGTTCCCCGCCACCGGGATGCCGGCCTTCGGCGATATCTTGGGCGAGGCCGACACCGCGGCCGTGCTGCGCTTCATCCGCCACGCGCAGCGCGAGTACGCCGCGGGGCGCATCACCCACCCGGAGCCGCCCGCGCAGGCTCCGGTGCCCACCCGGCTGCACGGCGCGCGGCTCGAGACCGTTGTCAGCGGCCTGGGCACCCCGTGGGGCCTCGAACTGCTGCCGGACGGCGGGATGCTCATCTCCGAACGCGAGGGGCGGCTCCTGCTCGTCCCTGCGGCCGGCGGCCCCCCGGTCCCGGTGACGGGCACGCCCGCGACGCAGGTGCGCCAGGATGGCGGTTACCTCGACGTGACCCTGCACCCGCGGTTCGCCACGAACGGTTGGGTCTATCTGGCCTACACGGAAGTCGGGCCCCGCGCGGGCACCTCCGGCACCGTGGTGGTCCGCGGCCGGATCGCGGGCGGCCGCTGGACCGACCAGGAACTCCTCTTTCGGGGGCCGGACGCGACCTACGTCGAGGACACCTCGCACTACGGCTGCCGCTTCCTCTGGGATCCCGCCGGCCACCTGTTCTTCACGCTGGGCGATCGCGGCGTGCCCGCGGCGGCCCAGAACCTGGGCAGCCCCCTCGGCAAGATCCTCCGCCTCCGCGACGACGGTGGCATCCCCGCGGACAATCCCTTCGCGGCCCGCCCCGGCGCGTGGCCCTCCGTCTGGAGTTACGGGCACCGCCACGTGCAGGGCCTCGAGTATCATCCCGCGACCGGCCAGTTGTGGGCCACCGAGCACGGGCCCCGCGGTGGCGATGAGCTCAACCGGATCGATCCGGCCGCCAATTACGGTTGGCCGGTGACCTCCGCAGGCCTCGACCGCAACCTGCGCTTCACCGCCGGCGAGCCCGGGATGCGGCCGCCGCTCCGCCACTGGACGCCTTCCGTGGCCCCGGGTGCGATCGCCTTCGGCCCCGGTGGGGCCTTCCCCCGCTGGCGGAACCACCTCTTCATCGGCTGCCTCGGCGGGGAACAGTTGCGGCGCCTGGAATTGGACGGGGAGGTCGTGCGGGACGAGGAGATTGTCTTCCAGGGTCACGGCCGGGTTCGTGATGTCCGGTTTTCGCCCGACGGCACCCTGCTTCTGGTCCTCAACCAGCCCGGCCGCATCGCCCGCTTGGTGCCCGATCCGAGCGTTCCCCTCGCCAACCCCGCCACCGTTTCCTTCCGATGAACCTGACCCGCCTGCTGCCCGTCCTCGCCCTCGGCCTGCTGCCCGGCGCCCCCGCGCGCGCCGTTTCCCCCGCCATCGTCTCGGAAGGTTTCATCTACGAGACCGCCCCGTTCCCGCAGTGCCACGCCTCGACCATCGAGCAGACCACGGGCGGGGAGCTCGTGGCCGCGTGGTTCGGCGGCACCCGCGAGAAGCATCCGGACGTGGGCATCTGGGTCGCCCGCCTCGAGGGAGGCGCGTGGACCGTGCCCGTGGAGGTGGCGAACGGCGTCCAGTACCGGCGCCCGGATGGCTCCGTCAGCCGCCACCCGACGTGGAACCCCGTGCTCTTCCAGCCGCGCGGCGGGCCGCTGCTGCTGTTCTACAAGGCCGGTCCGACGCCGGAGACGTGGTGGGGAATGCTGACCCAGTCGACCGATGGGGGCCGCACGTGGTCGCCCCCGCGGCGGTTGCCCGAGGGGATTTTGGGGCCGGTGAAGAACCGGCCGGTGCAGTTGGCCAACGGGGACATCCTCTGCCCCGTTAGCGACGAGACCCCGGAGAAGCCGAGCAAATGGTCGGTGCACTTCGAGCGCACGCGGGACCTCGGCCTGACGTGGGAGCGGATCGGGCCGGTGAACGACGGCGTGGCGATCCAGGCGATCCAGCCGAGTTTCCTATTGCTGGGCGGCGAGCGTTTGCTGGCGATCGGCCGTTCGCGGCAGAACAAGATCTTCGAGGTCGCCTCGCCCGACGGTGGCCGCACCTGGGGGCCCTTGAGCCTCGGCACGTTGCCGAACCCCAATTCCGGCACCGACGCGCTGACCTTGGCCGATGGGCGGCACCTGATCGTCTACAACCACATCCCGGGCCAGCCGGGCCAGTGGGGCGGGAAGCGCACGCCGCTGAACGTGGCGGTTTCCGCGGATGGCCGGAAGTGGCAGGCCGCGGAGGTGCTGGAGAATGAGCCGGGCGAGTACAGTTACCCGGCGGTCATCCAGGCCCGGGACGGCCGGGTGCACATCACCTACACTTGGAAGCGCCAGCGCGTGAAGCACGTGGTCCTGGACCCGCGCCGGCTGGAGCCCCGCGACTTCGTTGAGGGCCAATGGCCGAAGTGAGCGCGTCCCCTTGGCCGCGCCGTTTCCGCCGCGGCCTCCTCGCACTTTTCGCGCTGGCCGCGCTCCCGGCAGCCGAGCCCGCCTTCCCCTACGCGGAGGCGACCATCGAGGACCTGCAGGCCCAGATGGCCGCGGGCCGTCTGACCAGCCGCGACCTCACCGCCGCCTACCTGGGGCGCATCGCCGCGGTCGATCAGGCCGGACCCCGGCTGCGCGCGGTCATCGAGGTCAACCCTGACGCGCTCCGGCAGGCGGAGGCGCTCGACGCCGAACGCCGCGCCGGTCGCGTGCGCGGGCCGCTCCACGGGATCCCGGTGCTGCTCAAGGACAACATCGCCACCGCCGACGCGATGGAGACGACGGCCGGTTCCCTCGCGCTGATCGGGCTGAAGCCACCGCGCGACGCCCCGCTGGTGGCGCGGTTGCGCGAGGCCGGGGCCGTCCTGCTCGGCAAGACGAACCTGAGCGAGTGGGCCAACTTCCGCGGCCAGCGCTCCGTCAGCGGCTGGAGCGCGCGCGGCGGCCAGACCCTCAATCCCTACGCGCTCGACCGCTCGCCGTCCGGTTCCAGCTCGGGCTCGGCGGTCGCCGTGGCGGCCAACCTCTGCGTCGCGGCCATCGGCACCGAGACCAGCGGCTCCATCATCTCCCCGTCGGCCGCGTGCGGCATCGTCGGGCTGAAACCGACCGTGGGCCTCGTCAGCCGCAGCGGCGTGATCCCGATCGCGGAGAGTTTCGACACCGCCGGCCCGATGACGCGCACGGTCCGGGATGCGGCCCTGGTGCTGGCGGCGCTTGCGGGTTGGGATGCGGGGGATCCGGCGACCGCGGCCGCGCCCCCGGGGATGGAGCGGGCCCTGGCGGCGCCGTGGTCCGGGGGCGCGCTGCGCGGGGCGCGGATCGGCTGGGTCGCCCGGCAGCGGTTCCAGCCAGACTTGGGGGACGTGGCGGAGCGCGCCCTCGCGAGCCTGCGCGCGGCCGGCGCGGAGGTTGTGGAGGTGGGCGAGTTTCCCGGGCTGCAGGGAGCCGATCGCCCGCAGCGGGAGGTGATGTATTTCGAGCTGAAGGCGGGCCTGAACGCCTATTTCGCCACCCTTGGCCCGGATTCGCGGATCCGGACCCTGGCGGACGTGATTGCCTTCAATGATGCGAATTGGGCCCGGCAGCAGCCGCTGTTCGGGCAGCAGCACTTCGTGATCGCGGAGGCCAAGGGGCCGCTCACCGATCCGGCGTACCGCAAGGCGCTGGCGGCGTGCCGGCGCATCGCGCGCTCGGAGGGCATCGACCGCCTGATGGACACCCACCGGCTCGACGCGCTGGTGACCCTGGCCGGCCCGCCCGCGCGGCTGATCGCCCCTCCGCCCGGGGGAGATCCCGTGTTCGGCGGGGCGGGCCCGACTGGCGGGGGTCCGGGCGGCGTGGTGCCCGCCGCGATGGCGGGTTACCCGAGCGTGACCGTGCCCGCGGGGGAACGCGCCGGGCTGCCGGTGGGGCTCCTGTTTTACGGCCGCGCGTGGACCGAGGCGCGGCTGCTGGCGCTGGTGGCGGATTTCGAGGGCCGCACGCGCCACCGGCGCGAGCCCGGTTTACGCCCGACGGCCACGCCGGAGTGACGGGGCCGCCGGCGTTCAAGGGCCCGGCCTCGCCCGGTGCGGCACGCGGCGCAGCTTCGCCACGTCGTAGCCCTGCGCCGCCAGTTCCCGCACCAGCTGGTCGTAGTCGGCGGCGGGCATCTCCGGGGAGCGCGCCATAATCCAGACGTAATCGCGCCGGTTGCGGCCCACCACGGTGCGGGTGTACGCGGGGTCGACGTGGGTCACGAGGAACTCGGCCTGGATGGGCCACACGAACTGCATTCCCCAGGCCGAACGGTGGAGCGGGTCGCGCACGAAGCCCCGCGGGTTGTAGCGTTTGGGCGGACCGTCGAAACCGCCCTGGTTGAACGTGAAGACCGTGTCGATCGTGCCGTCGGGCTCGAGGCGGTAGGTTTCCACCGCGTTGTAGGCCTCCGTCTCGATGAAGGTCGGGATGCAGGCGATGACGTACCACTTGCCCATATAGCGGTTGAGATCGAGGCGCTCCACCGTCGGCAGCGGTGGCAGGCGGGAGGCGCAGCCGGAGAGCAGCAGGGCGAGCGCGGCGGCCGCGAGCGAGGTGAGCCGGGGACGGCTGCGCGCGGCGGTTGGGTGGGGAAGGAGAGGGCTTCGCATCCAGCCAACCGGAGGGCGCCGCGGCGCCTTGTCAAAAGCGGGCCACCGATTGGCGCCGTGGGCCCTTTGCCCCGGAAATCCGGTATGCCGATGATTTGTTCCCGGCCCGCCCGCGTCTCGACTGCCCCGATGATCTCCGCCGGTCCGGCTCCATTCCAACCTTGCGGGTGATGAATGCGGGAGTGCGGTTTCAAAACGGGGAGTTCGTCCGGGACCCCGCCAAGGATCTCCGCCCGCCCCGATGAAACCGAAATCTTCTGCTAAAACCCGCCCGGACGACCGGGCTTAACCTTGAGGCCCGCTTCGCCCGCGGGGAGGCCGTCCTCGATTACTTTGATGCGGCCCGTGCGATCGTGACGCGCGGGGGGGGCGCGGCCGGGCGCGGGG
>VHCI01000170.1 GCA_016871775.1 Verrucomicrobiota bacterium | reverse complement strand
TTCCGGTGGTGGTGCGTGCTCAGTAATCCCCTCCCGGATCCGATCCCCCTGAAGATCCAGTTTCCTAGCAGCCAAATCCCCAAAATCGGATTTTGGCCGGGACCGGATAGAAACTGGACCAACGTTGCGCCCCAACGATTAACAAATGCTGTTTCTTAGGAGCAAGTCGGAGGACGGATATTTCTCTGAAATATTTTCCCAGGGCTGTGCCACTATCGCACCGCTTCGCGCACGTTCGCGACGATTCCGTTGCAACAACTCCGGTCGCAATTCCCCACTCTCACCCTCACTTTCACTCTCACTCCCAGCGCGGCGGTTTCCAGACAGCTCTTTTGGATGCGGCTCCGCCGCGCTGGGAAACATCCGGGCTGCCAGCAGTCGAAGTCCCCCGCGTTCAACGCAGTTGCCCGCGGAGCACGCGTAATCGAGCGTGACGACGCGATCAGGCCGGAACTGCTCCGGAAAGCCCTTCGCGGGCGTCCAGCCCCAGTCGCGCGAGCGGTCGAGCGCGTCGTTCGCCACCTTTGCCTTCCCGCCCTGCCGGTGGTGCCGTCGGATTGGCCTCGCGGAACAGACTTGATCGTCGCACCGGTGGATTCACAGTACCTCCCCGTGGAAGCCCCGCCGCGTGAACCCGCCCCGCCACTGCCGGCCACCGCAAACCCTCAACCCATGAAACCATCACCCCGATCGCGACTGCTCGTCATCCTCGCGGCGATTGCCTCCCCCGCCCAAGCCGCCGAGGCCGCTTCCACTCCGGCCCCCGCCCGATCGGCCACGGAAGACGCCGTGGTGCTGACACCCTTCACGGTCAGCACGGATCGCGACACGGGTTTCGCCGCCGCCAGTTCCCTCGCCGGGGGGCGGCTCGCCACCGACCTGCGCGACACCCCCGCCGCCTATTCAATCATGACCCGGGATTTCATCGACGCACTCGACATTCCCGATCTCGACAAGGCGGCCGAGTGGATCACCGGCAACGGCGGTGCCGCGATCGACAGCGGCGAGAACTTCTTCTTTGCCAACCCCGGCGCCTATCTTGCCCGCGGGTATGTCTCGACGGGCGGCACCAACGGCGCCGCCAAGCCGATGCGAAACTTCTTCACGGCCTTCATCAGCCCCGACTCCTACGCGGTCGAGCGCTACGAATTCGGCCGCGGCGCCAATTCCATCCTCTTCGGCAACGGCACGCTCGGCGGCATCCCGACCACCACCACCAAGCAGGCGCGATTCGACCGGCGGTTCACCTCGCTCAAGATGAGCGTGGGCTCGTTCTCCAACTACCGCGGGGAGTTCGACGTCAACACGCCCCTTGGCAACGGTGCCGGCGCCATGCGCTTCGCCGCCCTCCGGCAGGACAGCGCGGGCTACCGCGATCGCGATTTCGACGACCGGCGCGGCTACTATCTCTCCGTGGCCCTTGCCCCCACCCGCCATACCGAGGTCCGCTTCATCGGCGAGTCCTACGAGATCGCCCGCCAGGTCAGCTTCTCCAACATCCAGGATCGCTTCTCCGGCTGGGACGGCCGCACCACCTTCTCCGCCCCGCAGGGCGCGGCCACGCTCCCGGCCGACGCCGGGGCCCGCGGCATCAACCGCCAGGGCGCCAATTTCTACGCCTTCGATCCCGCCAACCCGCTCCGCACCATCTTCAATTACGCCAACGATCCGATCACGCGCTCGTCGGGCGACACCACCACCACGCCGGCGGGGAATTTTGTCCAGGGCAGCGCCGCGCCCTTCAACATCTCCAACATGCCGATCCTGTACCAGATCAACGCGCCGCCGGGACAATTCGATCGCGCAATCGCCAACTCCTCCTACCGCCCGATCGGCAAGCGCTTCTCCGTCGCGGCCGACGCCCCGATCCTCACGCAGCGCTTCCGCGACGTCGGCGTCATCATCAACCACCGCATCCCCACGCAGCGCCGCGGCGACTTCTACTTCGAAATCGGCGCCAACACCAACACCACGCTCTTCCTCGGCAACGGCCAGTCGAACCGCCAGCTCGGAAACATCTTCATCGACATCAACCGCGTCCTCCCCAACGGCGCGCCCAATCCGAACTTCCTCGTCCCGTACAGCAACGGCCTCGTCATCCACAACAACTTCGACTTCGTCTACCGCAACTATCGCGCCGCCGCCGCCTGGGTGCTCCCCCAGAACCGCCTCGGCAAGTTCAGCTTCAACCTGAACGGCGGCAACTTCAAAGCCAGCCGCGACCAGCATTACCGCTTCCTCAGCATCGCCCAGGGCGACGACCACCGCCAGTGGGGCCGCAACAACGTCCAGCCGCTCCGCGTGCGCTACTACTGGAACACCGCCAGCCGCCCGCTGATCGACAACATCGGCCCGGTGGCATTCCACGACGCCGCCACCGGCGGCTCGCGGACGATCCAGCCCCGGTGGGTGCGCGACACCTCGCGCGAGGACACCCAGCAGGTCGACACCCAGGACTACGACTACGTCGTCGCCGCCATGAACGCGAAGCTGCTCAAGGATCGCCTCGTGCTCCTCGGCGGGCTGCGGCGCGATGCCTACGTCAACAAGGTCATGCGCACGATCCGCTCCGGCGATTACCCGCGCGACTGGGACGGCGTCACCCGCATCATGCGTCCCGATGCGCCGGCCGACTGGGCCACCCTGAGCTACACGCCGCTCAACCCCAACGGAACGCCCTCCGGTTCGCCCCGGCCCGCCGCCAACCGGCCCCGGCTCGCCGCGACCGACGATCCCGATCCGTTGTACGCCAACGTCCGCTTCCAGGACGACTACAACCTCCCCACCCAGCGCGGCAGCAAGGTCACGAAGACCTACGGCGCCGTCGCGCACATCGCCTCCTGGCTCAATCCGTTCTACAACTACGCCGAGACCTTCAACCCGCCCGACGGCTCCGCCGTCCGCATCGACGGCTCGCCCCGCACGTCCACGACCACGTACGGCAAGGACTACGGCCTGCGCCTGGAACTCTTCAAGGGGCGGCTGAACATCGGCTACACGCGTTACGAGGCGCACGAGGACAACGCCGTGCTCGGCTCCGGCGTCGAGTTCAACAATCTCTACAACGCCAACGCCGTCGGCGACCAGTCCGCGACCGGCCGCAACATCCGCGGCATCGCCAACCTCCCGCAGGTGTTCCGCGACAGCTTCACCAGGGTCGCGCGCGGCGACGAGCTTGAGCTGGTCCTCAACGTGTCGAAACAGCTCCGCCTGATGGCCAACTACGCGGAGCCCCGCATCGGCGCCAGCAACCGCTATCCCGATACGCTGGCGTACATCAACACGAACATGGCCCTGTTCAAGCAAATCGCCCAGGACGCGGGCGTCTTGATCGACGCGAGCGATGTCGCCCGCGTCGACCCCTCCGTCCCCGTCAACCAGCGCTCGCCCGACGTGCAGGCCGCCGTCGACACGTACAACCAGATCATCAACTTTCAGCGGACCTGGAGCGGGGCTTCGAGCGACATCAACGACAGTCCCGCCAACGGAAACGTCTTCGGCGATTACACGTTCGGCTCGGGCATGCTGAGGGGAGTGCGCTTGGGCGCCGGGGTGAACTGGCGGGGCAGGCGCGCCGTCGGCAATCGCGGCGCGGACACCATGGCCAACCCGGCCTACAACCCGGCGCTGCCCGTGAGCGCCGCCAACCCGCTGGCCGTCGACAACCCCGCGGTCGGCCCGGCCGACACCGTGTGGGCTCCCGCGCGCACCACCGTGACCGCGACCGCGAACTACCGCTGGAAGTGGCGCGGCCGGGACTTCCAGGCCAATCTCGTCATCAACAACCTGCTCAACGACCAGGCGATCGTCTACACCGGCACGTCGCTGCGGCCGAAGAATGGCGACTACACGTCGCCTGCCCGCGAAGCCGTCCTGGGTGGCAGCGGGCTCGCGTTTTCGACGCCAATCACCTTCCGGCTGTCGCTCACGCTCAAGCTGTAGTCCGCGATGAGCTCCGCCCCGCTTCCACCGCGCGGTCGCGTTGTGGCTCGCCGGCTCTGCCGGCGGTGACCCGCCCCGATCGCCGCTACCGTTGCGGGGCGCCAGGCAATCCTCACCGATGAACCTCCCCATCCTGCCTTCCCCTGTTCGACAGCACGGTCTGGTCAGGCGCAGGGGCCTCGTTCCCTGTTCCTGCGTGCTGCTGTTGCTCGCCGTGCCGGTTCTGCGCGGGAAACCCGACGCACCGTTCACGCACCCCGGGATCTACCTCGACCGCCAGGATCTGGAGTTCATGCGGACGCAGGTCCGACAGGGAGTCGAACCGTGGCTGACGGCCTACCACACGCTCCGGATGACGACCCCGGCCGACTTCGAGCCGAAGCCGCTCACGCACCTCATCTTCAAGACCCCGCGCGATGCGACCGAGGAACAGCGGGCCAAGCTCAACCGGCGCGAAGAGATCAAGGCGGCCGCACGCCTCACCCTCAGCCACGCCCTGCTCTGGACCGTGAGCGGGGAGCCGGTGCACGCCGAGAAGGCCATCCGGATTTTCGAGCAATTGTCGCAGGGGCTCTGGGTGTTCGACGAAAACGGCGCCAAACTCATGGCGGCGCAACACTGCCTCGCCCTCGCCAATGCCGCGGAAATCCTGCGCCATGCCTACCCGGGCTGGAAGGAGGCGCACACCGCGGCCGTGAATCGGATCCTGATGGGTTCGATCTATCCGGTGCTGCGTTTCTACTACCCGGAGGCCAACGGCAACTGGGACGCGGCGATTGTCCAGGCATTGATGAGCATCGCCGTGTTCACCGACAACCGGCCGCTCTACGAAAACGCGGTCCAGCACTTCCTCTACGGTCCGGCCAACGGCAGCCTCTTCAAGTACGTCTACCCCAGCGGCCAGTGCCAGGAGGCGACGCGCGATCAAAGCCACTCCCAAATGGGCCTCACGCTTGCCGCCCAGGCCGCGCGCATCGCGTACCTCCAGGGCACGGATCTGTTTTCACTGGGCGATCATCGCCTGGCCCTGGGCTTCGAGTACGTGTCACGCTACCTCCTCGGCGAGGAGCCCCACGCCTACGGCGTCATCTCCACCAAGAGCCGGGAGAAAATGAAGGACGACTATTACTTCGTGTTGCATCACTATGCCGCCGCCGGCGTCGCGATGCCGTACACGGAGAAACTCGTCCACCAGCTGATCGAGCGCTTCAAGGGCACCGCCGCCGCCACGGCGGCGGCGGCCCCGTGGACAAGTGCGCAGTACATGGAGTCGCTCGACGGTCGCCGGCTGGAGGTCGACGCCGCCGCGATCCTGATGTCGATGCGCGCCCACCAGGCCAGACCGAGACCGGCCGCGGTGAAAACGGTGGCGGCCTCGCCGATCGCTTTTCCCGCCGGTGCGGGCTCTTCCCGCCTTCCCGCCCCAACGGCGGAGGTGATTCGCGTCAAACCCGGCGAATCGCTGCAGGCGGCGTTGAACCAGGCGGCCGTTTCCGGCCGGACCGTCGTTGCCCTCGCCGGCGTCCACCCGCTGGCGAACACGCTGCTGATCCCGAGCAACACGACGCTCCGCGGGGAGGGACGGAAGACCATCCTTTTGGG
>VHCI01000169.1 GCA_016871775.1 Verrucomicrobiota bacterium | reverse complement strand
CACCAGCACGAGGGCCGTGCCCGTGGCCGCGCAAAGGCTGACCAGCAGGTCGATGACCGCCTCGCCCGTGTGCTCATCGAGGTTGCCCGTGGGCTCGTCGGCGAGCAGCAGCCTGGGGCGGTTGATGAGCGCGCGCGCGACTGCGACGCGCTGACGCTCCCCTCCCGAGAGCTGGGCGGGCAGGTGCCGCGCGCGGCCGGCGAGGCCGACCTGGCCGAGAAGGGATTCCGCCCGCCGCCGCGTCGCGGCATCCGGGGCGCCGAGCATCCGCGCGGCGAGCAGCACGTTGCCGAGCGCGTCGAGTTCAGGGACGAGATGGAAGAATTGGAAAACCAGTCCGAGGTATCGGCTGCGGCGGGCGGGATCCGGCGCCGCGGCGCCCCAGCGTATCCACCCGGCGTCGGGGACGTCGAGACCCGCCAGCAGGTGCAGCAGCGTGGATTTGCCCGAGCCGGACTCCCCGCGGATCGCCAGACTCTCGCCGGCCGCGAGCGCCAAATCCACCTCCCGCAGCACGGGGATGCGGGTGGATCCGCTCCCGAAGGCCCTCGCCACGCCGCCCGCCTCGAGGATGAGGTCACTCACTGCGCAGCGCCTCCACGGGTTTGAGCCGGCTCGCGCGCCACGCGGGCAAGAGCCCGGCGAGGGTGGAAATCACAATCGCCGCCACCACCGTTAGAATCACGTCGGCGGGGAGCGGGTGGGCTGGCAGGTCGGTGAAATGGTAGAACTGGCGGAGCGTCTCCTCGCGCCCGAGCCCGCGCGCGATCAACCGCACTAGCTCGTTGCGCCACGCGAGCACCGTGAAGCCGCCGGCCAACCCGAGAAGCGTGCCCGCGAGCCCGATCAGGAAGGCCTGTGCGCAGAAGCACAGGGCGACGTCGCGCCGCCTGGCGCCGAGCGCGCCGAGCAGGCCGATCTCACGCGTCTTCCGCACCACCGAGATCAGGAGCGAGCTCATCACGGAGAAGGCCGCGATCACGACGATGAAGAGTAGTAGGAAAGCGGTGATCGTTTTCTCGAGGTTCAGCACCCACAGAAAACTCTCCCACTTTCGCGTCCACGGGAGCGCCTCGATCCCCGCCGGGAGCACCCGGTTAACCCCGAGCAGGGCGGCGATCTCGTCCCGACCGGGTGCGAGGCGCACGTTGATCCCGTGCACCGCCCGGCCCAGCCCGTAAAGCTCCTGCGCCGCCCGAAGCGTCGTGAAGGCGAGGCTGCTGTCGAGATGCTGGTGGCCGATCTCGAAGAGCCCGACCACCCGGAAGCGGCGCGGCAAAATCACCTCATCTTGCTTCAGGCGCTCGAAGAGCAGGGGCGAGTAGAGCTCCACAAGGCTGCCCAGGCCGGCGCCGAGCTGCTCAGCCACCTGCCAGCTCAGGATCACCGCGTCATCGTCCAACTCGTCGATGCTACCAGCGCGCACGTAGCGGCCGAGCTCGGCGACGCTACCGACGGAGAGCGGGTCGATGCCGCGCAGGAGCGGGAACGCGGGCTGGTTTGCTGCGAGGGCGGCCACCGGCCCCTCGACGAAGGGAGACGCGCCGGCAACCCCAGAAGCGCCGCGGATCGCCGCGAGCACCGCCGCGGGATCCTCGATCAGCCCCTTCGCCTTGACTTGGATCTCGCCTTCCGTCCGCACGATCATCCGCCGGATCTCGTACCCGAACCCACCCATCACGCTCGTCACAATAACCAGCACGCCGACCCCCAGAGCCACGCCCAGCACCGAGATCGCGGTGAAGAACGGGAAGCGACGCCCCGCGGGAAACAGCTGGCGGAGAGCGAGGTAGAGATACCAGGGCATCGGGAAGCGGGCGCGCGGCGCCTGCGCGCGGTCAGCCGCCGCCGGGGCGGAGCTGCGGGAACAAGATGACGTCCCGGATGCTCTCCGCCCCGGTCAGCAAGATGCAGAGCCGATCGATGCCGATGCCCATGCCGCCGGCGGGCGGCATCCCGTGCTCCAGGGCGAGCAGAAAATCTTGGTCGATGTTCTGACGCTCCTCGCCGGCCTGACGCTCAAACATTTCCCGCTGCACGTCGGGGTCGTTCTGCTCGGAGTAGGCCGGGGCGACCTCCATCCCGCCGATGATCAGCTCGAACACGTCAATCGTGCTCGGATCGTCCAAGGATAGCTTGGCCAGAGGGCAAAGCTCCCGGGGCAGGTGGGTGACGAAGGTCGGCTGGATCAGCGTGGGCTCGATCCGCTTGGAGAAAATCTCGTTAGTGATCTCAAACTCCTCCCAAGCCGGGCTGATCCCGAGCCCGAGCCGCTCCGCGCCGGCGATTTTCTCGGCCTTGGCGCGCGTGAACCAGTCGGCGTCGCCCGTCGCCTCGCGGATGAGGTCCTTGTAGCGCGCCTCGCGCCAAGGAACGCCGAAATCGATGTCCTGCCCACTCGGCGCGTGGCGCAGGCGCAGGTTCCCTTCCGCAGGCCGCACGACCTCCCGTACCAGCGACTCAAGCAGTTCCCGCACCAGCCGCATCATCCCGCGGAAATCCGAGTAGGCCTCGTAGACCTCAAGCATCGTGAACTCGGGGTTGTGCTTCCGAGAGACGCCCTCGTTGCGGAAGATGCGCCCGATCTCGAACACGCGGTCGAATCCGCCTACGAGCATCCGCTTGAGGCGCAGCTCGGTCGCGATGCGGAGAAAAAAGTCCGCGCCCAGAGCGTTGTGGTGCGTCTTAAACGGCCGGGCCGCTGCGCCGCCCGGCGTCGACTCCAGCACCGGCGTCTCCAGCTCGAGGAAGCGGCGGTCCTCAAGGAAGCGACGGATGTGCGAGACGATCCGCGAGCGCAGCAGCAGCCGCGCGCGGGACTCCGCATTCACGATCACGTCGAGGTAGCGCTGGCGGTAGACCTGCTCCGGGTCGCTCAGCCCGTGCCACTTCTCGGGCAGCGGCCGCAGCGCCTTCGCAAGAAGCACGAAGCGGTCGACCTTGACCGTGATCTCGCCGGACTTCGTGGTGAACAGCGTGCCCTGCGCGCCGATGATGTCGCCGAGGTCGAGGCGCTTGAAGCCCGCGTAGGCCTCCTCCCCCACGACATCGCGCTTGAGGTAAAGCTGGATCTGCCCGTCCTGGTCGAGGACCTTGACAAACTGGCTCTTGCCCATGTCCCGGATCGTCACGAGGCGACCTGCAACCGCTACCGGGACGGCGTAGTCCTGGCCCGCCCCGTGCGCCCGGAGCGCCTGCGCGGAGGAATGCGTGGGGGTGAAGCTCGCGCGGAAGGGATCGGCGCCGGCGGCGCGGAGTTCAGCCAGCTTCTGGCGGCGGACGGCGTGCTGGTCGTGCGTTTGGTCGGGTTGGGCTTCAGACATCGGGTCGAAGGGCCACCGTGGTCGCCGCGAGCCTGGGGGGCAAACGCAATTTCCCGGGGGCTTGCCAGCCGCCCGCGCCTCCGCCACATTCGGAGCGTGAAGCCGTCGCGCGCCCCCTACGTCGCCAGCCGGGTGCCCCTCTCCCGCCGCGCTTTCCTGCGCTCCGCTGGCATCGGGCTCTCCCTCCCGTTGCTCCAGGCGATGTCCCCCGTGCTCGGCCGCGCCGCGCCCGTGCCCGGCGCGCCCCGACGGATGCTCGCGATCTGCAACAACCTCGGCCTGCTCGCCGACCAGTTCTTTCCCACCCAGGCCGGCGTCGGCTACACCGCCTCGCCCTACCTCCGCCTGCTCGGCGAGCATCGCGCGGATTTCTCCGTCTTCAGCGGCGTCTCTCACCCGAACGTGGACGGCGGTCACCCGGCGGATGTCTGCTTCCTCACCGCCGCCCCCCACCCCGGCAGCAGTTCCTTCCGTAACACCATCTCGCTCGACCAGGTCATCGCGGAACAGATCGGAACCCTCACGCGATTCCCCTCGCTGACCCTCGGCGTCAACACCCGCACCCGCAGCCTCTCCTGGACCGGCAGCGGCGTCGCGATTCCCCCCGAGGACAAGGCGGCGGACGTGTTCCGGCAGCTTTTCCTCCAGGGTTCGGCCACTGAGGTGACGACGCAACTGCGCCGGCTCGACACCGGCCGCAGCATCCTCGACGCCGTGGCCGGCCAGGCGAGCTCACTGCGCCGCGACCTGCCCGCTCCAGACCGGGAGCGGCTCGACCAGTACTTCACCAGCGTGCGTGAGCTTGAGCAGCGGCTTCAGGCCTCGCGCGGCTGGGAACAGCGCCCCAAACCGGCTGTCAGCGCGCCGGTGCCGATCGACCCGGCCAATCCCGCGGCCTACATGGAAAAGGTGCGCGTGATGTACGACCTCGCCCGCCTCGCCTTCGAGACCGACTCGACCCGCGCCATCACCCTGATGCTCGACGGCGTGAGCACCCCCGCGCTCGAGCTTGCAGAGGACACGCTGACCGACGGCTACCACAACCTCTCCCACCACGGGAAATCGGAAAAGAAGAGGGGCGAGCTCCGCCGGATCGACGAGTGGCATATGCGCCTGCTGGCCAAGCTGCTCACCGACCTGAAAGCGACGCGCGAGGACGGCGGCCCGCTGCTCGACCGGACGATGGTGCTCTACGGCTCGAACTTCGGCGACGCGAACGCCCACACCTGCTTCAACCTGCCGACTATGCTCGCCGGCGGTGGCTTCCGGCACGGCCGCCACCACGCGTTCAACACCGCCCACAACTACCCGCTGCCGAACCTCTTTGTCTCGATGCTGCAGCGGATGGGCATCCCCGCGGAGCGGTTCGCCTCCTCGACCGGCACCTGCCGGGGCCTCGAGTTCGCCGGATGAGGCGCTGGCAGCGGTTCCTGTTCGCGGTCCTCCCCGTGGCCAGCGCGGGCGCGGCCCTCCCGGCCGGCGCGACCGCCTTTATCGAGCGGCACTGCGCCAGCTGCCACGACGACGTGGAGCGCAAGGGTGGTCTCGACCTCGGGGCGCTGCGCTTGGATCCGGCCAACCCGGAGGATCTTTCACGCTGGGCCCGGATCCACGACCGCGCGGCGGCCGGCGAGATGCCCCCGGAGCACAAGGCCCGGCCCGAACCGGCGGCGCTCGTGGGCTTCCTCCGGGAGCTCGGCGAATCCCTGCGGGCCGCTGAGCAGGCTCGTATCGCCGCGGCCGGCCGCAGCGGCGCGCGGCGGCTCAACGCGCTCGAATACGAGAACGCGGTCCGGGACCTCCTCGCCGCCCCGTGGCTGCAGCTCCGGGGCCAGTTCCCCGAAGACGGCGAGGCCCACCGTTTCAACAAGGCCGCTTCCGCCCTCGACGTGTCGCACGTCCATCTCGCCCGTTACCTCAGCGCCGCCGACTACGCCTTCCGCCAGGTCCTGAGCGTCCGGCACGCGCTCACGCCCCCCACGCTAATCCGCCACTACGCCCGGGACCAGCGCACTCTCACGGGCAAGTTCAGCGGCAGCATCTTCAACTCCTCGCCGGACCGGATGACCTATCCGCTCCTCGACCTCATCACGCCGCAGCCCGAGGTGCGCCGCCTGCAGGAGCCGTTGACTGCCGGCGCGGCCGATCCGGCACTCCGGGAGCGCGAGGCTGTCGGCTGGGTATCCAGCAACTATGTCACCGGGTTCACGTACCGCTGGGACGACTTCCGCGCTCCGGTGGCCGGCCGCTACCGGATCCGCTTCAGCGGGCACACGCTTTGGGCGGCACCGGGCGGGATCGCGCGAAGGTACGCGGATGA
>VHCI01000168.1 GCA_016871775.1 Verrucomicrobiota bacterium | reverse complement strand
TGTTGGCGCGGGGTTTGCCGGTGCCGCGGGTGGTCTGGGGCGGTACGCCCACCTTCCCGGTCCACGCCCGCCGGCCCGGGATCGAGCTGAGCCCCGGGACCTGCGTGCTTTGGGATGCGGGTTACGGAACGGGACTGCCGGACCTGGATTTCCTCCCGGCGGCGATGCTGCTGACGCGGGTGATCAGCCGGCCCGGCGCCGGGCGGCTCTGCCTCGACCTTGGGCACAAGGCGGTCGCGAGCGAGATGCCGCATCCGCGGGTCGTGTTCCCGGAGCTGCCGGACGCGCGGGCGGTCACGCACAGCGAGGAGCACCTGGTGGTGGAGACGGCGCGGGCGGCGGAATTCCCCGCCGGCGCGGTGCTCCACGGTATCCCGTGGCACATCTGCCCGACGGTGGCGCTGCACGACCGCGTGCTCGTGGCGCGCGGGGGACGGACGATGGACCGCTGGCCGGTGGTGGCGCGGGCCCGCCGGCTCAACTTCTGATTCCCGTGGCCGGCACCGCCCTGCTGTCCGCGCTCGCCGCGCTCGCCCTCCTGGTGGCGCTGGTGACGTGGCGGCAGGTCAACGGCTTCATCGCGCTGCTGCTCGCGGCGATCGCGGCGGGCCTCGGCGCGGGGCTGGCGCCCCTGACCGTGCTGCGCCAATTCCAGGAGGGTCTGGGCGCGACGCTGGGGGGAGTGGCCGGGATGATCGCGCTCGGAGCGATGCTCGGGCGGCTGTTGGCGGCCAGCGGCGGCGCCGAGGTCCTGGCGGAACGGATCGCCGGCCTCTGCGGGCCGCGGCGCGCCGTGCTGGCGGCCGCGCTGCTCGGCGGGATTGTCGGCCTCGTCACCTGGTTCACCATCGGTCTGCTGCTGCTGGCCCCGGTGGTCGCCGCGCTGGCCCGCCGCGCCGGGCAGCCGACCCTGCCCCCGCTGCTCACGCTGGCCGCCTTCCTTTCCCTGATGCACGGGCTGACACCGCCGCATCCGGGCGCCGTCGCGGCCGCGGACGCGCTGGGCGCATCACCGGGCGCGGTCCTCGGGCTCGCGTTGCTCGCAGGGCTGCCGGCGGCGCTGGTAGCCGGGCCCCTGTATGCCCGCTGGATCGCGCCGCGGGTGGGGGAGCCGGTCCCGGCAACGACCACGGGCCGGGAATCAGGCCCGCGCCCCACGCTGGGTGCGGTTGCCACGGTGGTCGCGTTGCCGGTTGGACTGATGTTGGCCGCCTCCGCCGCCGAGCTCACGCTCCCGGCTGGTGCCGCCGTCCGGGGCCTTCTTGCCGTGACGGGCCATCCGTTGGTGGCGTTGGCGGCGGCGGTGCTGCTCGGGCTCCGGTTGCTGGCCGGGGCGTCCGGCCTCTCCCGTCGGGCGCAGCTCGGGTTGACCGAGGAGAGTGTGGCCGCGATCGGGATGACCCTGCTGGTCGTCGGCGCCGGCGGCGGGTTCGCGCGGGTGCTGCGGGAGGCCGGGGTAGCCCAGGAGCTTGCTGGCCTCGGCGCAGGCCTCGCGCTCCCGCCGCTCGTGCTCGGCTGGCTGGTGGCCGCGTTCATCCGGGTCGCGACCGGCTCGGCGACGGTGGCGGCCACCACCGCGGCGGGCCTGCTGGCGCCGATGCTCGCGGCCAATCCGGGCGTCCCGCCCGCGCTGATGGTGCTCGCGGTCGGATTCGGCTCCCTCGTCGTCTCGCACCTGAACGATGGCGGCTTCTGGATCGTGAAGGACGCGCTCGGACTCTCGGTCGGGCAGACGCTCCGCACGTGGACCGCGCTCGAGACGATCCTCGGCGTCGCCGGCCTCGGCGCCACGCTGCTGCTTTCCCTTTGCCTGTGAACCCGGACCTCCTCCCGCTCGTCGACTGCCACCTGGATCTCGCGATGAACGCGCTCGAGTGGAACCGCGACCTCACGCGACCGCTCGCCGCGGTGCGCGCGGCCGAGGCGCACCTCCGCGACCGCCCGGACCGGGGCCGCGGCACGGTCTGCCTCCCCGAACTCCGCCGCGCCGGCGTGGCGGTCTGTGTCGCCACCCAGATCGCCCGGCTGGAGCACGAGGCGTTCAGCCCGGTCTTCGGCTGGCGCTCCCCGGCCCAGGCCTGGGCGATGACGCAGGCCCAGGTCGCGTGGTACCGCGAGATGGAGGCGGCCCGCGAACTCACGGCGATCACGGGTCGCGCCGGCCTCGACGCGCATCTGGCCGCGTGGACCGCCGCCCGCGCCGCGGGCCGCGAGGGTCCGGTTGGCTACGTGCGCAGCCTCGAGGGCGCGGACTCCCTCGTCACCCTCGGGCATCTGGAACGCGCGTGGTCGGACGGGCTGCGGGCGCTCGGGCCGGCGCACTATGGCCCCGGGGTCTACGCGCAGGGCACCGACACCACCGGACCATTCCCCGCGCGCGGATTGGAACTGCTGCGGCGGGCGGGCCAGCTCGGCCTGATCCTCGACGTGACGCACCTCAGCGACGACTGCCTGCGGCAGGCGCTGGAACTTTACGCGGGCCCCCTGTGGGCCAGCCACCACAACGCCCGTGCGCTCGCGCCGCACCAGCGCCAGTTGCCCGATGACCTGTTCCAGGGGCTGGTCGCCCGTGGCGGGGTCGCGTCGGTCTGCCTCGACGCGTGGATGCTGGTGCCCGGATGGGAGCGCGGGAGGAGCACCCCCGCCGCCGCCGGGGTCCGGCTCGAACGGGTGGCCGACCACATCGACCACTTCTGCCAGCTCGCGGGCGACGCGCGTCACGTCGGCATCGGCAGTGACCTCGACGGGGCGTTCGGCACCGAGCAGACGCCGGCGGACGTGGACTCCATCACGGATCTGCGCGCCCTGCCCGGCATCCTGCGGGCGCGCGGCTACCGGGACGCGGACATCGCGGGCATCCTTGGGGGCAACCTGATCGACTTCCTGCGTCGCGCGCTGCCTTGATCCGCTGACGGTTGCGCTCCGCGGGGGTGAGCCGGCGCGCCGCTCAGGTCCGCCAGGCCAGCTCACGCGCCTGGGCGTGGCCGGGGTGCCGGGAGTCGCGGGCGCGCAACTCGAGGCGCAGGCCTGCCGGGAGGACGGTCGCCTCGACCCAACCGCTCGGCTGGTCCGCGGCGAACGGGTAGGCGACGGCGGGGAGGTTCACGAGATGGATGCCGCTCTCGTCACGATCGATCTGCCAGCGGTGCGAGTGACCGTAGAAGTGGGCCTGCACGTGGCGCCGGGGCCGGAGCACGGCCAGCAGCGCGTCGGTGTCGGTGAGGCCGTTCTTGTTGCCGCCCGTGTT
Organism: Verrucomicrobiota bacterium; assembly: GCA_016871775.1. Classification (GTDB taxonomy): domain Bacteria; phylum Verrucomicrobiota; class Verrucomicrobiia; order Opitutales; family Opitutaceae; genus ER46. The sequence continues at coordinate 2,441 of VHCI01000168.1, read as the reverse complement.
CGGGTTGTGGTGCACCATCACGAGCGCGGGGCGGTCGGCGTGCGCGTCCAGCGCGCGGCCAAGCCAGGCGAGTTGTTCCGCGCCGAGGACCCCGGGCGTGGAGTTGGTGCGGTCGAGCGAATCGAGCACGAACCAGTTGGCCCGCTCCCCGCGCACGACGGCGGCCTGCCGCTCACCCGCGGCGGCCTCGTGGCGGCGCTCCCCGGGGAGTCCGGCCCAGCACCGTGCGCGGTGGTCGTGGTTGCCCAGCGCGAGCGTGATCGGGATGCCCGCGCCGCGCACCGGCAGGAGCAACTCGGTGAGCACCGCGTAATCGCCCTCCTCCCCGGTGTTCAGGGCGAGGTCGCCATCGATGAACAGGCCCGCGGGCCGGCGCGGCCGGGCCAACACGTCCCGGACTACGTCCGTCAGGTGCTCCGTCAGATTCACGCCGCGGGCGACCCGCGCGCGGTCGGCGGCGATATGGGTGTCGGAGAGCAGGGCCCAGGTGTGCGGGTCGGCCGGGGTGGTGGCGGCGGCGAACGCCCGGCGCGTGAGGGTCACGCCGAGTCCGGCGGCGGCGGCGTGCGCGAGGAAGGTGCGTCGGCTGAGGGGGGCTTGCTGGAGGGGCATAAGGAGAAACCCCGCCCGATGGCGGGCGGGGTGACGTCAGCCGGACGGCCCGGGCGGGGCAATCCCGTTCCGCGTACGCTTCAGCCGGGTCCGGAGCCGGGGGCCGGCAAGGGGGCGGGACCGCCCTCCCGCGGGGGCAGCGGCCGGGTGCCCGGACCGCGTCGCAGGCCGGGTCCCGGGCCGGGCCCTCCCTCCGGGGTCGGCTCACCCTCGGGTCGCCCGAGGCGGTGCTGCATCCCGCCGCCATAGGGCCGGTGCAGCGGTTCCTCGCGGGCCCCGAGTTTCACCTTGAGCGTCTCCCGCTTGCCGGCGCGGAGGACTGTCAAGGCGACCTCCGTGCCCTCCGCCCGCTGGCGGACCAAGGCGGAAAACTGCTGCGGATTGATGAGCACCTGGTCCTCGAGGTGGGTCAGCACGTCGTGCGCGCGCAGGACGCCGTGGGCGGGACCGCGGGGATCGATCTGGAGAACGACCAGCCCGGACTCGCGCGGCAACCCGAGCTGTGCCGTGAGGACCGCCGGGGCGGGCGCAGCGACGGCGCCGAGGAAGGACACGCGTTCACGTTCGGGGCCGGGCGGCAGACCGGGACGGAGGCCGGGCTGAGGGCTCCGCGGACCGGGTCCGCGCCGGAACTCAGGTCCGGGTCGCGATTCGGGTCCGCCAGCACTAGGCGAGGCGCCGGGGTCCGCGGCGGGGGACGGAGTCGCAAGCAGGGCGAACAGCGGGAGGAGGCGAAGGAATGAGTGCATCGGCATTACGGGTTTTTGTGCGGGTTGGCGCGCTACCTCCAGAGACGCAGAATCCGGGGAAAGGTTAACGGCGCTTGGAAGGTCAAGGAACGCCGCGCCAGCCGCGGCGCAACCTGCCCCGGAAGCCGGTTCAAGCGAGCAACCCGCGCATCGCCTCGCGCAAGGTGGCGTCGATCCCGGGTGCGGCGAAGGCGTGCTCGACCTCGTAGCCGCCGCCCGCGTGCTCCCCGGCTGTCGGGAGGTACCACGGGCCGCAATCCGCGTAAGCGGCGACCGCGACCGGGCGGCCCGCGATCGTCTGGGCGGCCAGTTGGTAAGCAACGAACGGCTCCGCGGGCAGGTGCAGCGCGGCGAAGCCGTTGAGGTGCAGCGCCCCCAGCGCGAACGGTTGCCGGCGCGCGCAACGCTCGAGGAACGCGAGCTTGAAGGCCGGTCGCATCCGGAAAACCGGGGCGTCCCGCCGCGGCGCCAGCAGCTCCCGCAGGGAGGCCGGCGCCAGTTCCGGGTTAGGCTCGGCGAACAGCTCGCGCGTGCGCCATTCGATCGCGCCCAGCGGTTCCGGGCGCAGGGCCGCGCCGGCTGCAGCGAGCGCAGCGTGAATCCGGTCGGTCAGGCGGCCACGCGCGGCCGGGGAGCCGTCGTTGTAGCGCCCGGCGGCGATGTCCCCCGCGCAGCCGGTGAAGTAGAGGTGCAGGCAATCCGGCTCCGCGGACTGGATTCGGCGCCGCGCCAGCCCGCAGAAGTCCGCGCTCACGCGGCCGTCGCCGTAGTAGCTCATCGGATGCGTGGCGTAGGTGTGGCAGGCGGCCAGCTTCCGGTCCCCGGAATAGTACGCGATCGTCCGCAGCAGCGGGTCGATCTCGCCCTCGGGCAGCGCCAGGAGGCGGGGATCCCGGCAGGAACTGCCCCGCATCGCGGTGACGCGGCCGTCGGCCCCGCGCGCCACCCGGCGGTTGGCCCCCACCTCCCGCACGGGCGCGGCGGCGAACGCGACGTGCGTCACCGGTTCCGCCCGGGGCAGCGCGGCGCGCACCGCGTTCTGCGCCCGGCCGAGCGCGGCGGCCACGAAGGCCGGGTCGT
>VHCI01000167.1 GCA_016871775.1 Verrucomicrobiota bacterium | reverse complement strand
CCGCCGATCCTTACCTCGTGGCCGGCCGGATCCTGCGCACGATCCAGACGGTTCCGAAGAAGTAAGGTCGGACTTCCTTGTCAGGTCAGACCGGGCTTCCCGCCCGGTCTTTTTTTTCCCCGCCGGCGCGGCGCTCGGCAGCGCGGCGCAAATCCCTCGCTCTCGCGTCATCCCCGATGCGTCCCCGCCCCTCCCTCGCCCTCCTGCTCGCCGCCCTCAACGGCCCCGCCTCCGCCGCCGCCCCCGCCCGGCCCAACATCGTCTACCTCGTGGCCGACGAACTTGGCTACTTTGAACCCGGTTACGCGGGCAATCCGCACCTTCAGACGCCCAACCTCGACCAGCTCGCCGCCGAGGGCGTGCGCTTCACCCAGGGCCTCGCCGGCTCCGTGGTCTGCGCCCCCGCGCGCGGCTGCCTGATGACCGGCAAACACAGCGGGCATACGTCCGTGCGCCTCAACGGCGGCGGGACCCCGCTGCGGGCCGGGGAAGCCACGATCGCCTCCATCCTGAAGCCCCTGGGCTACGCCACCGGGGGTTTCGGCAAATGGGGCCTCGGCGGCCGCGGCTCCACCGGCGTGCCCGAGCGTCAAGGCTTCGATTTATTCTTTGGTTTTTACGACTAGGTCCACGCCCACACCTACTACCCGCCCTACCTGATCCGGAACAGCGCCGAAGTCCCCCTGCCCGGCAACCGCGGCAACAGCGAGGGCACGACCTACGCCCAGTATGTGATCTTCGACGAGGCTATGCGCTTCATCCGCGAGAACCGCGCCCGTCCTTTCCTCGCCTACCTGCCCTTCACGCCCCCGCACGGCAACTTCGACATCCCCGACACGGATCCCTCCTGGGCGATCTTCCGCGACCGCCCTTGGCCCGAGCCCGCGCGCCGCTACGCCGCGATGGTGCACCTGCTGGACCGCCAGGTGGGGCAGATCCTCGCCCTGCTGCGGGAACTCGGCCTCGAGGGAAGTACCCTCGTGCTGTTCAGCGGCGACAACGGCGGGGCCGACTACTTTGTGACCCCGGAGTTCCCGCGCGGGGTCCACAGCGCCAACCGCGATCCGCGCACCGGCGTGGAGTTCCGGGGCAAGAAGGGCCAACTCTATGAGGGCGGCCTGCGCGTGCCCGTCGCCGCGCGCTGGCCGGGCCGGATCGCCCCGGGGCGTGTCAGCCATCACCTATGGTATTTCCCGGACATTCTTCCGACCATCGCAGAGCTGTGCGGGGCGCCCCTTCCGCCCGACATCGACGGGCTGAGCCTCGTGCCGGAATTGCTGGGCGCGGCCGCCGCGGGCCGCCCGCAGGCGCAGCATAAGTACCTCTATTGGGAATTCGTGGGCCAGGTGGCCGTGCGCGAGGGCGACTGGAAGGCGATCCAACCCAAGGCCGGCGCCCCGTGGGCACTGTACGACCTCGCCCGCGATGTCAGCGAACGCCACGATCTCGCGGCGCGGCACCCGGACGTGCTCGCCCGCCTGCAGGGCCACGCCCGCTCGGCCCACACGCCGGTGGTCGAGGGCACCTTCACCTCCACCGAACTCCACGAACGCGACCGCGCCGCCAAGTTCGGGGGCAACCCGCCCCCCGCCAAGACCAAGGGCAAGGCCCGCGCAAAATCGGACTGAGCTAGCCGGGCAGCCGTTTCGCCTTGCCCACCGGCCGGGTGCCCTCGCCCAAACTTACGCCCACGCGCCAGGCCAAACAGGGCTAGGTACTGCCCCCGGGATCCGCCTTGTTGCCGGCGTTAAAGTCCCTTACCTCCTCCCTATGCCGACCCCGCCGACCCCTGCCGGCCGTGCTACGCCCCTGCTTCCGCTCGCCTTGGCTCTTGCCGCCGGCTCGCCCCTGGGGGCCCAGTCCGCGCCCGGCACCCCGCCGGTGGCACCCGCGCCCGCCGTCGTCGAGCTCAGCCCGTTCGAGGTGAACACCAGCCGCGACGTCGGCTACGCGGCCGAGAACACCCTCGCGGGCAGCCGCCTGAACGCGCGCCTCCGCGACACCGCGGGCTCGGTCTCCGTTTTCACCAAGGAGTTCCTCGACGACCTCGCGATCACCGACCTGCAGGGCGTCCTCGATTACACGATGAACTCGGAACTGGACACCAATGCCTGGCAGGCGGGCAATGGCCAGAACCCGACGATCAGCGGGGAAAACCTGCTCACCCGCACGTCCGTCCGCGGCCTCGCCGCCAGCCAAGGGATGGACTACTTCATGAGCATCACGAATATGGACCCGTACCGCGTGGGCCGATTCGAGGACACGCGCGGGCCCAACAGCATCCTCTTCGGCGTCGGCGCCCCCGGCGGGCTGCTCAACCAGACCTCCAAGACCGCCTCGCTCGCCCGGAACTCCGGCACCCTCCGCCACGGCGCGGGCTCGTGGAGCCGCAGCCGCACCGAATTGGACCTCAACCGGGTGCTCGTCCGCGACCGCCTCGCCCTGTCGGTGGCCGCGGTGCACCAGGAGAACGGCGGCTGGCGGCAATTTGACTTCCAGGACAAGAACCGCGCGTTCGCCGCGGTGCTGGTCCGCCCAGTCCGCAGCCTCACCCTGCAGGCGATGGGCGAGAAGGGCCGCGACCGCGGCGGCGTGCAGAAGACAATGCCGCCGATGGACGAGTTCCTGGCCTGGTACGACAACCGTGTGGCCAAGGGCGTGGACGCGGTCACGGTTGCCCCGACCAGCGCCGCCCCCACCGCGGCGATGATCGCCAACGGCATCGCCACCCGCAACGGCACCGCGGGCGGCCTGAATCGCCGCGCGACCTTCATCGAGAACAGCGGGACGATCTTCGATGCGATCGGCACCTACCTTTCCGGCAGCTACAACCTCGCCGGCGTGCGCGCCCCGGACGGCACTCCCGGCGTCGCAAGTTCCTCGCTGGTCATCAATGACCCGCGCTTCTATCCGCGCTGGGCCAACGCGACCGGCTCCGGCTCCCGACGGGTGCAGGACCTTCACAATTACACCCTGATCGCGGACTGGCAGGTCAACCGCGCGCTGTCCGTCAACGTGGCCCGCCACGCCCAATGGACGCTGCTCACCACGCGCACCCTCGTGGGCAACGATCCGGTGATCCGCGGGGAGCCGAACCGCACGCTGGGCCTGAACGGTCCGGCCAATCCCTTCGCGGGGCGGTTGTACGTCGATGGCAACTGGCGCGGGAATCTCCACGAGGGCGACTTCCGGGAGACGCGCGTCTCCGCGACCTACGCCCTGAATCCGCGCTGGACCTGGCTCGGCCGCCACCGCCTGGCCGCGGCCGGGGCGGAGTCCCGCCAGACGGACATCAATGAGCTTTCCTGGCTCTCGCTGGCGGGCAGCCCCTTTAATGCCATCACCAGCAACGCCAACAACCGGGTGGCCGCCCGCTACTACTTCACCGAGGGGGACGTCGGCACCTACCGGGCGGGCGACTGGCGGGCGCTGCCGGCCAAGTTCACCTTCGGGGGCCGCGATTACGGCCTCGTCTTCGCCAACGATGCGGCGGGCGCCAACAACAGCGGGATGCAGCAGGACAACCGTTCCCTGCTCGGCGTGGCCCAGAGCTCGTTCTGGCGTGACCGGATCGTCACCACCGTCGGCTACCGGGAGGATGAGGTCGCGGTGACCCAGTTCGGGTACTTTGTGGATCCGAATGTGGGCGACCGGCCGGACCGCAATCCGGCCAAGTCGACCGTGACCCGCGTGACGGCGCGGACGGAGTCGACCGGGCTGGTGTTCCACGCCACCGAGTGGTTGTCCCTGATCGCGAACCGTTCGTCCAACACGGGTGTGCCGCCGCTGGCGCGCACCGTCTTCCCGCTGGGCCAGCTGGCGCCGTTGTCGCGGGGCAAGGGGGCGGACTATGGCGTGGGCCTGGACCTGCTGGGGGGCCGCGTGAGCGCCCGGCTGGTTTACTTCACGGCGGAGGAGAAGGGCCGCATCACCAGCGCGGGGCTGGGCGGGGCGCCGGCGCGCAACCAGCGGGTGCTGGACGCCTATGCGGCCGTGCTGGTGGGGGTGGGGCGACCGTTCAGCGCGACGCAGTGGGCGGAATTGTACCGGGCCTATACCCCGCCGGCGAACGCGATCTCGTCGGACTTCGTGTCGGAGGGCTACGAGTTCCGCCTGACCACCAACCTGCGGCCGGGCTGGCGGCTGGTCCTAAACTATTCCTACACCGACTCTGGTCGCACCAACCTCGCGAACGAGATGGCGGACTGGTACGGCCTGCGGCCCGCGGAGGGCGTGCTGGTGCGGCAGGGCGTGACCCAGGACGCGCTGGGCCGGTACGTGGCGGATCCGGCGGCGTTCGCGCCTGGCGGGGCGATCGCCAAGTGGCTGGAGCTCGGGGGTCTGGCGCCCGCGGCGAACCCCAGCGTGCTGACCACCACCACGACCGGCACGACCGTGGCGCAGGAGATCCACGATCTGACGCGGGCCCTCAACGATGAGAAGGAGCTGCAGGAGAAGCGGTGGGGCGTGCGCCCGCACAAAATCAGCTTCTTCACCGCGTATGATTTTAAGGAGGGATGGATGAAGGGCTTCACCGTGGGCGGGGGCTGGCGGTGGCGGAGCGCGAACGTCATCGGCTCCGATTCGCGGGGCCGGGAGATCACCGGCAAGGAGATCGCGGCGGCGGACGCGATGCTGGGCTACAACACGCGGCTGGGGCGCCTGCCCGGACGGTTCCGCTTCCAGGTCAACGTCGCGAACCTGTTCGACCAGGACGAGATCATCCCCGTGCGCCTCGCGACCGGGGCCGGGGCGGCGGATGGGTTCACCTTGCCCGGGGGGCGCGGGGTGGCGCTGAGCCGTTACGACCTCGTGTCCCCGCGGGAGTACCGTTTCACCAGCACCTATTCCTTCTGAACCTATGCGCCCGCTCCTGACCTGCTCGCTGCTCACGGCCGCGTTCGTGACGGCGGCCACCCCGCCGGCGCCCGCGCCAGGCTCCGCCCCAGAAGCCGCCCCGGCCTCCCCTTCCGCGCCCGCCGGGCCCATCTTGCCGGAGCGGAAGCCCGACGTGATCTATGTGCCGACCCCGCAGAAGGTGGTGGACGAGATGTTGCGGATGGCGGAGCTGACGCCGGAGGATGTCGTGTACGATCTGGGGTGTGGGGATGGGCGGATCGTGATCGCGGCGGCCAAGTTGCGGGGCGTGAAGGCGGTGGGGTACGACATTGATCCGGAGCGGGTGAAGGAGGCGCGGGCGAACGTGCGGGCGGCGGGCGTGGAGCATCTCGTGCGGATCGAGCAGGCGGATGTGTTCACTTTGGATCTGACCGGGGCGAATGTGATCACGTTGTACCTGCTGCCGCAGTTGAACGTGCGGTTGATGCCGCAGCTGGCGCGGTTGCGGCCGGGGGCGCGGATCCTGTCGCACAACTTCGATATGCGGGGGGCGAAGCCGGTGGAGGTACGGCACGTGACCGTGGAGCCGGGCGGGGACGGGGATTTTTTCGTCGACGAGGATGGGAACCACACCGTGTACAAGTGGGTGGTGCCGTGGGAGCCGGAGGTGGCGCCGCGGTGAGCCCGGAGCCCAAAATAGCAGTTGACGCGAAGGAGGTGACGTTTAGCTCCCTTAGATCCTCGCGGGCGTAGCTCAGTTGGTAGAGCACCACCTTGCCAAGGTGGACGTCGAGAGTTCGAGTCTCTTCGCCCGCTCCATTTCGCGATAAGCCCCGGTAGCCCAAAAGGTTACCGGGGTTTTTCTTAAGGAAGAGTGAGACA
>VHCI01000166.1 GCA_016871775.1 Verrucomicrobiota bacterium | reverse complement strand
TACCTCGCCAGCCTAAATGCCTGGATTGACGGCGAAGCGCGAAATTGGGCCAACCCGGAGCTGATCAGCCTCAAGTTGGACGACCTCGCGCGCGTCGAGATCCCGTTCCCCGAGGGCGGCCCCCTCATCATCTCGAGGGCGAAGAAGGAGGACGTCTGGACCGCCGACCGCACCCCAGAGGCGCAGCGCGTGAAGGCCGACAAGATCGGTTCGCTGCTCAGCACGCTCGCCACCGTGCGCTTCACCGATTCGACGGCGACCGATGACGCCAACGCGGCGGCGGCGAAGGCCAACCAGCGGACCTTCAAGGTCACGACGTTTGACAGCAAGACGGTGACCCTCGCCCTCGGCCGAAAGCCCGAGGAGAAGAAGCTGAAGGCGCCCACCCCGGGCGCGGACGGCAAGAGCGGCCCCGCCGCCCTGGGCAGCGTGGCGGATCTGGCGAAGAAGGACGACGCCAAGGCCGGGGAGCCCAAGAAGGACGACAAGCCGCTGGCGCCAGAATTCGAGACCATCCCGGCCGGACCGGTTTTCGCCCACATCACGCACAGCGAGGGCAGCCAGCCGATCAACGCCCTGATGCAGAAGCGCGCGTTCCAGATCGCGGAGTATTCGTTCACCAGCCTGCCCCAGAAGGCGGAGGAACTGTTTGAGCCGATCCCGCCACCCGCACCGGCACCGGTGCCCGCCCCGCCGGCCGAGGCCCCGAAAAAACCGTGAATCCCGCGGCCCGGCTCCTCGCCGGGCCGCTTCGTTTCCGCCCCTCCCCAGCGGCCGCCCGCGCCCATCGCCGGACCGGACAAAACGCGGGTCGGGGCCCCGGGGCGGTAAAACTACGCGCCAGCCCGGCCTTTACACGCATCAACGATTCCGTATACGTTGATGCATCAGCTTTATGAACCCCGATCGACCGATCGCCGAACTTTTCGCCTGCGGACGGCACCTGCGCTCGCTGGAGTTCTTTCCGCCGAAGGACGACGCCGGCGTTGCGGCCCTGCGGGTCACGGCAGAGGCGTTGCGTCGAATGGGTCCGGACTTCGTTTCGGTCACCTATGGCGCGGGCGGTACCACCCGGGATCGGACCGCGCAGGTGAGCGCGCTGCTCAAGGGTGAGTTCGGGTTCACGGTGATGCCGCATCTGACCTGCGTCGGGCACAAGCGGGGCGACTTGGAGGAGCTGGCCGATCAGATCCACGCGCAAGGTTTTCGCAATATTATGGCCCTGCGGGGTGATCCGCCGAAGGGCGTCACCGAATTTCCGGTGCTGCCCGACGGCTTCCGGCACGCCGCGGAGCTGGTCGCCCTCCTCAAGCGCCGCCATCCGAATTTCTGTCTTGGCGTGGCTGGCTACCCCGAGAAACACCCGGAGGCGCCCTCCCTCGAGGCCGACCTCACGCACCTCAAGCGCAAGGTGGACGCCGGCGCGGACTTTATCACCACGCAGCTGTTTTTCGATAACGCGGTCTACTACCGCTTTGTGGAGCGCTGCCGCGCCGAGGGCATCACCGTTCCCATCGTGCCGGGAATAATGCCGGTTCTTTCGCTGAAGCAGATCCAGCGCTTCACCCAACTTTGCGGCTCGACGCTCCCAGCGCAATTGACCGCGCGCCTGGAGGTTGCGGCGGACAATCCAGACGTCATGGAGATGGTCGGGATCGACTGGGCGCTGCATCAAATCCGCGGGCTGCTTGCCAACGGTGCGCCCGGATACCACCTCTACATTCTCAATCGCGCGGGCGGCGCCCTCGCCCTCTCCGCCGGACTCGACGCTTGAGCGAAGGTTTGCGGCCTAGGCGAGGGCGAGGAAAGTCATTCAACCCCCGGCTAACACCGGGAGAAAGCCAGCGGCCGCCAAGACCTTGGCCACCGTTTCCCGGTGGTCGCCTTGCATCTCGATCCGACCCTCCTTCACCGTGCCTCCGGTGCCGCACGCCGCCCGAATCCGCTTCGCCAACTGCTCCTTTTCGGGCGATGCGATCCCGATGAAGCCGTCCGCCACCGTCACCGTCTTGCCCGCCCGGCCGCCAGTCTCCCGCCGGATGTCGACGCGCCCGCGGTTCCGGCCCGGTGCGGCCTCGATCTTGGTCGCGGCCGGCGATTGAGGCCCCTCGGGGAGCCCACTGGCGTTCAGCTTCGCAAAAGGATTTTGCGCGAGGCCGCTCCCTCCGTCCATGGGGACCTTGCCCTGGTTCATCGCCCTTCCCTCCCCGCCCGCCCGCCGCAACGACCGACCGGAATTTCCTCGGCGCCTCCTAGGAAGAGCAGGGCCTTGGCGTAGCTCCGCTGCTCCAGAAAGTGCGCCAGTTGCGGGTGCAGCTCCGCGCGGTTGGCCTCCAGCACCGAGTCGACCGCGCCCATCGCGGCGTTGATGCCAGTGCCATCCCCGTCCTTAATCGCGGTCATCAGTCGGTTAAGGTGATCCTTGAGCAGGTCGAGCATAGGCGGGGAACAAGAAAAAGCTTATCCGCGTGCTACGGATGTTAAGCGCGATTGCAATCCCCTGGAAAGTCCGGTCGCCGCTTGAGCCACCGCCCCGGTTGTGGTTGCCTCCCTGCCCTTTTTTTTCCCGCTGGCCCCCGAAGCGTTCTCGCTCCGGCCTGCTGCGGAATCTGTCTCCCTCGCATGCAACGCCCTTCCCTGCCGCTCAACGCCAATGCCGCGCTGATCGAGTCGCTCTACGCCACCTGGCTCTTGGAGCCGGATCAGGTCGACCCGACGTGGCGGGCCTTCTTCCAGGGATTCAGCCTCGGCGCCCACGGCTTGCCCCAGGCCAACGCGCTCGCCGCGCTCGCCGCCGCCGGGGAACCCGCCCGCGCGAACGCCCCGATCCTCGACAGCCTGAAGCAGTCCCGCGTCCACCAGCTGATCAACGCCTACCGCACGCTGGGGCACCGGGAAGTGCACTTGGATCCGCTGGCGGATCCGCCGCCCGCGTACCCCGAGCTGGCGCTCACGCGCTTCGACCTCGGGGAGGCGGACCTCAACGCCAGTTTCGACCTCGGGACTTATCTCGGCGGTGGGCAGATGAAGCTCCAGGACATCCTGCAGAACCTGCGGGCCACCTACTGCGGGCGGATCGGGGTCGAGTACACCCACCTCCAGGATGTCGAGGCACGCCAGTGGCTGGAAACCCGGATGGAGCAGACGCGTAACCAGCCGGACTTCACGCCCGCGGAACGGATCCGCATCCTCCGCCGCGTCCACAAGGCGGAGATCTTCGAGCGCTTCCTGCACACGAAGTACGTCGGCCAGAAACGTTTCTCGCTGGAGGGCGGCGAGACGATGGTTGCGGCCGTCGACGCGCTTTTCGAGGCCTGCCCGCGGCTCGGCGTCGAGGAGGTCGTGATGGGCATGGCCCACCGCGGCCGGCTGAACATCCTCACCAGCGTGATGCGGAAGAGCTTCGATGTGCTCTTCGAGCAGTTCTCCGAGAACTACATCCCCGAGACCGTGGGCGGCGACGGTGACGTTAAGTACCACCTCGGCTACGAGGCAGTGCTCGAGACCGCCTCCGGCGGAAAACTCGAGGTGCGCTTGGCCGCCAACCCCTCCCACCTTGAGATCGTGAACCCGGTGGTCGAGGGCAAGACCCGCGCCCGCCAGCGGATGCGCGGCGCCACCGAGGAACGCTGGCGCGTGCTCGCCCTGCTGATCCACGGCGACGCGGCCTTCGCCGGCCAAGGCGTCGTGGCCGAGACGCTCAACTTCTCCCAGCTGCCCGGCTACCGCACCGGCGGCACCGTGCACCTAGTGATCAACAACCAGATCGGCTTCACCACTGAGCCGCGGGACTCCCGCTCCACCCTGTATTGTACGGACGTCGCAAAGATGATCGAGGCGCCGATTTTCCACGTCAACGGCGATGACCCCGAGGCGGTCTGCCACGCTGCCCGGCTCGCGCTTGAGTTCCGGGTCAAATTCCAGCGCGACGCCGTCATCGATTTGGTGTGCTACCGAAAGCACGGGCACAACGAGACCGACGAGCCCGCCTTCACCCAGCCCCTCCTCTATCGGCGCATCGCCAGCCACCCCCCGATCTCCGCCGTGCTCACGCGGCGGCTCGCCGCGGCGGGCGTCGTCAGCGAGGCCCAGTCCGAGGCGATCCGCACGGAGTATTCCGAGGCGCTCGAGAAGCACCTGGAGAAGGCTAAGGCCAGCGAGACGGCGAAGTCCGCCCGCCGCGCCGCCGCCGCCGAGGCCCGACGTTTCGCCGGCTCCACCGCCGTGTTCCAGCCGGATTTTCATTTCACTCCTGTCCCCACGGGCGCCGCGCCCGAACTCCTCGCGCGTGCCGCGACCGGGCTGACGACGCTGCCGGAGGGCTTTCGCCCCAACCCCAAGATTCGCCGCTTCCTGGACGCGCGCGCGGCCGCCTTCCACGGCGGCGGCCCGATCGACTGGGGCTTCGCCGAGGCGCTCGCCTTCGGTACGCTCGTGCTCGAGGGCATCCCCGTTCGCCTCAGCGGGCAGGACTGCGAACGTGGCACCTTCAGCCACCGGCACGCCGTGCTCCACGACATGGCGACGAACGCGACCCACACGCCGCTCCATCGGCTCGCCCCCGACCAAGCGCGGTTCTGCGTCTACAACAGCCTCCTCTCCGAGGCCGCCGTGCTCGCCTTCGACTACGGCTATTCCCTCGATTTCCCCGCACTGCTGTGCATCTGGGAGGCCCAATTCGGCGACTTCGCCAACGGCGCCCAGGTCGTGATCGACCAGTTCCTTGCCGCGGGCGAATCGAAGTGGCACCGCACCAGCGGCCTTGTGCTCCTGCTCCCGCATGGCTACGAGGGCCAAGGCCCCGAACACTCCTCCGCCCGCCTCGAGCGCTTCCTTCAGCTCTGCGCCGAGGATAACATTCAAGTAGCGAATATCACGAGTCCCGCCAACTTCTTTCACGCCCTGCGCCGCCAGGTGAAGCGCGACGTGAAGAAACCTCTCATCGTGATGTCGCCGAAGTCCCTCCTCCGCCACCCGGCCGCCACCTCCCGGCTCGAGGAATTGTCCACCGGGGCTTTCCAGGAGATTCTCGACGACCCGCTCCACCCCGGCGCCCCTGCCGGGGTCAAGCGCCTCATCCTGTGCTCGGGCAAGGTCTACTACGACCTCGCGGAGCACCGGAACAAGCACGACCACGGCGACACCGCGCTGGTGCGCCTCGAGCAACTCTACCCGCTCCACCGGCAAAAGCTGGGAGCCATCGCCCGCAAGTACGGCTCCGCCCAGCTGGTGTGGGCCCAAGAGGAATCCGAGAACATGGGCGCGTGGACCTGGATCAGCCCTCAACTGGAGACGATCTTCGGCCGCAAACCGCTCTACGCCGGCCGCGACGCCTCCGCCTCCCCCGCCGTCGGCACCCTCGCGCTGCACCGCCTCGAACTCGCCGCCTTCCTCAAGCAGGCTTTCACGATCTGAGCCCCCCGATGACCACCTTACCCGTCAAGATTCCTCCTATGGGCGAGTCCATCACGTCCGGAGTCCTCGCCAAGTGGCACGCCGCGGATGGCGCCACCGTGCGCCGGGACCAGCCGCTGTTTGAGCTGGAGACCGACAAGATCACCTCGGAGGCAACGGCGGAGGCGGCCGGGGTGATCCGCATCGCGGTCAAGGCCGGCGATGAGGTCCGCATCGGCCAAGTCGTCGCCACGATCGAGGTCGGCGCAACCGCCACAAACCCCGCTCCCACCCCGGCCGCCGCCGCAGTTCCCGCGACGGGATCGCCCGCCGTCCGACGCGTGGCCGCGGAAACCGGCCTCGACCCTGCGAAGGTCAGCGGCACCGGCAAGGCTGGCCGCGTCACCAAGGGAGACCTGCTCGCCGCCGCGGCCGCTTCGCCCGCGGCCCCCGCCGCACCAGCCCCCGCGCCGGCTGCGCCCGCGACGTCCGCGGCCCCGGCCGCCCGCCAGACACGCCGCAAGCTTTCCCCCCTGCGCGCCCGGCTAGCGCAGCGCCTCGTCAGTGCCCAGCACCAGGCCGCGATGCTCACCACGT
>VHCI01000165.1 GCA_016871775.1 Verrucomicrobiota bacterium | reverse complement strand
GCTTTGGCGAGCGAAGCGGGGGCGACGCCGGAGGCCAACGAAGCCCTGCGCCGGGAGTTGTCGCGGCTGATCGGGGTTAAGTTGCGTCTGGCCGGTAAGGGCGAGGGCGAGATGGCGTCCTTCCTAAAAACTGTCGATGACCCAGAGGCTTTCGTGGACATCGCGGCGGCGAGCCTGTGTGACGACGCAGACCTTCGGCAGCGCTTATTGGAGATCCTTGATGTGAATCGGCGGTTATCGTTGCTGGGCAGTATTTTACGCCGAGAGATTGAGGCGTTGCGCCTGCGGCGGAGGCTGCAGGGCAACCTGCCGGACGACCGGATCGAGCAGAACTGAGCGGGGGGGCAAGGCCTCGGCGGGCTGCGGCCTTCGACGCGAGGGGAACAGGGTGGGACGCGGCCGGTGCCGGAGGCGTTTGGGTTCGGTGTGCCTTCGAGATGCCAACTTGAATCATTCGAGTATCCTTCGGTAACCATTCGCTCCGCACCGGGAAACCATAAGTAAGTTACCAAGATAATCGAAGGATTACCGGAGCGTCAGTGAGGGAGGATTAAAGGAGAAAATCAGATCGCGCTTGGAGGTGGGAGTGGATTCGTCCTAAGGGAGGCGCGGGCCTAATCCCAGGCCGCGAGCACGCCGGAGAACACGAGCCCGGCCGTGGAGGCGGTGACTCGGCCCGCGCCGCCGCGCCCGTGCGGTAGCGTCCGTCCGGGAAGATCTCGAGCGTTTTCGGGTTGTGCGGGTCGCTCCACTTCCCGGCGAGCGCGTGGAGCGCGGGTGCGGGTGTTGGGGCCGCGTTCGGCGAGGCGGAGGTCAGGCTGGCGAAGCGCCGGTCGGCTGGCCGGATGACGATCCGATCCACGGCGCCTGCGAGAGCGCGAAAGGAAAAGGCGTATTGCCCGGCCGGTGGCGTCGTAGCTGTCCTAGACCACCGTCCCGCCCGGGTACTCCGCTTGCACGCGCGCGAGCGCGGTGCCGACGCCGATCCCTGACGCGAGGCGGGCGCCGCCCTCGATCGTGAGGGCCCTGATCCCCCGGCCGGTGGCGTCGAACAGCATCCGGAGACCCGGGTAGCCGATGCCTCCGCCGAAGGCGCGGTTGTCCAACCGCGGCGGGCCGAGCGCCGCGATGACCTTGTTGGCGGTCATCGAGAGCCGCAGGGGGAGCGTGAGGGGCTCAACGCGGGAGCCGGTCGGGGTGGGTGGGTCAGCCGCCGTCAAGCCCACGGTTGTACCAAGCAATGGCCAAACGAGCTTGGGGAGAAAGCACGTTATCGGCCTTTTCGAACGGGGTTGCCGGGGATGGCGCAAGGGGAAAGCGGGCCGCCCGGATCCGCACTCTCCGCCGGCGGGGTGGTTCTTTGGGGCTGCGATGGTGGGATATGGACGCAAAAAAGCCGTTCCGCGGGAGCGGAACGGCATTGCCTGGCGGTGTTTAGGGCGAGAGGCCTACTCTTCGAGGAAGCTAAGCCGTCTCGTCCGAGACCTGCCAGTGGCCTTGGTCAGGGCAGGATAACCGTATCGATGACGTGGACCACTCCATTGCCGGCCGCTAGGTCGGCCGCGACCACCTTCGCACCGTTGATCGTGACGCCGCCCGCCGTGGCGAGGGTCGCTTCCTTGCCATTCACCGTCTTCACGGCGCCGGCCTTCACGTCCTTGGCCATCACCTTGCCGGGGACGACGTGGTAGGTGAGCACGGCTACCAGCTTGGCTTTGTTCTCGGGTTTAAGCAGATTCTCGACCGTGCCGGCGGGCAGCTTGGCGAACGCGGCGTTCGTCGGGGCGAAGACCGTGAAGGGGCCCTTGCCGCTCAGGGTCTCAACCAGGCCGGCGGCCTTGACCGCAGCGACGAGGGTGGTGTGATCCTTAGAGCCGACGGCTATATCGACGACGGTGGCGGGGGCGGCGGCCGTGAGGCCGGTGACGGAAACGGCCCAGAGGGCCAGCGAGAGCAGCGAAGTGCGGAGTTTCATAGGTTGGGTTGTAGATCGAAGGCCCATTCGCCGCGGACTCGGTGTTCGCGTGAAGGGCAGGAGGGTTACGCCTGATACCTCAATTGGGATGCAATCGGAGGTGATTTTAAGGTCCGGATGTCACCGCGTGACGGGCCTGTACACCGGTCCGCCTTCGGGCGCCCAGAGACCGAATGGGCCTTGTGCTGGCTTGCATGCCGCGGATGGATTTAGCCGAGCCGCTTCGCTCAGGTAAACGCAGGCGGAGGCCTCGGAGCGGACCGCGCGTCCGCCACCGGGATCCTTTACCCAGGCTCCTCCAAGAAGGTAAGGGTTGGCCCGTCGGGCTCAGGTTTGCGCTTGGGTCACTTCACGCGCTCGCGCTTCTTGCGGGACTCCACATTCTTCGCGTGACGGCCGGACTCATCGCCGGTGTCTGGGATGCCCCCGGCAGGATCCAGCTGCGCCAACGCCGCCTCCAACCGGCCGCGGGCCGCCAGCGCGTCGGGCGTCTCCGCCCCGCGCGCCACCGGCCGCTCCACAAACGGGGCGTCACTCATATCGAAGAGCTCCCCGGCCTGGTTTAACTTCCAACCCGCCTCGCGCACGTACCAGTTGCGCGCGAGCTGGTGGAACACCCAAGAGCGCGGCCCCTCGCCCACTCCGCGGAATTGCGCCGCCAGGCTGCGGCCGTCAATCACGGTGTTCGGCGGCAACGGGGCGCCGGCCAGCTCGGCGAACGTCGGCAGGAAGTCGCTCGAATCTACGAGGTCGGCCGCAACCCGCCCGGCGGGCACCGTTCCTGGCCAACTCACGATCATCGGCACTCGTCCCCCGCCCTCGAGCATTGAGCCCTTCGCCCCGGCCAGCGCCCGGCCGCCGATGGTTGCCCGGGCGGCCCGGGGGTTAGCCGAGCCGTTGTCGCCGAAAAAAATCACCAGCGTCCGCTCGCGCAGCCCCAGGCGGTCCAGCTCCGCGATCAGTTGCCCGATGAGCTTGTCCATGTAGCGGACGTTGTCGCCGTAATGATCCTTGCTGTCGGGGGCGCTGTCCGGCGTGGGCAGGATGTCGCCGTGGACGTGCGAGAGCGAGTAGTGGGCGTAGAAGGGCCGGTCGCGGTGGCGCGTGATGAAGTCGACCAGGTGCCGGTGCATCACGTCGGGCATGTACTCCCGGTCGCGCAGCGGGCGGGTCCGGCCGTTGACCACGTAGGTCCTCACCTTGTTCTGCGTGTTCCAGTAGGCGCCGCTGCCGGCGTAGCGGAGGTAGTCGTCGAAGCCGAAGTCAGAGGGCTGGCGGGAGAACTGGCTCCACTTGCCGATCATCGTCGACACGTAGCCGGCCGGCTTGAGCACGGCTGGGATGAGCTTCTCCCGGTCCGGCGGGATCCGGCCGACGGCGTCCTGGTTGCTGCCCCCGGTGCGGAAGCCATAGCGGCCGGTGAGGATCTGGGCGCGGGAGGGCCCGCAGAGGGAGATGGTGTAGGCGTGGGTATAGCGCGTGCCGGCGTGCGCGAGGGCGTCCAAGTTTGGCGTCCGGTAGTTGTCGGAGCCGTAGCAGCCGACCTCCCCGATGCCGTAGTCGTCGGCGAGGATGAACAGGACATTAGGCTGGGGGATGGCGGGGCCTGCGGCGCGCCCCGAGAGGGGGGCGAGGGCGAGGCCGAGGGCCAGTGACAAGCGGCAGAGGAGCATTGGGCGGGAAGAGGGGGAAAGGGCGCGGGAGGTCTGACGCATTCGGAGGGCGAGTGGATACGGCAAAAGCCGCCCTCAACGCGCCGGCGCGCGCGCGGGTTCGCGCCAGGAGACCGGGACGTCGTTCGGGCGCGGCGCGCCGGGGGTGCTGCGGCCCCGCGTCACGTAGCCCTCCAGCAGCGCGGTCAGGCGCGCGACGACCGCGGGTTGCTCGGCCTGCAGGTTGCGGCTTTCGGCGAGGTCCTGCGCCAGATCGTAGAGCTGCGCCGCCGGCAGGCCGGCGCGCCGGGCCTCGGCGTCCCCGGGCTTGCCCCAGCCGCCCGAGCCCGGGGCGAAGGCGAGCTTCCACGCGCCCTGGCGGATCGCGAAGGCCCCGTGGATCGAGTGGTGCACGACCGCCTCGCGCAGCGGCGCGCGGTCCCGGCCGAGCAGGGCGGGCAGGAGGCTCACGCTGTCCTCGCCGGCGTCGTCGGGCAGCCGTTCCCCGAGCAGGTCGGCCATCGTAGCCAGGAGGTCGGTGTGGCAGATGAGCTGGTCACTGGTCCGCCCCGCGGGCACGCGCCCGGGCCAGCGGGCGAAAAACGGCACCCGGTGCCCGCCCTCCCAGATATCCGCCTTGTAGCCGCGGAGGGCGGCGCTCGCGAAATGCCCCTTGGCCTCCAGCTCGGCGGTGCCGGCCTGCGGCGAGCACCCGTTGTCCGCGGTGAAGATCACGAGCGTGTTCTCGGCCAGGCCCTGCGCCGCGAGGGCGGCGAGGAGGTCCCCGACCACCGCATCGGTCTGCAGGATGAAGTCCGCGTAGTCGCCGAGGCTGCTGCGGCCCTTCCACTCAGGGGAGGGCAGGATGGGGGTGTGGGGCGAGGTGAGGGGGACGTAGAGGAAGAACGGCTGGCCGGCCCGGGCCGCGGGACCGCGCTCCGTGATGTAGTCCACCGCGCGGCGACCGAGGCGGGGGAGCATCTCGGCGGGCGGCAGGTTCTCAATGACGCGGTCGTTCTCGATCAGGCCCGACATCGTGCGGGCGTTGGAACAGCCCCAGAAGTAATCGAAGCCGCGGGTGGTGGGTCCGCCGAGGATGCGGGCGCCGACGGGCAGCCCGGCCTCGCCCATCCGGCGTTTGCCCTGCTCCTTCGGGGCGGGCGTGGAGGCGCCGGGCGGGTATTTGGAGCGGAAGCCGAGGTGCCATTTACCGATGGCGGCGGTGGCGTAGCCGTGGCGGCGGAGGAAGGCGGGGACGGTGAGCCGGCCCTCGGCGATGAGCGGGTCGTCATCGGCCCCGTCGAGGACGCCGCGTTGGAGGCGGGTGCGCCAGGCGTAGCGGCCGGTGAGGAGGCCGTAGCGGGTGGGGGTGCAGACCGAGGAGCTGCTGTGGGCGTCAGTGAAGATCGTGCCGGCGCGGGCCAGCGCGTCCAGGTGGGGGGTGCGGATCCGGCCGCGTTCGGGGTTGAGGATGCTCACGTCGCCGAAGCCGAGGTCGTCGGCCAGGATATAGACGACATTGGGCCGGCCGGCGGCGGGCGCGGCGGTGGGGAAGACGAACAGGCACAGCAGGGCCACGAGCCCATTTGACAGGCGCGGGGCGGAAGCTCTTGACGAGGTTGGGAGCGTAGTTTCCTGAAGGGGCCTCATCGTTTCCGCCGGTACAGTCTGTTGGCGTAAGGTATCGTGAAGTTTCCTGACGCATCGGGGTAAATCGCGGCGTTGGTGCCCAAGGGGGGACTCGAACCCCCATGCGATTAAGCACAGGCTTCTGAGACCTGCGTGTCTACCAGTTCCACCACCTGGGCATCTGACGCCCGCTTCGACGGAGGAAACGGCGACGCGGGGGTGGGGGAGTACGGGAGGATTTTCCCGGACGGCAAGCAGAAATCCGGCCGCCCCGCCCCGACTTGCCTTCCCGCGCGCCCAGCGCCCGCATCGGGAATGCGCTCCGCCACCCTGCTCTTCGCCCTGTTCGCCGTTCCCCTCGCGGCCGCCGCCCCCACCGCTGGCGCCCCCCTCCGGGTGATGTCCTTCAACATCCGCTACGGTACCGCCCCCGACGGCGACAACGCCTGGCCCCGCCGCACCGACCTGGTTTATGAGGTAATCTCCCGCTTCCAGCCCGACCTGATCGGCTACCAAGAGGTGCTCGATTTCCAGTTCGACGCTCTCGCGGCCCGCTTCCCGGAACTCACCAGCGAGGGCGTCGGCCGCGACGATGGCCGCCGCAAGGGCGAGTTCTCCTCGCTCGCCTACCGGCGGGACCGCTTCATCCGCGTCGCCGGCGGCACGTTCTGGCTCTCGACCGCTCCCGACGTCCCCGGCAGCAAGTCTTGGGACGCCGCGCTGCCCCGCATCTGCACCTGGGTGCGCCTGCGCGAGACCCCCACCGGCCGGGAGCTGGTGTTCGCCAACACCCACTTCGACCATCGCGGGCAGGTCGCGCGCCGCGAGGCCGCCCGGGTGCTCTCGGAACGCCTCGGCCCGGTCGCCGCGGGGGTCCCGGCCGTGCTCACCGGGGACTTCAACATCTCCGAGGACACCCCCGCCTTCGAGGTGCTGGTCGACCCGCCGGAGGCCTCCTGGGTGCGCTGGATCGACGCCTTCCGTACCCTGCACCCGGAACGCTCGCCGGACGAGGCCAGCTTCAACGGCTTCAAGGGCACCGTGCGCGG
>VHCI01000164.1 GCA_016871775.1 Verrucomicrobiota bacterium | reverse complement strand
CCGATGACGGGGAGGGAGTCGCTGCTGGTAACCTTCTTGCCGCGCGAGAGCAGCTTGGACTCAGCTGAGACCATAATGTCGGGCCGCTTGACGCCGGCGGGCTCGAGGTTTGAGAGGGAGATCGGGCGGGGCGTGCCGGCGAAGAGCGGCTTCGGGTACTCCACGGCGAGGGGCACCTTGCCGGGGGCGCCGGCGAAGGCGGTCGCGCCGATCAGGGCGGAGAGGAGGAGGGGGAAGTGGCGGGAGTGCATAGGAGGGGAGGAGGAAAGACGCGGGACAGGGGGCTTGGCGAAGGGGGAAAATTCCCCCGGGCCGCGGGACCCTGGGGGCGGCGGGCCGGCGGCCTCAGGCAACGAAGTCCTGCGGGCTGAAGGAGAGCTCCTTCTTCGCGGCGATGGCCTCGTTGACCTTTAGGACGGTCACTGCCGAGGCGAAGGCCTCGTCGGGGGGACAGCTCAACGGCGTACCCTTGCGGATCGCGTCGAAGAAGTTCTCGAGGTGCGGCTGGTGGATCGCCTTGTTGAGGGTGACGGGAATGTCCCAGGCGGAGAGTTGGGCGGTTTCGCGGACGTCGACGGTGGCGCCGCGGGGGGCGGGTCCCCCTAGCTTCTTGACCCCCGGTTTTTCCCACGGCTTAACCGGGGCGGCGGCGCCCTCGCCGGTCTCGGGCTTAAGGATGTAGCCCTTCGCGACGAACGGCTCCCACTCGGGAGCGCGGGCCTCGCGGTACAGCTTGGTGAAGCGCGGGTTCTCGGACATCTTGAGCGCGCCCTCGTCGCCCATAAAATACTCGTGGTAGCCGCCGCCGGCGCTGGTGGTCGTGAGCACCTGGTACTGGGCGCGGACAAGGCCAGCCTTGGTCGGGTACTCAAAGATGATGTACGCGTTGTCGTACCACTCGTGGTTCTTGTAGTAATCGACGCCACCCGAGGCGATGCAGGAGCTTGGGTTGGCCCCGAGCATCCAGTTGTAAATGTCGATCTGGTGCGCGCCGAGGTCGGACACCGGGCCGCCCGCGTACTTGCGGAACCAGCGCCAGTTGCGGAACTCGTGCATGCTGGCGTAGCCGTACTTCTGCAGCTTCGCTTCCGGGATCGCTTGGCCGTTCGGGTAGCCGAAGTCGTCCGTGACGGCGCGGTGCCACTGGCCGCTGATGTTGGTGATGCGGCCAAGGAGCTTGCCCTCGCGGATGATCTTCTCGCGGACGTGCTGGTACCGGGGGTTGCTGCGGCGCTGGTGGCCAACCTGCATCAGCTTCTTCGCGTCGCGGGCGGCGAGCACCATCGAGCGCGCCCCCTCCACCGTGTTGGACATCAGCTTCTCGCAGTAGACGTGTTTGCCGGCCTTCAGGGCGGCAACCGTCTGTTCGGCGTGCATGAAGTCCGGAGTCGCGATGAGCACCGCGTCGAGATCCTTCACGTTGGCGAGGAGGTCTCTGTAATCCTCGAAGGGCTGCGCCGGGTGGTTAAACTTCTTAAGCAGGCGTTCGGTGCGGGTGAGGTTGTACGGCCAGATGTCGCATACCGCGGCGAAGCGGATGCCCGGGATGGGCATCGCGGCGTTGGCGAGGATGCGGCCTTCCTCGCCGCAGCCGATGATGGCCACGTTGAGCGTGTCAGCGCCCTTGGCGCCCACCTCCGCGGCCCGGGAGATGTAGGGAGCGGTCGCAGCTACTGCACTGAGCTTGGCGCTGGTGCTGAGGAAGCTGCGGCGGGTAAACGGGATTAGGTCGGCCATATTGAAACAGAGTGGTTTAATTATCCTGCTCGGACGAAAGCGCAAACCGGTTGTGCCGGACCAGCACGAGGGCGAACGCGACCAGCGCGACGTGCACGCCCAGCCAGGCGACGCCCTCGCCCTCCTGCACGGCCATCAGGCCGAAGGAAAGGCCGGTGTAGAGCAGGCCGGTGAAGAAGAGCGTGCAGCGGGTCTTAAAACCGACCAGCAGGCTAAGGCCGAAGGCGATCAGTAGGTAGCCGAGAAAGAACGCGAAGGTCTTAGTGGCCCAGAGGGGTAAAATTGACGCGCCCGAGATGCCACCGGCCATCCGGGCCATATTCTTATAGTAGTTCTCGAAAGAGAAAGAGCCCCCGCTCTCGAACTTCTCGAAGCCCGCGAACAAAGTCCGCAGGCCCAGCCAGAGGCGGAGGACTAAAAAGGCGGCGGTGTATTCGGGGCGGTTGGTTTGGGACGACGGGGCGTTATGGGCGCTCATGGGTAAAGGGTTCGAGGCGAGGGGAGGGAGCCGCCGGGGACGACGACTAGGAACGGTTGTGCACGACCTGCGGGCGGAAAGGCAAGCCGGACCCTTGCCGCGCGCGCGGATTTTCGCGAGCCGCCCCCGCCGCTGACTTCGGCCTTGCCGCCCGACGTCCCGCGGACGCAACGTGGCCTTCGATGACCCAGTTGCAACGTACCCCACTGCGCGAATTTCACGCCGCGCGCGGGGCCCGCCTCGTCGACTTCGCCGGCTGGGAGATGCCCGTGCAGTACCGCAGCATCCTCGAGGAACACCGCGCCGTCCGCCGCGCGGCGGGTCTCTTCGACGTCAGCCACATGGGGGAGGTCGACGTAAGCGGCCCTGGGGCGGCGGCCTTCCTCAACCGGCTCGTCACGAACGACGTCGCCCGCCTCTTTCCCGGTCGAGTGCTCTACAGCCCGATGTGCTTCCCGGACGGCGGGGTGGTTGACGACCTCCTCGTCTATCAGCGGGCCGCGGATAATTTCTTTCTGTGCGTCAACGCGGGCAACCTCGCGCGCGACCTCGACTGGATTCGGAAGCAAGCCGCCGGCCACGATGTGATGGTCGCGGACCGCTCCGCGGAGACTGCGCTGCTGGCCCTGCAGGGGCCGCGCGCGGCGGCGATTCTGCAGGAGCTCACGACGACAGACCTTTCGGGGATCGGCTACTACCACTTCGCCACGGGCGAGATCGCCGGCGTGCCCTGCGTGCTCAGCCGCACGGGGTATACGGGCGAGGATGGCTTCGAGTTGTACCACGCGGCGAGGTATGCGGTGCGCCTCGCCGAGACCCTGCTGGCGGCCGGCGCGCCCCACGGGCTTGAGCTCGCGGGCCTCGGCGCGCGGGACAGCCTGCGCCTCGAGGCGGGTTACCCGCTTTACGGGCACGAGTTAAGCCCCGCGTTCTCCCCGCTGGCGGCTGGCCTAGGCTGGACAGTCAAGCTCGACAAGGGCTGCGACTTTATCGGGCGCGATTCTCTTGTGGCCGAGAAGCGCTGCGGTTCCCCGCGCCGAGTGGTCTACTTCCGCACCGGCGATCGCCGTATTTTGCGGCCCGAGTCCCCGGTCCTGAACGCGTCCGGGGCCGCGGTCGGACAGGTCCTTTCCGGCACGCTCTCCCCGATCCTGCAGGAGGCGATCGGATCCGCTCTGGTCGAGACCGCGGCCGCGGCGGCGCCGCTGGCGGTCGGCGTGCGCGGTGTCACCGTGGCGTTGCAGCTGGTCCGCCCGCCGTTCGTCCCGCTCGGCCGCACCTGATTTCCTTTCCCTATGAGCTCCGTCCCCGCTGATCTCCGCTACGCCAAGTCCCACGAGTGGGTCCGCCCCGAGCCCGATGGCACCGTCACCATCGGCATCACGGACTACGCGCAAAATTCGCTTGGGGACATCACCTACGTCCAGTCGCCCAAGGTCGGCGCGGTGCTCGCCGCCGGCGCGGTTTTTGGGGTGGTGGAGTCGGTCAAGGCGGCCAGCGACCTCTACGCGCCGGTGGCGGGCACGGTCGTCGCGGTCAATCCGGCCCTCGACGGTGCGCCCGAAACGGTGAACCGCGAGCCCTACGGCGCGGGGTGGATGCTGCGCCTCAAGCCGGCAGTTCCCGCAGCGGCCGGGGCGTTGTTGGACGCATCCGCTTACGGCGCGCTGCTCAGCTGAGCGGCCCGCCGCGGGTTTTCCCGACCGCGGGGAAAAGGGCACGAAACTCCGGTTCGTCGCGCAACGAGGCGAGGTCTGGGTCCTGCTGCATCCAGCGAAAGTCGTCGTACCCGAGGGCGAGGGCGCGCCGGAGTTCGCGGAGAGCCGCCGTGCGGCGCCGCGTCAGGGCGAGGCTGCAGGCGAGGTTGTAGTATGCGGTGGCGTTGTCCGGCTCGAGCCGCACCATTCGGCGGTCCATCCGCAATCCATCGGGGATGCGCCCCAAGCGGGTGTAGAGCGCACCGAGAATTTCTACCACTCGCCCGTAACCGGGCTCGCGGCGAAGGATAGACTCGAAGAAGCGGACCTCGAACTCAGCGTCGGCGGGAGGGCGTTTCATCGGGCCTTAGGGACGGCCGCGCCGGGCGCACTGGCCGGTGTCGCGCAGGGCGTCGCAGCGCGCGCTCACTTGGAGGCGCTGGTTCACCGGGGTGAGGCCGAGCTTCGACGACACGGTGTTGCCGTACCACGACATGAAGGGGGCGCTGATCTCGAAGATTCGGTCGCAGTCGATGCACACGACCTGCGCTACTTGGATGTCATCCCCCTCCCGGTGGGTACGGTAGAATTTCTCGCCGCTGCCGATGTCCACCTCGCGCAGCAGCCCGCATTCCGTGAGGATGGGCAGGGCGCGGTAGACGGTAGCGCGCGAAACTGAGTCGTCGATGTCGCGCGCGTACTCGAGGAGCTGCTCCGCGGTGAAATGCTCGCGCTGAGCGAGGGCGGCGTCGAGGATGGCGAGCCGCTGGTTGGTCGCGCGCAGGCCCCGCTTGGCAAGGAAGGAACGGAAGTGTTCGCGCGGGGAGGATCGGCTCACGCGGCGGATGGTCGGGCGCGGGCGCGGGCCGTGTCAAGGGACGGCTGCCGCGGCCGCGCGGCGGTAGAAAGTTGCGCCGCGGGGCTTGAGAATTCCGCCGCCGGCCCCTTCAGTACTCCAAGGCGCGCGTTTCTTCGCGAAACCGCCGAATCGAATTTCCTCGCAATGCGCCGCTTCCCAACTCTCCCCGGCCCGGCCCAGCCGGCTTTCCTCCGGCGGGCGGGTTTAGCGCTCGGGCTAGCCGCGTTCCTCGGGGGGGGCCGCGGCGCCGATCTGGCCGGCGCTCGGGAGCGGCTGCTGCGTGGCAGTTACCCGGAAGTCATCCGCGCAGCCCAAGCCGAGCTGCGGGAGGGCGCTGGCAACACCGAGTGGTCGTTGTTGCTCATCCGCGCGTTGCTGACCACCGGCCGCCTGGCCGAGGCCGACGCGGCGCTGCAGGAAGCGCTTGGGCGCGACGCTCGCAGCCTGCGACTCCGCTGGCTCGGCCGCGATGTCGCCTTCGCCAATGGCCGGCCCGAGGAGGCCCAGGCCCGCCTCGAGGAGGTGCGCCAGGCCGTCCGCAACAGCCCGTGGATGTACCGTTCGCCGCCGGATCTCGTCATCTTTGGCCGCGCCGCCCTGTTGCTCGGCGCCGATCCGAAGGAGGTCCTCGAGAAGGTCTACGCTACCGCTCAGAAGGCCGACCCGCGCCTTCGCGACGTCTACCTCGCCCGCGGCGAGCTTGCCCTCGAGAAGCACGATTACGCCCTCGCCGCCCGCGCATTTGAGGAAGGGCTCAAGCAGTTGCCCGATGATGCTGACCTACACGCTGGCCGCGCCCGGGCCTACGCCGAGAGCGACCGGAAGGTGGCGCAGGCCGCCCTTGCCGCCGCTTTGGAGCGCAACCCGCGCCTCGTGCCCGCCCTGCTCCACACCGTGGACAACCACCTTTCCGCCGAGGCCTACGCCGACGCGGAAAAGCAGATCGCCGCGGTGCTCGACATCCACCCGGGGCACCCGGAGGCGTGGGCCTATCGCGCGGTGCTCGCCCACTTGCGCCATGATCCCGTGGCGGAACATTTCGCGCGTACCAAGGCTTTGGCCGCTTGGCCGGGCAACCCGCGTGTCGACTCGCTCATCGGCGAGGAACTGTCCGCCAAATACCGCTTCGCCGAGGGCGCGGCCTATCAGCGGAAGGCCCTCGCCTCGGACCCGGGATTCCTGCCGGCCAAGGCCCGTCTCGCCAGCGACCTTCTCCGGCTCGGCGAGCACGCCGAGGGCTGGGCGCTTGCCCAAGCCGTCCACGAGCGGGACCAGTACGACGTGGAGGCCTTCAACCTGGTCACGCTCCGCGACACGATGGACAAGTACGCCACCCTCGCGAACGAGGACTTCGTCGTCCGGATGGCCGCGCCGGAGGTCGCCGTTTACGGCCCGCGGGTGGTCGCGCTGCTGCGGCGGGCGCACGACACCCTCGCGGCCAAGTATGGCGCGGTGCTGCAACGGCCGACGCATATCGAGATCTTCGCGGACCCGCGGGACTTCGCGGTCCGCACCTTCGGGTTGCCTGACGTCGCGGGTTTCCTCGGCGTCTGCTTC
>VHCI01000163.1 GCA_016871775.1 Verrucomicrobiota bacterium | reverse complement strand
CCTTTCCGGCTCATCGAGGCGCACAGGCCGTGGCGGGCCAGCACGCCGCGGAACGCGGCACTGGCAAACTGCGTGCCGCGGTCCGAGTGGACGATCAGCCCCGGGGCCGGCCGCCGTTGCGTGATGGCCATCTGCAAGGCCCGCACGGCGACCGCCGCGTCCAAGTGCCGGTCCATCGCCCAGCCCACGACTCGCCGCGTGTGGAGGTCGAGCAGGGCCACGAGATAAAGCCAGCCTTCGCCCGTGAGGATGGACGTGGCATCGGTCGCCCAGACCTGGTCCTGGCGTTGCGCCTGCACGGCGGACAGCCGGTTGGGCGCGATCGGCTCGGAGTGCCGGCTGTCGGTCGTCGGGACCCGGAACTTGGAGCGCTGCCGGGCCCAGAGGCGCTCCTGGCGCATCAGCCGCGCGATCCGGTTGCGGCTGGTGCGCCGGCCCAGCACGCGCGCCAAGCGCGGGCTGCCGTAGGCTTCCCGATGGCGGATAAACTCCTCCCGGATCCGGGCCCGAAGCGCACGATTCTCGCGCTCCCGGGGCCCCGGCGATCGTCGCCGATGCCGCCAGTCGTAATAGCCGCTGCGGGAGACCAGCAAGGCCTCGCACAACCACTCCACGTTGTACTCGCCGCTCATCTGTTCGATCCGGGCATACCTCTCGGCGGCACTTCGGAGAGGATGCCCAGCGATTTTTTTAGGACTTCACGCTGCTCCAACAGCTTCGCGTTTTCCTCGCTCAACTGCCGGATCCGCCCTTCCAGGGCCGCCACACGGGCCGCCGTCTTCAGCTCCGGCTGACCGCCCTGCTGGGCGGTCAGCCGAAGCTGCTTGGCCCAGCGGTAAAGCAGCGGTGCCCGGATGCCGAGCTCCGCCGCCACCGTGGCCGCGCTGCGGCCACTCTCCTTCCAGTGGTTCACCGCCTCCTCCTTGTACTCCGCCGTAAAGAGCGTCTTGCCGGCAGAGGGTTTGCTGATCTGGGTTTTCATCGGGTTCCTTCGTTTGGTCCCCGAACCCGTGTCCGTCAAATTAGGGCAACCCTAGTGTGACCCGTTCACCCATCGGGGAAGGAGTCCTGAGGGTTCTCCGTATATATCGCAACGATACGAAGAGGAGTGATTGAATCGTGTCCGGAAACTACCGGAGGAAAGACGAAATTCACGGACACGGATGAAGTTGGAGTCGGACGGTGTAGCACTCGGGTCCGAATTCTCCCGACACCTTCACCCCTCGGTCAGGTTGGAAATTTACCAACCTGATCGGCCAAAATGTGTCGCCGCAATTTCGCCCAACCCTTTGTGCGCGAATGAGCTAATGCGGTAATGCCACAATTTTTGTGGATCTTGGGGTCGCGGGTTCAAATCCCGTTGGCCGCCCCATTTTCTAAGCTCCTAAATAAGAGCGAGAAGCGAGGCGAGGGAGGCGAAAAACGAGACGAAAAAGCCGTGTCATTGATTCGTGTGTCCGGTTTGTGTCCGGGTTTTTCGAGCTCGTTGCACTTCGGAGCGTAGAAAGAGCGCCAACCGCCCGGACGTGTGCACGCGAACACGCCAGCAAGTGAAGCGGTGCCGCTGTCGGCGCGGAGTGCGGTGCTCAGACGATCACGCGCCCGCCCTCCTCAGTTCTGATCCGGTGCCTCCGCCAAGCCGTGCAAAAGCTCCCGGGCGGCCTCAAGGTCAGCGAATGCCGCCACCGCAACCGGGCACGAAAGAGCCCGCCTTACCCGTGGGCCGGGCCTCGAGGGCGAAACTGGCGGCGGAAGTGCCTACGGGCCCGCGGAAGCCTTTACCGCGTCAGTCTCGAAGCAGGCGAGATTCGCGTTCACCACCTCGCGGATCTCGTCCAAAATGAGACCTCCTTCGACATTGGCCTCCGCGGCGGATTTGCCCGCCACCCGTGGGCCCAATTCAACCTCCAGCTTCAACCGCAGCAGCAGGTCTAGCTTCTGGCCCAGCAGGCCGAGCATTTCTTCGACCACAGCGCGATCTACGACCTCCTGCTCCTCCCGCCGGTTTTTCGCCCGTGCGAGCAAGATCTGCTCTCGAAGCAGTTCCGCCTTGAGCTCGTTCAGCGAGGCATTCGCCGCCCTAGCCAATCCCTGCTGGTCAAGAAAGGTACGCCATTCCTCGACGTTCCAGCCCTCCGGCGCGCCCTTGAGCTTCCGGTAAAGGCGGAGCGACTCGGTCGACAGGTTGAGCGCCGCGGCCAGCGCGCGGGGCGTTTCGGGTTGGGCGTCACAGGTCATCGTGAACCAAGTTTCGTAAAAAGTTCAGCCGGGCGGAACCGCGTCAGGTCCGGCAACCCGCTTCGCTCCTCGGCCGGAAAAAGATTCCTTACCCCCCGCCCTCCGCCGGATTTCCCGCCCGGGCTGCCGTATCCACAGCCGCGCGACGAGCCGATCCGGTTCCGGGCGGAGGTAATGGAGCCGGGCGAGGACTTCGACCAAACCGGATTCGAGCTGCCTCCGCCACCGCAAGTCGCGCCGGCGGACGCCGGGCAGGGCGAACTGTTCGGCGACGAGTTCTCCCAGCCCGATGCCAACGACTCCGAGCCAGTGTTCTGGTTCGATGGGGCCGGCCAGTTGACGCCGACCGACAACTTCGCCCAGCCCGACGCGCCGGATTGCGCCGACCAACGACTCGCGGGTTGACCGCGAGTCAGGCGGAGCTTAGACTACGCGCAGCGTGATGTTTGCGAGCCAGCCCCTCCTGGCGCCCGTTGCGCCCAACGTTCCGGTTGATGTCCGCCGCGCGCATCCAATCGCCCCGCGAGAACTGACGCCAACCTCCCCTTTTTCGGCGTGGGGGACTACGGGGGTGCCTTGGCTTTGCCTCCGCCCCTCCCCCAAACCCCCTCCCGGCCCAACCCCCCAAGATCCAGTTTCCTAGCAGTAAGTGCGCTCCCACTGCGCTTCGGTCAGCTCGTAGGAGGAGCTGAAGCCGACGCCGTGCACCCGCTCGGTGAGCCCGGTGAAATACGAGACGCGGCTCGGCGAGCACACCGGCGTGGGCGCGTAGGCGTTCCGGAAACGCACGGAATCGCGCAGGAGCGCGTCGAGGTGCGGCGTCTTGACGAACGGATGCCCCATCGCGCCGAGCGAGTTGTCGCGCTGGTCGTCGGTGAGGAGGAAAATGATGTTGGGCCGCGCGGCCGGCGCGGCGGATGCGGCGGGCGCCGCCAGCGCGAGCAAGCTCGCTCCTGCGCAGGCGAGGAGACGGGCGATCATCGGTCCCAGCGCGCCGAAAACGCGATCTGGCGCGGATTGTTCGTGCCGGCGCGGGAGCGCATGAAGAACACGTCGGTAAGGTTGTCGACGTTCAGGCCGAGCGAGACGCGTTGCTCGAAGAGCTTCACCGGATAGCGGGCAAAAACGCTGAAGGTGGTGTAGCCGTCTTCGCGCACGAGCTGGCTGTTACTGGTGCCGAACTGCTGGATCGGGCCCTTGGCGTGGATCATGCCGCCGCCGAAGCGGAGACCCTTGAGCGGGCCGGCATCGACCGAGTAGTTCGACCACAGGGTGAAGCGGTGCGGCGTCGCGCCTTCGAGCGGGAGGTTTTTCGCGAGCGTGCGGCTGACGATGACCTTCGCGTCGATGCGGCTGTAGTTGATCACAATCTGCCAGCTCTTCGTGGGATTGTAGAACAGCTCGGTTTCCCAGCCTCGGCTCTCGTCGTCGGTGATTTCGTTGTCGGAGCGGAAGGTGACCGGGTTGTAGTCGGAGCGGCGGACGTTCTCCTTGCGAATCTGGAAAACGGATACGGAGCCGCCGAGGCGGCCTTGCCAGAGATCCTCGAACTTGAGGCCGACCTCGTAGGCGCGGGAGAGTTCGGGGTCGAAGAAGATGCCGTTGATATCGTCGAAGCCGTTCGGGTTGAAGGCGGTCGCGGTGTTGGCGTAGGCGGCGAGTTGCGCGGTGAGATCGTAGGTCGCGCCGAGCTGGTAGCTCGTGTCGTCCTGGTCGTTGAGCACGCCGATCTTGGCGCCGGCGATGTTGGTCGACTGGCTGCGGATGCGGACGTAGCGGAGGCCGGTGAGCAGCTTGAGGCGGTTGTCGAGCAGCGCGATGCTGTCGGAGACATAGGCGGAGCTGACGCGGGACTCGCTCATGTAGACGTTGCCGTTGCGCGTGCCGAGGGTGCGCATCTCCTCGGCGGTAGGCGTGTCGTCGAGCCAGTATTTCACGCCGGAGAGGACGTCGTTCTTCGTCAGGAAAAGCCGGATACGGCGGCCCTGGGAAATCAGCCGCTCGAGGGTGGCGCGTTCCGTGCCGGGCCCGAGCGTGCGCAGGCTGTGCGTCGCGCCCTCGCTCTGGTCCCAGATGTAGCGGCCGCCGACGAGGAGACGGTGGGTGAGCGGGCCGGTGGTGACGGTGAAGAGCGAGTTGATCGTGTGGGCGTCGGTGCGGTTGGAGTTGAGCTGCGCGCTGTGGTTCGCGTCGGAGGAGCCCGCGGCGTTGAACGTGTTGTATTCGCGGAAGGTCATGTCCATGTCCTGATCCGTGCGGACGAACATATACTGGATGTTCGCGTGGCGGCCGAGGCGCTGGCGGAGGCCGAACTGGAGGAACTTGCTCTCCTGTTCGTAGCGCGTGCCGTCGGTCGCGCTGGTGTAGTCGCGCGGGAGGAAGGTGTTGTTGTAGCGCGCGGTGTTCTCGGCCATGCCGTTGACGAGCGTGCCGTCGATGCGGCCGTCGCCGTTGAGATCGGTCGGGATGAGCTCGAAGGAAAACGTGGAACGCTGGCTCGTGATGCCGTCGGTCTCGGTGCCGCTGACGTGGAAGAGCGCGGTGGTGTCCTTCGCGAGCTTCACATCGCCCGCGACGCCGAGGAAGTTGGAGTCATTGCCGTCGATGATGCGGTAGCCGTCGGTGCGGTTGTGCGCGCCGACGATGCGGAGGCCGATGCGGCCGTTGCCGGCGACGACGTTGCCGTCGAAATCGGCGCCGAAGAGTCCGTTGTCACCCGCGCGGAGGCCGAGCGAGAGGCGGTTGCGGCCCTGCGGGCGCTTCGAGATCACGTTGATGAGGCCGCCGGGATCGGACTGGCCGTAGAGCGTGTTGGGGCCCTTCACGACCTCGATGCGGTCGATCATCTGCGGCGGGATGAATTCGCCGGCGATGACGCCGTCGACGAGCGTGTTGCGGTTGCGGAAGCCGCGGATGGCGAAGGCGTCGTTGCGGTTGGAGACCGGGAGGCGGCTCGTCTGCGTGATGGCGGAGTTGTAATCGAGCGCCTGCTCGAAATTGCCCACGAGGCTGTCGGCGAGGAACTCGGCGGTGATGACGTTGATGGCCATCGGCACGTCCTTGAGCGGCGTGTTCATCGCCGTGCCGGAAATGGTGTTGGTCGCCATGTAGCCCTTGTTGGAGCCGGCGGTGACGTCGAACGGGTTGAGGACGATGGGATCGTCTTTGGCGACGGAGGCCGGCGTGGTCTGGGCACGACCGGCGACGGCGGAAAACAGCGCGGCGGCAAAACCGGTGCCGCGGAGCAAACGGGCAAGCAGGAGGGAGTTCATGGACTGGGGGTGAGGCAGGGAGACGGGCGGACGCACGGGGCGTGCGGGTTGCCGGGGTAGCAACCGGGCCAATCTCCACGCGCCGCGCGCCCCGGCAACGGTGCCGTTGCTGCAACAGTGCAGTGCCCGGCGCGAGGATGCTACGGCCGGGCGCGCAGCGTGCGGCCCTCGTGCCACTCGCCGTCGACGTGCGTGCCGACGGCGTGCGCGCCCGGGCCGCGCTGGCTGACGAGCAGCAGGCCGTTCAGCGCATCCACGGCGGCCGCGCCCATCACGTCGCGCGGCTGCAGAATCCCGCTCACACCCGGCGCATCGTCGACGACATTGAGACTCACGTAGCCGAGGTCCGCGGGGAGGCGGATGCCGGCGGCCCGGAGCGCGTCGCAGGCACCGTCGCTGCGGCTCACGATCGCATCGGGGCGGTGGCTATCCCGGCGGCCGCGTGGAGCCGCCGGATCCGGGCCGGGTGAACTGGTACGAGACCCCGGGCTACGCCCCTTATCTGGAGGCCTGGAAGGGCCGCTGGGAATTCGCGACCTACCTGAACCGCGCGGCCGCCGGCGACCCCGCCGCGGCGCGCAAGAAGAAGCAACCCGCCCGCTGAACCCCTCCTCCCCCCGATGCGCCCCCCGCTCCGCCTCCTCCCGCTCCTCGCGGGCCTCCTCCTGCCGCTCCCGGCCGCCCAGGCCGCCGCGCCCGCCCCGGTTCCCACGCGGCTGCCCAACGTCCTGTTCATCATCGCCGACGACCTCAACACGCTGCTCGGGGCCTACGGCGACCCGCAGGCGCGGACGCCCCACCTCGACCGCCTCGCGGCGCGCGGGGTCCGCTTCGACCG
>VHCI01000162.1 GCA_016871775.1 Verrucomicrobiota bacterium | reverse complement strand
TAGAACATCAGGAGCAGGTAGACGGCGGCCATTGTGAGTGGGATGAACGAGTCCGCCTTCAGGGTGGCGCGGTCGCCCTTCTGGTTGGCGGCAACGATGGCCTTCTGCTCTGGAGTGCCCTTGTCGCCGGCCTTCTTGGCGGCCTCGAGCTTGGAACCGTCGACGGCAGTGACCGGCGCAAGGAAGAGGAACTGGGAGGGGGCGGCGGCCTTGTTGGCCTCGTAGACCGCGGCGTTGGTGGCCTTCAGGTTCTCGGCGGTGAAGCGGTCCTTGGCGTAGCCGAGGCCGGGGCCACCGATAAGGCCGGCGGAGAGCATCCCGATGCCGCCCATTATGGACATTGCGACGGCGCCGGAGCGGGGGAAGCGGTCACCGACAACCGCCAGCATGGTGGGCCAGAAGAACGTCTTGCCGACGGCATAGAGGCCAAGGGCGACGAGCGCGACGACGAAGGAATTCATCCCGGAGGCCATCTGGAGACCGACCACCGCGAGGACAGAGGACGTCAGCAGCAGGCCGATCGGGGACAGGCCGAGGCGGGTCTCGATCCAGTGGGCACAGAAGCGCAGGCCGAACATGATGGCGGAGGTCCAGATGAAGAGAATCTTGCCCTGCGTCGGCGTGAAGAGGTTGCCGGTGATGGCCTCGATCCATCCGTCCGTGCCAAGCTCGACCGCGCCGATCATCGCGTGCGTGACAAAGAGGAAAAAGAGCAGGAACGAGCCGAAGGAGAAGCGGGTGAGCAGGCCGACCACTACAACGAGGCCGCCGCCGGCGACCCAGCCGATGGTGGGGTTCTTAAAGACGCCACCGAGGAACAGGGCGAGCAGGTAGCAGGCGACCGCGGCCCCGAGGATGCCGACGTCCTTGAACATATCCGCGTAGCTGGTGCCCTTGGCCGCGGCCTCCGACTTGGGGAAGGACTGGCCCATAAACATCACGGCGTAGGCGATGGTGGGGACGAGGTAGAAGGCCAGCTGGCCCTTCCAGCCGAAGCCCATCACCGTGCCAAGCACGTAGGAAGCGACGGCGCCCAGCACCATCCCGAGCGGCCAAGAGGCGTGGAGGATGTTGAGGAAGTGCGTGCGGTTCTGGGGATAGACGGTCGCGACCAGCGGGTTGGCGACCGCCTCCAGCGTGCCGTTGGCGTAGGCGAAGATGAACATCCCCCAATAAAGGAAATCATAGGCGTTCTGCGGGGTGCTCGCCATAAAGGTGACGACCGCGGAGAGCACATGCCCGAGGAGCGCGAGGGCAACCAGCTTGCCGTAGCCCAGCTTGTCCACGATCACGCCACCGATGATGATGCCGAAGCAGAAGCCGGTGAAGCCGGCGCCACCGATGGCCCCGAGCTGCGTGGCGGTGAAGCCGTATTCGGAGGCCCAGGCGCCGAAGATGCCGCCGCGGATGGCGAAGCCGACGCCGGCGGCAAGGATGGCCATAAAGCCCGCCCACAACAGCCGGCTGGCGTTGGGCACGGTGCCTTCGTTACTAATCTGAGGAGTACTGGTCATAGTAGGGTGAGTACGTTGGGGGGTTGGGGAAGCAGGGTGCCTAGGAACGGCCCCGCGGCGGGACCAACAGACCTCGGCGGGGGTAGCCGCCGCGGACCGGGGTGGATGCGAGGAGGTTGAGTAGCGCCCCAGTCAGGATCAAGGGCCAAGTGGGTCGCTACCCACTTTCCGGCGGCGGCGCACGCCGGGCATTCCGCCCTAGGCGCGCCTGGCGGCTCAATCGCCCACGGCAGGAACCCCGCCTAGCGATCGGGCACCAGCCACGTCAGCCGGCCCTCGCCCCCGAGCGCCTGCGCGAGGCGGGGGACAAGGAGGTCCAGCAGGGGTTGGGCGACCACCGCGAAGCCCCACGGAGGGTTGAGGACAAGAAGCCCGCAGCCGCGGAGCTTGAGCCCGGCCGCTTCGCCCGCGACGGTGAGCTCGGCGGTGAGGCACGGCGGAGGACTCAGGGTGGAGACCGCGTGCAGGAACTCGTCCACCCGGGCGCGCTGGGTGAGCGGATACCACGCGGCGAACACCCCGGTGGGAAAGCGGCGCAACCCCTCCCCCACTGCGGCCGCGAGCCACGCGAACTCCTCCGGGGCCTCGAACGGCGGGTCCAGCAGGATCAGGCCGCGACGCTCGGGCGGGGGCAGCAGCGCCCGCAGCAGCGCGTACCCGTCATCCTCCCGGACTTCCGTGCGTGGCCAGCCGGCGGCGAAGGCCCGCAGGGCGGCGCATTCCGCTGGGTGACGTTCCGCCAGCACGAGCCGGTCGACCGGCCGCAGCAGCGCCCGCAGCAGCCCTGGGGATCCCGGATAGAAGCGCGGCTCCGCGGCAAGGTTGCCTTGCCCCCGGTCGAACTCCCGCGCGAGGGCCAGGTAGTCCCCCAGCGGCTCCGTCCCCGCAGCGTCCCTGGCGAGGCGGCCGAGACCCTCCGGCCATTCCGGACGGCGGGCGAGCGAAACCCCTGCGGCGGCGGCGGCGAGGTCGTACCGGCCCCGGCCCGCGTGGGTGTCCAGCAGGAGGCAGCCCTTGTCCTTGCGCTGCAGGGCGCGCACCAGGGCGACGAGGAGGGCGTGCTTCACCACGTCGGCGAAGTTACCCGCGTGAAACTGGTGGCGGTAGTTCATCGCCCGGGACGGTGCCAGACCGGCGCCTTCAGGCGACGGGCACTTTCACGACCGTCTTGCGGACGAGGACCGGGGCGTCGCCGGCCCGCAAGCCGGGCTGGTGGACATCCGCGGGAAAGTAGACCGCCACGTCGCCAGGGCCAAAGCGCGCGACCAGTGTTCCGGTCGCGGGCGGATAGGCCTGAAAGTCGCGTTCCTCCTGAAAAGGTCCGGCCGGGGCGATCCGGCTGGCGTCGATCACTTCCATCACCTCCTCGCCCTCGACCACCACCTGCACGTCGATGTGGCGGCGGTGGGACTCGAAGAACCCCTCGGCGCGGGGCTTGCTGAAGTAGGCCTGTTCCATCGCGAAGACGCCGCCGCCCAGCTCAAGGCGGGCGGAGGTGCCGGGCGCGAGCGCCGCCAGCCGGGCGCGGCCCGCGGAGCCGGGGGCGAGCAGGACGTCCACATAGGCGAGGGCGGCGGCGAAACCCGGGGTGGCGGGCACCTGTGAGCGGACGGTGGCGAAGGAGCCGAGGATGGCCATCCCCGAGGGCACCGGCCAACGCGAGCGCTGGCAAGCCCTTAGCCCCAAGCTAGTTTGGGGCCTAGGCGTCTCAGCGGCGTTTCTCCGTCAGCGGGAGCATCACTCCGCGCCGGAAGAGCGTGACTTGGCCGGTGCTCGAAGAGACGACAATCGCGATGCAGTCGGCCGCCACACTGACCGCCGCGGCGGCCGCGTGGCGCGCCCCCAAGCCGCTGGGCAGATCGTGGCCGGGATCGGCCGCTTGGATCAGCGACCCCGCGGACTCCACCACCCCGTCACCCCGGATGACGAAGGCCCCGTCGATCGACGAGAACTCCTTCACCGTCTCGTCCATAAAGGGGTTGAGGATGTTCCGGTCCTCCTCCTTGTACCCGTAAAACGGATTAAGCACGAGGGGCTTCGACAATCCGCCGACGCGCTCGCTGTCCCCCACCACGAACAGGCAGCCGACGGGCCGCCCCTCGCGGCCCTCGACCGCCAACTCGGTCGCGACCGCGATCACGCGCTCCAGGACCTCCGGTTTCACGTCGGGCGGGAGGAGGTCGGCGGTCGAGCCGGTGAGCAGCGTCTGGAACTCGCGCTCGATGTCGACAACCACGAGCGTGTCGAACTGGTTGCTCCCCGTGATCCCGCCGATGCAGCAGATGCGGTCGCGGAACGTGACCACCCCGCGGGTGAGCGCGACCAGCATAGCGCTGCGGAGCTGGGCGAGCCGCTGCTTGGAGAAGGAGCGGACCTGCAGCGTCTCGTGGAACCGTTCCTCGCCCGAATCCCCCAGTTCGAGGGCGGAGCGAGTGACGAGGATCGTCTTCAGCTTGGAGCGCAGCGCGCCCGGGTGGAGCCCGCCGGCGAAGGTGTCCCCGAAGATCATGATCGCGCCGCAGCCGGCCCCGGTGGCGATGCGCTCCGCCTGGCGGAAGAGGAGGCGGTTGACCCGGTTCTGGCGGGCCTCGACCGCCCCCAGCCCGACGAAACCGCCGACCAGCAGCTCGTGCAGCGCGTCGAGGTCGGAGGCGTTGACCAGGTTTTCGACCAAGTCCTTCTCCTTCACCTGCCGCGCGATCGCCGCGAGCACCTGCAGATAGTCGCGGGCGTTCTCGCCGGCTAGCAGCATCACGATGAGGTGCACCCTTTCGTCCCCAAGGGCGCCGTCGTGGCGGATGCCGACCCGGCTGCGGCCGATGGCGAGCACGTAGCGGCGGGGCATCCGAACGCGGACATGGGGCAGGGCGACGCCGTTACCCAAGTAGGTGGTCATCGTGCTCTCGCGGGCGAGGAGGCCGCGGAGCAGGGCCTCGGGCTTAAGGTCGGGGAACTTGCCCACGCAGGTGGCGAGCAGCTCCTCGAGAGCGCCCTCGAGGTCGAGGCTGCGCACGTCGATGATGCGGCTCCGGGAGAGGATCTTCTCGAGGCGCATCGGGGGGGCCGGGCGGTCACTTCTCCCACTCCAGCGCGCCCTTGCGGACCTCGTAGATGAGGCCGAGGACGAGCACGCCGAGGAAGAACAGGAGCGGGCCGAGGATGGGAATGTGGGCGGCCAGGAACTCGCGGTAGACGAACGTGGCGGGGATTAGGATCACCACCTCGAGGTCGAAGAGCATAAACAGGAGGGCGGTGAGGTAAAACTTCACCGGGAACCGCGTGTGGGGCAGGCCGCCGCCGGCCACGCCACACTCGTAGGCGGAGTCCTTGATCGCGTTCTTCTTGAAGCGTTGCCCGAGCAGGTGGCTCGCGCCGATCACGATACCCGTAATGAGCGCGGCGAGACCAGCCTGCAGGAGAAAGGGCAGATAGGCGGCGGAATACATCGTAACGGGAGAATGGGGCGCGGCACGCGCGCGTCCGCAAGCGGGAAGTGGGTCAGTCCAGCCGCAGCATCCGGACCTGTGCGGTCTTGGTGGAGCCGACCCCGAGCGTCTCGGCGAACTCAAGTGTGCGGATCTCCTCGTCCACCGGGTCGAAGCCCTGCTGCTTGCGATGACCGTTGATGCGGTCGCGCACGAGCGAGTCGAGCATCACGGGGTCGTTGCTCAGCCAGAGCAGCGGCTCGGAGACGGTGTAGAGGGAATTGAAGAAGGGGCCGCCCACGAACTGGTAATGCTGGAGGCTCGCGAGGGTTAGGGCCCAGGTCTGGCGCAGCTCGGGGATGGCGCTCATCTCGGCGACGGCGGCGGGGGCATTGGCGGGCGAGCGGAAGAAGCGGGCCGTGTTGGAGGCATTCCAGAGGGTCGCGTTGACCAGCGCGCCGTTGATGCCGAGGGTCGGATGGTCAGTATAAACGGGGAGGTTGATCCAGAAATCCGCCTCGAGGAACAGGGGCGTGGCGAGGAAGCTCTTGCGGTCCTGGTCCTTGGTCGTGTCCGGCGAGACGCCCTTGGTCTGCTCCTGGGCGAAGATCGGGTCGAAGCGCTGTGGCAGCGGCGAGTCGTAAAACCAGACCGGGTCGTAGAAGCGGCCGGACTCGAGGACGTAGACGGGGTTGCCGGAGAAGGGCGTGCGGCCGGAAACGAGCGAGGGCAGATAGCCGGTCATCCGGAGCCGGAGGGCGTTGAGGCCAACGAGGAAGATATCCCCGTTGTCGAATCCGCGGCGGCGGAGGGCGGAGATGACGGCTTTGACAAGCGGGAGCGGGGTGGCGAGGCCGGGGCCGGAGTCGGCGTAGATCTTGATCCCGGCTTTGCGTTTGGCGCCCGGGGCAAGGCGGCGGCCGCTGGTCTGCTCGTAGGCGGCGATCAAGCGCTCGACCTGGGTCTCGTAGGAGGCCTCGTCGAAGCGGGCGAGCGGGGCCTCCCACACCGGCTCGGCGGCACGGGCCGGCGAAGTCGGGGCGGCGGCGCGGGTCACCAGCGCACAGGCGAGGCCGAGCAGGAGGGCGAGCGGAAGACGCATGGGGGAGGGACGGCCGGCGGGACGGGAAAAGGGGCCGCGACGCCACCAAGCGCGGCGCACGGGGCGCGGAACTTGACAGCGGAGAGACCGGGTTGAAAGTGCATTCTTCTTCGGATCGCCGGGACCCGCGCAGGTCGGGAACCAGAACGAGGAAGTCTTTCCCCCATGCCCGTCATCAAGCCCAGCTGCGTGCGCGACCTAAAGCAGCGCGTGAATTTGGCGGACGTTGTGGGACGCGTGGCCGGATTGCGCAAGGCGGGCGGCAGCCGGTTAAAGGGCTTGTGTCCCTTCCACCAAGAGAAAACGCCCTCGTTCCACGTCGACCCGGACAAGGGCTTCTACAAGTGCTTCGGCTGCGGCAAGGCCGGGGACGCGATCACGTTCGTGCGTGACACGGAGCAGCTCACCTTCACCGAGGCGGTGGAGGCGCTAGGCAAGCGCTTCGGCATCGTGATTGAATACGAG
>VHCI01000161.1 GCA_016871775.1 Verrucomicrobiota bacterium | reverse complement strand
GCCTCCGGCCTCCAGGAGTCGCGGCACACCGAAGTGGAGCCCGTGATAAACCCCCTTCACGTTCACGGCGTAGAGGCGGTCGAGTTCCTCGGGCTTCGTCCCCACTACATCGCCCACGTGGCTAATGCCCGCGTTGTTGACGAGCACGTCCAAGCACGGCGGGGCGGCGAGGGCGCGCGCCATCGCGGCGGTGTCGGTGACGTCAGCGGTGACGGTCTCCGCGCGTCCCCCGGCCGCGCGAATCTCCTGCGCGACGGCGGCGGCAGCCTCGGGCCTCGCCTCGAGGATCCAGGTTTCGGCGCCCTCGGCGGCGAGGCGGAGAGCGATGGCCCGACCGATGCCGGAACCTCCCCCGGTCACGAGGGCGGTGCGCCCGGCGAATCGTTGCGGCAGGGCGCTCATCGTCACCAGCGGGTGGCCTGGAAGGTCCACCCGGGAACCTTCTTGCGCATCTCGACCTCGTCGTTGCGCTCGCGCAGCCCGCAGCGCACATACGCGGCGTGCGCACGCGCGAGGGCGGCCCGGTCTAGGCGGACCCCGAGGCCGGCCTCACGCGGAAGGCTGACGCAGCCGTCCTCGAAGGGCAGGCGGCCACCCTCAATGATGTCCTCCCACTGCCAGGGATAATGCGTGTCGAGCGCGTAGGACAGGTTGGGCATCGCGGCCCCGAGGTGCGTCATCGCCGCGAGGGAGATGCCCGCATGGTTGTTGGAGTGCATTGAGACGCCGCGGCCGAAGGTGCGGCAGTGGGCCGCCAGCTCCATCGAGGCGCGGAGGCCACCCCAGTAGTGGTGATCCGTGAGGATGATGTCCTCCGAGCCCAGCCGGACGCTGTCCGGCAGGTCGTCGAAGGAGGTTGTGCACATATTGGTCGCGAGCGGCAGGCGCAGGGAGCGCCGCACCTCGGCCATCGCCGCCTGCCCGCGGCACGGGTCCTCAAGGTACTCGAGCACGCCCTCCAGCTCGCTACCCCAAAGGATGGAAGTCGGGACCGTCCAGAGCGCGTTCGGATCGAGGCGCAACGGGACGCCCGCGCCAAAGCGACGACGCAGCGCGTGCATCGCGGCCACCTCCTGCGCGGGCTCAAAAACGCCGCCCTTGAGCTTGATCGAGACGAACCCGAAGGCGGCGACCATTGCCTCGGCCTGGGCCACGATGCCGTCCGGATCAAGCGCCGCGCGCTGGCGGGCCGCGGCCCAACCCGAGGCCGCGGGATCGGTGCCGAAGGCGAGGTCCCCGCCGGCGCCCTCGTACTTGTAGAAGAGGTAGGCTGAATAGGGCACCCGCTCCCGCACCACGCCGCCGAGCAACTGAGCGACCGGAACCCCGTAGGCCTGCCCCTGCAGGTCGAGGAAGGCCACATCCAAAGCGCTGAAGACCTGCACGCGGGTACGACCATCCCAAGGCTTGTCCCCACGGGCGGCGGAAGCCTCGGGCGCGCCCCGGTCGGCGAGCCGCCGGCGGAGCGCCTGCCAGTTGCGCGGATCGGCCCCGATCACCGTCTCGCGCACGGCCGCCAGCGCGGCGTCGACCGCGACGCTGCCCGGCACCTCGGCGAGGCCGCTCAGCCCGTCCGCGGTGCGCAGCTCGACCACCGTGCGGAGGCAGTAAGGCGCGTGCAGGCCAGCGGCGTTGAGCAGCGGCGGATCCCCCAGGGCGATGGGGGTGATATGCATCTCGGTGATACGCATCGTACGATCAGGTGGCGCGGAGGCCGGCGAGGAACCCCAGCAGGCCGGAACGCGCGGCGCCGCCGTCGCTACCGAGAGCGGTGAAGGTATAGCCCAGTTCCCGCACCTTCGGCACGAGGGCCGGCTGGTGTACGAGGATCCCGGCGGCTTTGCCGTGGCGGCGGGCCGCGGCGGCGACCTGGCGCAGGGCCGCGGTGAAGTCAGGGCGCTCGAGTTGATCGCGGATCCCCATGTTGTAGGAGAGGTCCGTGGGTCCCACGAAGAGCACATCCACGCCGTCCACGGCCGCGATGGCCTCTGCATTCGCGACCGCTTCAGGGGTCTCGATCTGGATCACCCCGAGCAGGCGCTCGTGGGCGTGGAGGTAGTATTCCTCAAAATCACCGCCGAAGCCGGCCCCACGGTTGAACTTGGCGACGCCCCGAGTGCCGCGAGGCGGATAACGCATTGCGGAGACGGCGGCCAGCGCCTCGGCCGCGTTGTTCACGTAGGGCACCATCACCCCACTTGCGCCGGCATCGAGCACCCGCTTGAAACGCGCGGGCTCGTTCTGTGCGATTCGGACAAGCGGAAAGGCGGGCGTCGCGGCGGCGGCGTGAAGCTGGTGCAGCAGCAGGTCCTCGCCACCGGGGCCGTGCTCGTGGTCGATGAGCAGCCAGTCGAAGCCTGCTAAGCCGGCGATCTCGACGGTCATCGGGGAGCCGAGGTTGAGGAAGGTGCCGGAGAGCCATTCGCCGGCGAGGGCGCGGCGGCGGAAGTCAGGAGAGAGTCTCATCGTTCAACAGGAGGTGTAGACCTGGTAGAGGGCCTGGGTGCCGCATTCGTCGAGCCCGCGCGCCGCGACCTCGTCGTAGAGCCGGCGCGCGACGGCGAGGCCGGGAAGGTCGAGCTGGAGTTCCGCGGCGCTGTCGAGGGCGATACGCATATCCTTGAGAATGTGCTTCACGTAGAAGCCAGGGGCGTAATTGCCCGCGAGGGCGCGCGGCGCGAGGTTCGTCAGCGCCCAGCTGCCCGCCGCGCCGCCGCTGATGCTCGCGTGGACGGCCGCCGGATCGAGCCCGGCCTTCCGCGCGTAAGCCAGCGCCTCGACCCAGGCGACCATCCCGACCGCGACGGCGATCTGGTTGGCCATCTTGCAGTGCTGACCTGCCCCGGCGGCGCCGTGGCAGGCGATGTTCTTACCCATTAGGTCAAAGAGCGGCCGCGCCCGGGCGAAAGCCTCCTGCTCCCCGCCCACCATAATGACGAGCCGGGCCTCCCGGGCGCCGAGGTCGCCCCCGGACACCGGGGCATCAAGCGCCGCGAGCCCGCGAGTGGTGGCCGCAGCTGCGATCCGCCGCGCCAACACCGGGCTGGAAGTGGTCATATCGATCAGCAGCGCCCCCGGCCGCGCGCGCTCGACGATTCCACCGGCGCCGAGGTAGCTCGCCTCCACGTCGGACGGGAAGCCGAGCATCGTGATCACTGCGTCGGCGGCGGCCGCCGCCGAACCCGCGGAGTCGTGCCAAGTCGCGCCCGCAGCAAGTAGTTCCGCCGCCTTTGCCTGGGTCCGGTTATGGACGTGGAGCCGGTGGCCGGCGCGGAGGAGATGGCCGGCCATGCTGCGGCCCATCACGCCGATGCCAATGAACGCGATCGAGAGCGGGGAGGACATAAAGGAAGGGGTGACGGAGTGAAAAACGCCCCGGTGGCCCCGCGCGATGCAATTCTCCACCCGCTCCGGGATTGCCAGCGCCTCGGCTACGCTCGACCCTCCTCCATCCCCTATGCCCTCCTCGCGCCGAAACTTCCTAACCTCCTCAGTGGTTACCGCCGCCGCCCTCGCCGCCTCGCCCCGCCCCGCCCGCGCCGCCGCGGCCGCCGCGGCCGCCGGGCGCGAATATTATGAGCTTCGCTGCTACCACCTGAAGGCCGACACCCGCCTGAAGGCCAGCGCGCCGCGCGCGCCCGTCGAGGCCTACCTTGGCGAAGCCCTTCTGCCCGCGCTCGCGCGCCGCAACGTCGGCCCCGTGGGCGTCTTCACCGAGATCAAGGTCGACAAGCCCAAGGGGACCTCCGAGCCAGTCGTGGACAGCCCGCTCTGGATCCTGATCCCACACGCGACGCTCGAATCATTCCACACGGTCAGCGCGGACCTTGTCACTGACCCGCAGCTACAGGCCGCGGGCGCCGCCTACCTTCAGGTGGAGAAGGCCAAGCCGGCCTTCGAGCGTGTCGACACCTGGCTACTCCGCGCCTTCGCCAGCATGCCCCGCCTCGAGGTGCCGGCTTTTTCCAAGGCCAAGGCGCCCAGGCGCGTCTTTGAGATGCGCGACTACGAGAGCCACAGCGAACTCAAGGCCCTCAACAAGATGGCGATGTTCGACGAGGGCGAGACCCAGCTGATGCGCGACCTAGGGATGAACCCGGTCTTCTTCGGCCAGGCACTCGCGGGACCGAATCTGCCGCACTTGCGCTACTTCACTTCCGGCTCGACGCTCGAGGCGCACCTCGCGGGCTGGAAGAAGTTCGGTCCCGACCCGCGCTGGATTAAAATGAAGGACGATCCTCGCTGGGCGAACAACACCTCGCGCAACACCGCGCGGTTCCTCGTTCCGGCCGCTTGCTCTCAGCTCTGATCTCGGCACCGACGCATCGAATTCGGACTCAGGAAGGCTGTCCCGACGCGGAACGAAGATGCGGATCGTCCCTGACCTGCTCGCCATCCTGCCGCTTCTCGCGGCCGCCGCGACCGAGCCCCCCTCCCTGCCCGAGTACCGCGCGCCCCGTGCCGCCGCGCCTCCGCAGATCGATGGGCGACTCGATGACCCTCCGTGGGCCGCCGCGCCACTCGCCGGCGACTTTGTCTTCACCTGGTTCAAGGCGGGCGCCCGCGAGCAGACGCGCGCGCGCCTGCTCTGGGATGACACCCACCTCTACCTAGCCTTCGAGTGCGAGGACCGCCACATTACCGCCCGACACCTCGAGCGGGACGGACGCATCCCTGAGGATGACTGCGTGGAGCTGATGCTGATGCCCGACCCGGCCAAGCCCGGCGTCTACTTCAACCTCGAGTTCAACGTCATCGGCGGGCTCCTCGACAACTTCCGCCCCAACGGCCCCACCCAGCCCCGCGCCCCCCGCTGGGACGCCGAGGGCGTGCTCGTGGCGGGCACATATGAGGGCACGCTCAACGATGATTCCGACGACGATCGGGTCTGGCGAGTGGAGGTCGCGATTCCGTGGCGCAACTTTGCCGCGCACGCTCCAGCGACGCCGCCGCGTCCCGGCACCGTGATGCGGATGAACCTCAACCGCCAAGGCGGCCGTACCAACCCGCAGTACAGCCAGTGGGCGCAGGCCCTTACGCCGAAGCCCTCCTTCCATACCCCGGACCGCTTTGGCCGCCTGATCCTCGAGGCGAACCCGCACGCGGCGCGACCCTGAGGCCCGCCCAATGCGCCTCCGCCGCCTGATGAGCCCCCCCGTGCGCGCCCACCAGTATCTTGCTGGTGGGATCATAGCTGCGATGCTCGGCTGGAGCTCCGCCTTTGCGGTGGATGGCCCGGCGCCGTCCGCCCCGCCACGCGTCGCCGTCCTCGGCGCACCTTTGGAGTCCAAAGCGGAACTCAACGCCCTTGCGGCCGCGCTCGGGCCCTTCACC
Source organism: Verrucomicrobiota bacterium (assembly GCA_016871775.1). GTDB lineage: Bacteria > Verrucomicrobiota > Verrucomicrobiia > Opitutales > Opitutaceae > ER46. The sequence continues at coordinate 1,205 of VHCI01000161.1, read as the reverse complement.
CTAGGCAGTGATCCGGGCGAAGCCGAGCTGGCGGTCGTGTGGCGCGGGCCGGGGCTCCAAGGCTCCGCCGATGCCTTGGCCTACGCGCGTTTCCTGGCCCGCCCGCGACCGCTCGTCGTCCTCGCCGCCGAGCCGAAGGTCTGGCCCGGGGGCGTCGCGGAGGTCACGGCACTGCTCGGCGCTTCGCCGGGCGAAAGTTTCGCGCTGGGCGCCGCGACCACGGTGCTCAGCGACTACGGCCACCCCCTCACCCGCGGCATCGCGGAACCGCCGGCGCCCCAGCCGCTGCGCATCTGGAACGGGCTCACCGCGGACACCTTCGTGCTGCAGGAAGCGACCGCGGGCGAAACCACGACCCCGCTTGCGTGGATCCGCAAGGGTGGTGCGGCCCGCGTCGTCCACCTGGCGGCCGTGACTCCGGCGATTCTCCACGAGGCCGGGGTACGCCGCCTGGTCGCGCAGGCCGTCTGGTGGGCGGCGGGGCGACCTGTGCCCGGCGCAACGCCTCACCTGCAGCGGACCGTGTTACCCGACGCGCATCCCGGTTCTTTCGCGCTGACCTTTCCGGAAGGCGTGGGCGTGTGCCTCGATCCGGTCCGCGGCGGGATCAACTATCTCTGGGCGGGGGAATTCGCGGATTCGCGACTGCGCTGGCTCACAAAGCAGGGCGCGCCCGCCCGGCTCGACGGTCCCGTCTGGTTCCGCGAGCCCCCGGGGCCTGCCTGGCGAACGAAGCCCGGGGGCCCCGCCGCGGCGTGGCGGTTCCGCGGCCTCTCCACACGGGCCGGGAAGCCCGAATTCCACTACGAGGTCGCCGGGCGCACCGTGACCGAACACCCGGGGGCGACGCCTGACGGCCGGGGCCTTGAGCGGCGATTCAAGGCGGGGCCCGGCACCCACCCACTCTGGCTGCGCCTCGCGCCCCAGCCCGGAGTACTGATCGAGGTGACCGGCGCTCGCCGTGAGGCGGACCACGCGGGATTCACGGGGCAGGCTGCCGGCGAATTCACGGTGCGGCTGCTCCGTACGAGCTGGGAGGGGACGCAATGAAGCCAATTCTGCTCGGATTCCTCGCGCTAATCTCCGCCGGCCTCGCGCGGGCGGCGACCTCCGCCCCGGCCCGGCTCTTCGGCCGGATCGAGAGCGAAAGCGGAGGCCCCGCGCGGTTCGCGCAGGTGCGCGTCGAGGGCGCGGCCCTGGTCGGC
>VHCI01000160.1 GCA_016871775.1 Verrucomicrobiota bacterium | reverse complement strand
TAGACAAGCCGGTCCTTCCCTCCGCCAGGGATGGACAACCAGCGTCAGTCGTATCAACCTCAACCCATCACCCAGACCGAACTTAGGGGTGGCTCGAAAATCCGTACCCCGTCACCCACTCCGCTACAGTTGCGAAGGTAGGCGTACGAACGACAAAGACACAAGCAGCCGTCATCGCATTGGTCGATTCACTCTGCGCATCCAATCCACCGCGGTCGAAAGTGTCTCCGACATGTTGTTGTGCCCCTGATTTGAGAACAGGACGTAGGCGTAGTCCTTGTTGAGCTCGGCGAGTTTCTTGAGGTTCTGGATCGAGAGTTCCACCGGGATGCTTCCGTCTCGGGCACCGAAGATCCATAGTCCCGGTACTTTCAACCGGGACAGGCTTTCGGTCGGATCCGTGTCCTTTCCAAGGAAGCTTGGCCAGGTGTATCTCTGTGTTCTAGCCGCAAGTGCCTCGGCAAAAGTCGGGGGGTTGTCAGAGTCGCGGTCGTTCGTGTGTTTGCTGTAGATATCCTCCTCGCTTACTCTAGATACCGGGCCGCTCCACAACACGAGAAAGTCGGCGCTTCTCGCCCTTTCTGCGGCCAATGGAACGATCCAGCCGGCCTGGCTTATGCCAGACAAGCCCACTGCAACGTTCTCGGTTTTCGGATGACGCCGGAGCAGTCCTAGAGCCGCCACCGCGTCATCAGCAAGCAGACTAATGTTGTGTCCACTTACACTTTGCTCACTTTCGTAGGCGCCTCCGGACTGTCCAACACCCCGCTTGTCGTAAACCAGTGTGGCAATGCCATGCGATGCAAGGCTCTCTGCAAGCTGCAAGTTCCTGAGTTGCTTGCCGGAACCATGCACGAAGACCAACGCCGCGCGAAGTTGTACCTTCTCCGGAAACACGATCGTTCCTGAGAGTTTCGCCTTCTGGCTTACGAACTCGACTTCCTCCGTCTTGAACTCACTAGCGTTTGCGGGACTGGAGACCGCGAACGAGAGAAGCAAGAGAGCTTTGATCAGGACCGGAGCGCTCAGGTTCAACATGGATGGATGCGTTCCGTGGGCTGTAGATCGTCGATACTCACTTGACGCCCAACAGGCCTGTCAAGCCGACGTCTGTCATTGGGCGTCAGCCTCCAGCGTCGCCAGAAGGCGGATCAAGCTCTCCTGAGGAACGGTGATTACGCCGCGCCGTGGCCGATCGATGTCAAGAATAATGACGAGCACGAAGACGATGAGCAAGGCAAAGAGCGTGTTCGATCCGAATCGCCGGTGTCGCGTGAGACCACAGCCATACCCGAGAATGGTGAATGAGGCTGCCGACACAACCAGCAGAAGATAGAGCACTGGCTCGGGGACGTGGTTCTCGAATGCGACTTGGCGTTTCTCGCGCAGATCAATAACTTCATTGAGAGAATGAACAAACAAGCCTGTTGGAACGGAGCGCGGGTCCTGCGCTGACGCGTCCAGTGCCAGCGCCCAGAGCTGCCCTTCGGTCCGGGCTGCTTCGACGTTTGCCCTCTCGATGCCAGCCAGTTCGATGCCCGCGGCATGGAACGCGAGGCGCGCTTTCACGTGCGCTCGGAGCAACTCACTGGCTGCTCTACGCTGCTCCTTGGACAGAAGCTGCGAACGAAGAAACGTGGTGCCAATCGCATTCGCCTCTTCGAGCACGAGGGACTTGCGCTGAAAATCCAGTTTCCTAGCAGCTCCCCTTAAACCCCTCCCGGATCCGATCCCCCTGAAGATCCAGTTTCCTATCAGCCAAATCCCCAAAATCGGATTTTGGCCGGGACAGGAGAGAAACAGGACCAACGTTGCGCCCCAATGAGTAACAAATGTAGTTTCTTAGGAGCGACGGGACGAACAACCGGTTGGCAGATGGAAGCCGCATCCGCCTTTCGGTGCGGGTTGCCGGTTGGCAGCGATTCCAGCCCGCGCCCGCGGTGGCACGTCGTTCAACTCTAATCTTTCAACTTTCAACTGCATGAGTTCGGTTCAGGAAGACCGCTTTCCGGCGCGGTACCGGCCAGTCCTCTCCCAGAGCATCGTCCTCCACCCTCATTTTCTGCCCCCTCAAATCCATGAACACCTCCGCTCACCTCCGCCGAATGCTCCGACTGCCAGCGTCGCGCCGCGTGACGTTCTCGTGTGCGGTCGCGTCCGCCGCACTGCTGCTCGTTGCTGATCTGCCGGCGCAGGGCGCCACCTCGCTCGCCGGCGGGGCCATCGTGAGTGTCCGCGTCAGCAGCACCGACTCCGGCACGTTTCTCCAGCGCGCCCGCGTCGAGCTCGTTCCCACCGGCCGCGAGGCGGTCGCCGATCAGTTCGGCGTCGCGGAGTTCCTCGGCGTGGCCCCCGGCAGCTACAGCGTCCGCGTGGCCTACGAGGGCTTTCCCGAGACGGTCGTGCCGGTGCGCGTGACCGGCTCCGGCCGCGTCGAGGTCCCGATTGGCCTGAAAGCCGATGCACCGCTGCAACTCGACCAGTTCGTCGTTACCGCCGAGCGCGAGGGCAACGCCGCCGCCCTCACGCGCCAGAAGAACGCCCGCAGCGTGGAAAACGTCGTCGCCATGGACGCCCTCGGCGTGCTCGCCAATGACAACCCGGCCGAGGTGCTCATGCGCCTGCCCGGCATCTACGCCCTGCCATCCACCGAGGGCAACTTCGACCGCCCCGTCATCCGCGGCCTGCCCGGCGAACTCAACTCCACCACCGTCGACGGCGGGCTGCTCGCGTCGCAGTTCGCGATGACGCGCAGCGCAGTCTACACCAACATCACCGCCAACAATTTCGACGAAATCCAGGTCACCAAGGCGCTGACGCCCGATCTCCCCGCCAGCTCGGTCAGCGGGCGCGTGAACTTCAAGACCAAGACCGCGCTCAATCTGAAGACGAAGCGCGAGCTCACCTACCGGCTGGGTGGCAAATGGTCGCCGACGATCTTCGACTTCACCCCGCGAAGGTTTGCCCCTGAGGCCCTGCCCAATTTCTCGCTCAGCTACCGCGAGGTCTTCGATCTCTTCGGCGAGGCGCGCAACTTCGGCGTCGGCGCCAATGCCGTCTACAACGAGAACATCACCCAGCGCACCCGCACGATCGCCAATCTGGATACCTCCGCGCGCACGCCCCAGTTCACTGAGCGCTTCCAGCGCTTCGACGGCATCCAGGACCGCCTCCTGCGCACCGCCAACGTCCGCGGCGACTTCCGGCTCTCGCCCGATGCGCGGTTCTTTTTCAACCTCATGCGCAATCTCCAGGCCCAGCGCACGGCCCGGCCCGAAAACTACCAGGTCGACTACCTGGCCAACATCGCCGCGGCCGGCCGCGCCTTCGCCACCAGCGTCAGCCCGACCGGCGCACCGTTGACCGGCGGCAACATCAAGCCGGGCTCCACCGAGGTGCTCACCGAGGTCCTGCCGTCGGCCCGCACCACGTTCGTGGCCAACACCAATCCCTTCGAAGCCAACGACCAGACCACCTTTCACCAGTTCGGCGGCGAACAGCGCCTGGGCGCGTGGCGGCTCGACTACCTCTTCGGCTACTCGCGCGCCGAGCGCAACACCGCCCGCCGTCACCTGCCGAATGCCGGTCGCAACTTCACCGCCAGCGTCGCCAACGTGGGCTGGATCCTCGACAAGACCGGCGGGGCCGACTTCCCCAAGTTCACCCAGACCGCCGGCCCCAGCATCTTCGATCCGCGCAACTATACCGGGGCGGTCGTCAGCCAGGGCGGTGCCAACGCCCGCAACCACTCCTCGTCCGGCGAATTCAACGTGAAGCGCGACGTCATTCTCGGCGGCCGGGCGTTGCAGTTGTCCGCTGGCGGCGCCGGCACGCGCCAGTCCTACGCGCAGGACAATTTCAACCGCCAGTTCACCTACGCCGGCCCCGACGGCGTCGTCGGCCTCAATCCCGTCACGCGCGTCAACGACGACGATCTCACGCGCTTCGCCTCCTCCCCGCGCCTGGAGCCGAGGCTCGGCTTCGGTCCGCTGCCCGCCTTCGATCCCAACAAGTACAACCACTCGATCGACCACGAGCCGCAGCTCTGGCGCACCGACCCCTACCGCGAGCTGTCGACGGCGCGCACCACGTTCTCCTACGTGCAGGAGAAGATCCGCGCCGCCTACGTGATGGGCGGCACGCGCTTCGGCTCGCTCGGTGTGCTCGGGGGCGTGCGCTGGGAGGAGTCGCGCAACCTCTCCCGCGGCTACATCCAGCGGGGCACCTTCGCGTCGATCACGGACCTCCAGGCCCGGGTCAACGCCGAGTACGGCACCGACCCGATCGTGCGCCGCGGCCAGTCCGACGGATTTTTTCCCAGCATCCACTTCCGGCACAGCTTCACGCCCAACCTCATCGGCCGCGCGAGCTTCTCGACCGGCATCGGCCGGCCTTCCCTCGGCGATCTCGTGCCCAACTTCGCCGTCAACGACACGCAGCGCGAGGTCACGATCGACAATCCCTCGATCAAGCCGATGTATGCGGACAACTATGACGTGGCGCTGGAATACTACCTCCAGCCCATGGGGCGAATCGGCGTCACGCTCTTCCGGAAGGATCTCAGCGACTTTGTCTTTCGCCAGGAGGTCGGCATCGTGGCGTCCGGCGCCGACAACGGCTACGGCGGCCTCTACTCGGGCTACGACATCATCTCCAACGCCAACGGCGGCGGCGGCCGGGTCGACGGCTTCGAATTCGAGTACCTGCAGCAGCTGACTTTCCTGCCCGGTGCCTTCCGCGGGCTCACGCTCCTCGTCAACTACACCCGCCTGAGCGCGCAGGGCGACTACGGGCAGGAGAGCGGCGGCGCGGGCGGGCTGGTGGGTTTCGTGCCTGACACCGCCAATGTGCGCCTCAGCTACAACTACCGCTGGCTCGCCCCGTACGTGCAGTGGAGCTATGTCGGGCGCACGCTCGGCTCGTTCAACGTCCTGCCGCAACTGCAGACCAACCGCCTCGAGCGCCGCATCGTCAATGTGGGCGCCTCGGTGCGCCTGCCCCGCCACGTCGAGCTCTTCCTCGATGTCTCGAACCTGTTCGATGAACCGCAGCGCACGGCGCACTTCGTGACCGGCACCCGCATCAGCACGATCTACAACGGCCCGTTTGTCTCCTTCGGCCTGAACGGGCGGTACTAGGCTGTGTCTTCAAAATCGTTTCCTCCTGTCATTCTGAGCGCAGCGAAGAATCCACTTGAGCTCTCGCACCCAGGCAGCGCCGCATGACCGCTGCTGGATTCTTCGCTGCGCTCAGAATGACAAATCATTTGAAGACACGCCCTAGTCCGCCCGCTCGCCTGCCCATGAAAATCATTCCGACTTTTTTGCTCTCGTGTGCGCTGGCCGCCTTGGCGCCGGCCGCGTCCGACTGGGCGGTGCGCCCCCTGGCGGATGACTTCGTCGTGCTGGCCGAGTCGCCATCGCCCAAGGACGTCTACTCCCGGACGCCGGGCCTCGCGCGCCTTTCGAGCGGGCGCCTGGTTGCGACCTACCATTTCTCCGGCAGCGGGAAGGAGAGCGGCCGCGTGCTGACGTCGGATGATCGGGGCCGGACCTGGGCGCAGCGCGCCACCTTTGCGTTCGGGCAGGCGCGGCCGTTCGTCGCGGGACGCTCGCTCTACGTGCTCGGAACCCGGGGCGACTTGATGATCATGCGCTCTGATGACGGCGGCGCGAACTGGACGCCGACGGCGCGGTTGAGCGAGGGGCTCGCGTGGCATCAGTCGGCGTGCAACGTGTGGTACGCGCGCGGCAATGTCTATCTGGTGATGGAGCGCAAGGTGGGCACGGAGAACAAGGCCTGGCCGGTGGGCACGCTGGCGCCGGTGCTGATGCGGGCGCGGGAGGACGCGGATCTCACCCGACGCGAGAGCTGGACCTTTGCCAGCGAACTTGTGTTTGCCGATCTCATCCGCGGCTACCGGCAGAACCAGCCCGAGCTGGACTTCTTCGGCGTGCCGTTCTTTCCGCAGGCCTATCCGGAGCGGCTGCCGGTGGCGACCGCGCCCAAGCGGCGCACGAATTCTCCGATGGGTTGGCTCGAGACCAACGTCGTCCAGATCGTCGATCCCGACCACACCTGGTACGATCCGGACGGCCGCACCTTCCACCTCTTCATGCGGGCCCACACCGGCGGTACCGGCTACGCCGCGCTCGCGAAGGTGATCGAGCAGCCCGACGGCTCGATGCGGACCACCCTCGAGACGGCGCCCTCGGGGAAGAAGGTGCTCTTCCTGCCGTTGCCCGGAGGCCAGATGCGATTCCACCTCTGCTACGACGAGGTGACGCGGCTCTACTGGCTGCTCAGCTCGCAAGCCACCGATTCCATGACGCGCGCCGACCGGCTGCCGGCGGACCGCTACGACCTGCCGAACAACGAGCGCCACCGCCTGCAACTGCACTTTTCGAGGAACATGGTCGATTGGTGCTTCGCGGGCCTGGTGGCCAGGGGAGGCTCGCCGCGCGAGAGCCGGCACTACGCCTCCATGGTGATCGACGGCGAGGATCTGCACATCCTCTCACGCAGCGGCGACCAGCGCGCGGCCACGGCCCACGACGGCAACCTGATCACGTTTCACACGGTGAGG
>VHCI01000159.1 GCA_016871775.1 Verrucomicrobiota bacterium | reverse complement strand
GGTGGGCGGCCACGGACGACGAGGCGGTCGAGGCCTACCAGCGGCTGATGGAACTGGCCGCGGCGGACGGCGCTTGGCCCGAGGTGCGGGAGAACGCCGAGCGCAGCCTCGCGGTGAACCCGCTCGTGCCCGGCCCTTACCGCCAGATCGCGCGCGCGGCGGCCGCGATGGCCGACGACTCAGCGGCGGTGGTCGCGTGGCGCACGCTGCTCCAGCTGGACGTGCCCGAACGGGCCGAACTTCACCACGAGCTTGCGCGGGTGCTCCTGCGCCGGGGCGAGCGGGCGGAGGCGCGGCGCCACGTGCTGCTCGCGCTTGAGGAGACCCCCCGTTTCCGCGCCGCCCTCAGCCTGCTCCGCGAATTCGGGCCCGCCTTATGACCCGCTCCCACCGTTGCCTCCTCGGCTGCGCTGCTCTCGGCCTTGCCGGTCTCCTTCTCGCGCAGCGCTTCCCCGGCCGCGGCGGGTTCTGGAGCGAGGGCGGTGCGCGGTCCGACGTCCGCACTGCCCGCGAGATTCCCTCACACAGCACCGGCACGCCCGTCTGGGAAAACCCCCGCGGCTTCGAGGCGGACGTGTTCACCTTCACCCGCGTCCGCTACGGCAGTGGCCGCTCCGGCTACGGGCGTCGCGGCGGCGGCTGGGCCACCGACCTGCCCGACAGCGACCTGAACCTTTCCTACCGGCTGCAGCAGATGACGTCGCTCAAGTGCAGCCCCGATGGGCGCATCCTCGAGCTCACCGACCCCGACCTTGGGTCCCACCCTTGGATTTACATCGTCGAACCAGGGTCGCTCCGTTTCACCGACGAGGAGGTGGTGGCCCTGCGGGAATTCCTGCTCAATGGCGGGTTCCTGATGCTCGACGACTTCTGGGGCGAGTCCGCTTGGGAAAACGTCGAACGCGAGATGCGCCGGGTCTTTCCCGAGCGGGCCTTCGCCGAGCTGCGGCTCGACCATCCGATCTACAACTGCGTCTTCCAGATCAAGGCCAAGGGCCAGGTCCCCAACGTCCGCACGGGCGAGGAGAGCCAGTACACCGGGATCACTTGGGAACAGCACGACGGCGACTCGCGCACCGTCCACCACCGCGCAATCCACGACGACAAAGGGCGGATGATGGTGTTCGCGGCCCACAACACGGACAACGGCGACGGCTGGGAGCGCGAGGGCGAGTACGAGTACTACTTCAAGAACTTCTCCGAGCGCATCGCGTACCCCCTCGGCATCAACGTGGTGTTCTACGCGATGACCCACTGAACCGATGGCCGCCCCCGCCACTGCCCTCCCGCCGGTCCGCCGCGCCCTCGCGGCCCTCGCCCTTCTCGGCGGCGGGTTCGCGCTCACCGGCGCGGGTCGCGGCCCGGCGCCCGGCGCCTGCCCCCCCGGCCTGATCAGCCCGGTCGCCGCGCCGGCTGCGCCGGCGCCGGACCGCCCCGCCGCGGTGATTGCCCAGCCCGCGCCCGGCGGCCGCGGCCCCGTCCGCGCGCCGCGCTGGGGCAACGAGTCCGACGCCGGCTCCTCGTGGGTCCGCACGGAGGGCAGCGGGATGATCGACGAGAACGCGGTGCGCACGGCCCGCGAGGTCGACTCGCACAGCACCGGCACGCCGGAGTGGAGCAACCCCGTGGGCTTCGAGAAGGATGTGTTCACCTTCGCCCGCGGCGTGTTCAAGGCCGGCCCGACCACCGCGCCCTCCCCGGTCTTCCACCGCGGCCGCAGCATCGGGTGGTGGGTGGATTTCCCGGACGCCGACCTCAACCTCTCCTTCCGGCTGCAGCAGCTCACCTCGCTGCGCGCCGACCCCGACGGGCGCGTCCTGCGCCTGACGGAGCCGGAGCTGCACGACTATCCTTTCCTCTACCTGACGCACCCCGGCTACTCGATTCTCAACGACGCGGAGGTCGCCAGCCTCCGCAAGTACCTCCTCGCGGGCGGCGTGATCGCTATCATCGATTTCTGGAATTCCATCGAGTGGAATGGTCTCGCGGCGCAGATGCGCCGCATCCTCCCGGAACGCAACTGGACTGAGCTCGGGATCGAGCACCCGCTCTTCCACTGCGTCTATGATCTCAAGGGCCCGCTGCAGTCCCTGCAGGTGCCGACGATGCAGTTCTGGAACCGCGCGCGGAACCCCGCCGACCCCACCGCGCCCCTGCAGATCGACCGCGGACCGGACTCGGAGAAGCTCTCCGTGCGCGCGCTGCTCGATGACCGCGGGCGGATCATGGTGATTGCCTTCCACAACAGCGACATCAGCGACGGCTGGGAACGAGAGGGCGAGAACGCGGACTACTTCACGACCTTCTCGGAAAAGGTCTCCTATCCCCTCGGCATCAACCTTGTCTTCTACCTGATGACGCACTGAACGCGCGTCCTTTCCCCCTGCATGAGCCTCCCCGTTGACCCCGCCTCGTCCGCCCCCCCTCCCGTCGTAGTTCCCGCCTCTGAGCGCGAGGTCGCCGAACGCCTGCTGGCCGGGCGGGTCCGCATCGAAACCGAGCTCGCCAAGGCGATCGTCGGCCAGCGAGAGGTCATCGAGCAGATTCTACTCGCGCTGGTCGCCGGCGGCCACTGCCTCATCACCGGCGCCCCCGGCCTCGCCAAGACCCTCCTCGTAAAGTCCGTCGCCCAGATCTTCCACCTGCGCTTCGCGCGCATCCAGTTCACCCCGGACCTGATGCCGGCGGACATCACCGGCACCGAGATCCTGCAGGACGATGGCGCGGGCGGCCGCCGCCTCTCCTTCGTGCGCGGGCCGGTCTTCGCCCACCTTGTGCTCGCCGACGAGATCAACCGCACGCCGCCGAAGACCCAGGCCGCCCTGCTCGAAGCGATGCAGGAGCACCAGGTCACCGCCGCCGGCGTGCGCCACGCGCTCGAGGAGCCGTTTTTCGTCCTCGCCACTCAGAACCCGATCGAGATGGAGGGCACGTATCCGCTGCCCGAGGCTCAGCTCGACCGCTTCATGTTCAACGTGGTAATGGACTACTTGCCGGCCGCGGACGAGGTCGAGGTGGTGCGGCGGACCACCTCCGGCCGCCTGCCCGCGATCGAACCGCTCTTCACCGGGGAGGACGTCCTGCGCTTCCACAAGCTCGTGCGCGAGGTCCCGGTCGCGACCGAGATGGTGGAGTTCGCCGTCCAGCTCGCCGCGCTCTCGCGGCCGCGCCAGGCAGGCACGCCGGACTTCGTGAACGACTGGGTGGGCTGGGGCGCGGGGACGCGGGCCGCGCAATTCCTCGTCCTCGGCGGCAAGGCCCGGGCGCTGCTCGCCGGCCGCGCGCATGTTACCCGCGACGACCTCGCCAGCCTCGCTCTGCCGGTCCTGCGGCACCGCATCCTGCTTAATTACCGCGCGGAGGCGGAGGGCATCCGCGTCGACGAGGTGATCCGCCGGCTCGTGGAGCTGGCGCGCGCGGGCCGGGCCTAAACCGATGGCCACCCTCGCCGCCGCCCCGGGCGCGCTGATCGACCCGCGCGCGCTGATGACCATCCGCAGCCTCGAGCTGCGGGCGCGGGCGGTTGTCGAGGGTTTCTGGAGCGGGCTCCACCGCAGCCCCTACCACGGGTTCTCCGTCGAGTTCACCGAGTACCGCCAGTACACGCCGGGGGACGACCCACGGCGCGTCGACTGGCGCGTCTTCGCGCGTTCCGACCGCTTCTACCTGCGCAAGTACGAGGACGAGACCAACCTGAGAGTCCACGTCCTCGCCGATCGCAGCCGTTCAATGGAGTACGGCTCCGCTGGGATCACCAAGGCGGCCTACGCGGCGACCCTCGCTGCCACACTCGCGTATTTCCTCCACCAACAGGGGGACGCGGTGGGGCTGACGACCTTCGACGAGCAGGTGCGCGATCACCTGCCCCCGCGCCACCGGGCGGGCCATCTCCGCCAGATCCTGCACACGCTCGAGCGCCCCGCGACCGGCGAAGCCACGGACCTCTCGGCGCCCTTCCAGCACCTCTCCCGTCTCACCGCCAAGCGCGGCCTTGTGCTCGTGCTGTCCGATTTCCTCGCGCCGCTCGAGCGGCTGGGGCGGGACCTCCTCTCCCTCACCGCGGCGGGCCACGAGGTGGCCGCATTCCGCGTGCTCGACCCGGCCGAGCCCTCACTCGGGCTGGGCGGACCCGCGATGCTGGAGGACGTCGAGTCAAGGCGGACGCTGTACATCGATCCGGCGCAGGCCCGCGAGGCCTACGGGCGCCGGTTCGGACAACACCGGGAGGAACTGCGGGCGGTGACGGCGCGGCTCGGGGTGATGCTGCACGAGGTGCGGACGGACGAGCCGCTGGAGCTCGCGCTGTTCTCGTTCCTGCAGGCCCGCGCCCGGCGGGGCCGGCTGATCCGGCGCGCCCCGGCGAGAGGCAGCGGATGAACTTCCTCACGCCCCTGTTCCTGCTCGGCGCCCTCGCGGTCGCGGGGCCGATCCTCTACCACCTGGTGCGGCGCGCTACCCGCGAGCGCGTGCGCTTCAGCTCGCTGCTCTTCCTCGAGCCTAGCCCGCCCCGCGTTTCGCACCGGCACCGCGTGGAGCACTGGCTGTTGCTCCTGTTGCGGTGCTTCGCGCTACTCGTGCTTGCCCTCGGGTTCGCGCGCCCCTTCCTGCCGGAATCCCCGGCCGCCGACCCGTCCGCCACTCCGCCCCGGCGCGTCGTGGTGCTGCTCGACCGCAGCGCGAGCATGCGCCGCGAGGGCCTCTGGGAGGACGCCCGCGCCCGCGTCCGCACCCTGCTTGAGCGGGCCGCGCCCTCCGATCAGGTTGCGCTCGTGGTGTTCGACCGCTCGGTCGAGACGCTGCTGGACTTCCGGGCCTGGAACCAGGCCGCCCCGGGCGAACGGAGAGCGTTGGCCGAGGGGCGTCTCGCCGCGCTGCAACCAGGCTGGGCGGGCACGCAGCTTGGAAGGGCCCTCGCCTTTGCCGCGGACCTGCTCGCCGAGGACGAGCCGGGTCGCGCCCCTGGCCCGCGCCAGATCGTGCTGGTCAGCGACCTGCAGGAGGGCAGCCGCTTGGAATCCCTGCAGGCCTTCGATTGGCCCCGGGGTGTCGAGTTGCTGCTCGAGGCCGTGGCAGTGCGGACCACCACCAACGCCGGGCTCCAGCTCTTGAGCGACGCCACGGAGGGTGCGCGCACCCCTGCAGCCAAGGTGCGGGTGCGCGTTGCAAACGCTGCGGGCTCCCGGGAGGAACGCTTCGCGCTCACGTGGCGGCGGCCCGGCCTTACCCCGGCCGCGGACGGTCCCGCGGTCGGCGAGGCGATCGAGGCCTACGTGCCCCCGGGCCAGACCCGGACTTTCGCGCTCGCGCGCCCCGCGGGTGCCAAGGGCGACGAGCGTCTGGTTCTCTCTGGGGACGAGGATGCCTTCGACAACACGCTGCACTGGATCGCGCCGGGGCAGGAGCGTCCGCTCGTGCTTTGGGTAGGCGCCGAGCCGCTCGAGGATCCGGCACAACCGCTCTTCTTTCTGCGGCGCGCTTTCGCTGAGACGCCGCGCGTCGCCGTGCGGGTCGAGGCGCGTCCGCCTGCGGTGCCGCTCGCCGCCTCCGACCTCGCCGCGGCCCGCCTGACCTTTGTCTCCGCGCTCAGCGGCAACGACGAGGCCCTGCGCGCGGCGCTCGCCGACGGCGGCACGGTGGTGGTGCTGTTGCGTGGCGCCGGGGCGGGGGAGGGCGAGGCGCTGGGCCGTCTGGCCGGCACCCCTGCGGTACCGTTGCGCGAGTCCCGCGCGGACCGTCCCGCTCTGTGGGCCGAGGTGGATTTCGGTCATCCGCTGCTCGCACCGTTCACGGACGCCCGCTTCAGCGACTTCAGCCGCATCCGCGTGTGGCGGCACCGCGAGCTCGATCCCGCGTCGCTCCCGGGCGCGCGCGTGCTGGTCCGCCTCGATTCCGGGCATCCGCTGCTCGTGGAGGTCCCCCGGGGCCGCGGGCGCCTGCTGCTCTGGACGAGCGGCTGGCATCCGGCGGACAGCCAGCTCGCGCTCTCGTCGAAGTTTGTCCCGCTGCTGTGGTCGCTGCTCGAGGCCTCCGGGGGAACGGGCGGTTTCAACCCGCAGTACGCGGTCGGAGACCCGGTGCCTTTGCCCGCTGCCCAGGCCGCGGGACCGGTGCGCGGTCCAGGCGGCGAAAACCTTCCGTTGACCCCGGGCCAGCCGTTCACCGGCGGTTCCGCGCCCGGGGTGTACACGGTCGGCACGGGTGCCACGGCCCTGCGGCTGGCGGTGAACGTGGACCCCGCGGAAAGCCGGACGGCCCCGCTCGGGGCGGATGAGCTGGAGCGGCTGGGCGTTCCCGTCTCCCGCGCCAGCCTCACCCCCGCCGCGCCGGTGACCCCCGCGACGCTGCTCGGCGCCGAGGCCGAGGGTCGCCAGAAACTCTGGCGGTGGCTCGTCGCCGCCGCGCTGTTCGTCCTGCTCGCCGAAACCTTACTCGCCGGCCGGGCGATCCGCCCGGTGGCCCCCTCCTTATGAACGATCCTGTCCTGCGCCAAAGGCTCCGGCGGGTGGCCGCGCGCATCCGCTGGTTCCGTTTCTGGCGCGCGCTCGCCGCCGGCTGGGCCGCTTCCGCCCTGATCGCGCTCACCCTCGCTTGGCTGCAGGGGCCGCTGGGCTGGACTTCCACCTTAGTCCTGCCCTCGGTCGCCGGCTTTGG
>VHCI01000158.1 GCA_016871775.1 Verrucomicrobiota bacterium | reverse complement strand
ACCGAGGGTCACGGTCAAAGCGATGGTATGTTCCTTCGCCACGAGCCGGACCAGCGCGGTTTGCCCGGCAGTGTTGGTCACACGCCAGCGCGTCGTGGCTCCGTCCTGGTGCAGGCGTTCCTGACGCTCAACCCTGCTGCCGAGGAACGAAAGCCCGCTCACAGGGTGCGCGGGCAGCGCGACCCCCGAAGGGGTGGTCACCTCGAACCGAAAGCCGGGGCTGCTGATCCGAACGGAGTAGTTCGGCGTACCGATAACTTCGGCCGCCGAAACACAACGCACCGCACTCAACGCCAACAGCGCCAGGGCGCATCCGGTGCCTCGTGTCATTTTCGAACTTCCGGCTCTCCTTGGAATCGGGATGCCATCAAATGCGATTAAGAGCGTTTTCAAATAAGGCATTGGGCGTCATCCGATAGCTGGGTCGTATAAATTGCTGCAAGGAAACTGGATCCGGCGGGGTCCGGGCGTGGCGGTTGCGCCGCGTTCCGCCGTCCTCACTGGACTGTTGCCGCGGCGCTCAATGCGTGGCGCCCAGCCAGCCGTCCCCGCAGGGCCCGCCTCCGGTCGGCATGCGGAGGCGGCCGATGGTCTCCCCGCGCGCGTCCAGTACAGGGTGGTAGAACTCAGCCACCTGGTCGCTCGCCTCGTCGATATAGTGGCCGATGAACGTGCGGCGGCTGCGGTCGCGGCAGCGGTTCGGGCCGGAGCCGTGGATGAGCTGGCCGCCGAAGAACATCGTCGCGCCCCGGGGCACGGGCACGGGCACGGGCCGGGCGTCGCGCGGGAACGGGGTGATATGGGAGTCGCCGTAGCTCATCCACGCGTCGGCGCCGCCGGACGGGCAGTGGATGTCGTGACGGTGAGAACCGGGCACAACGTAGAGGCAGCCGTTCTCGACCTCGGCGGCGTCGATCGCCGTCCACGCCGCGATGCAGGTGGCCGGGGCGGCGAGGAGGTAGAAGTTGTCCTGGTGCATCCCCTGGCCCTTGGCGCCGGGCGGCTTGAAGTAATACATCGTCTGGGCGAGCAGCGGCGCACGCCCCAGCAGGTCGGCCAGTACCCCGAGCAGGGGTGGGTGGAGCCCCCAGGCCTTCACCCGCTCGCTGTGGCGGTGCGGGTGCATTGCGCGCAGCTGGGCCTTGGCGGGGTCCATCTCCTCGTAGCGCCGGCCATCGTCGAAGACCGCGGCGCCGTGCGAGCGGAAGTCCTCGAAGAAGGCCTCGATGGCGTCGACCTCGGCCGGGGCGAAGATGCCCTCGACGACGCAGTAGCCCTCTTCGACGAACTGGCGGACGTGGGCCGGGGCGAGCAGCGGGGACCGGGGCGGGGCGGCGGCGGGCATGGGGCACGGTAGCCGAGCGGGCGGTAAATGGGAATGGACCGCCCGGGCATTGGCATGGATTATCCGACTGCCATGGTCCCATCCCGCCTCATCACGCCGCCCGTCGGCGCCGCGCCGCTCGTCTGCGCCGAGTTCCGCCGGGGGCGCGGCTACACGAACTGGCGCCCGCGCGGCAGCGGAGATTGGCTGCTGATCTTCACCCTCGGCGGGGCCGGGCAGGTGGTGGCGGGCGGGGCGGCGCACCGGCTGGAGCCCGGCGACGCGGTCCTCTTCGCGCCGGAGGCGGCACAGGATTATTCGACTGCCCCGGAACCGGGTTGGTGGCGCCTGCGGTGGGCCCACTTCCAGCCGCCCGCGCATTGGCGGCCGTGGCTGCTTTGGCCGCGCCTGGCGCCGCGGGTCGGGCACGTCCGCCTCGGGGCGGCGGAGGCCGCCGCGGTCGGCGCGTCGCTGCAGCGCATGCTCGTCGCGCGGCGCCTCGGCGGGACCCTCGGGCTGGAGTTGGCGATGAACGCGCTGGCGGAGGCCCTGATCCGCGGCGGACGGGCGCCGGACGCGGCCGACCGGCCACGGATCGACGCCCGCGTCCAGGCGGCGGTCGAGTACCTCGCAGCGCAGGTCGCGCGGCCCTTCCGGCGGGAGGAGCTGGCGCGGCACTGCGGGTTGTCCGCCTCGCGCCTCGCACACCTTTTCCGGGCCGAACTCGGCACGAGCCCGCAGCGGTTCAGCGAGCGGCTCCGGCTCGACTGCGCCCGCCAGCTGCTGGCGCAGACGAACCTCACGGTCACCGAGGTGGCGGGCGAGGTGGGGTTCGCAGACCCGCTCTACTTCTCCCGGCGCTTCCGGCGGGAGTTCGGCGCGGCACCCAGCTCGGCGCGGACGGATTTGCCGTTGCGACTGCCCGCAAGAAAGCCGCTCCCCTTACCCACCCCCGCCCGGGTGAGGGAGTGGCAGACATGCGGGTCTTAGCCGGGACGATTCAGTTGATCGGATCGCATCGAGGTGACCCGCCGGCACCTTTCAGAGGCTCTCTCCCGTCGACATACCCGCCGGGTGTTCCTCGGTCTCTCGCCCCTGAAATGCGCTCGCCATCTCACCCCGCTGCTCCGCCTCCAACGGAATCGTCCCGTATCGGTGGTCCGTTGGCTTAGACGCCAAGTGCCGCAAGGCGCTTGGGTTCGACGGCTACTGCTAGGAAGCTGAATGATACCCGCCGGGTGTTCCTCGGTCTCTCGCCCCTGAAATGCGCTCGCCATCTCACCCCGCTGCTCCGCCTCCAACGGAATCGCCCCGTATCGGTGGTCCGTTGGCTTAGACGCCAAGTGCCGCAAGGCGCTTGGGTTCGACGGCTACTGCTAGGAAGCTTAATGTTGCGGGGTCCACCACGGTCCGCCCTGCTTATCGCGCCTCCGTGTCCGGCTGGCTGCTAAACGCCGACGGACCGCCGGTTCCGCCTCTTTCCATCAACTCCCATGAGACTCCCCGTCAATTCCCCCCGGCGCTCCTGGCGATGCAGCGTGCTCGCCGTGCTGCTCCTTCCGTTATTGGCGGAGGGCGCACAGCCTGCCGCCCTCCGCCCGGGCCAGCTCTGGCGGGACGTCGCCCGCAATCCGATCAATGCCCACGGTGGGGGCGTGATTTTCCACCAGGGCCTCTATTATTGGTATGGCACACACAAGATCGAGGGACTTTCGGAAAAGACGCACGCGGACGGCGGGGTCCATCTCTATGCCTCGCGCGATCTGGTCGCTTGGCACGATCAGGGCATGGTCCTGCGACTGGACGGCGATGAGAACCAGGACCTGACGCACGAGTGCAACTTCGATCGTCCCAAAGTCGTTTATCATGACGCGAGCCGGCAGTTCGTCCTGTACTTCAAGCTGTACCTGCGGGGCCATGGCACGCGCGTGGGGTTTGTCGGCGTGGCCACGTCCGCAAGCCCCAGCGGTCCGTTCATCTACCGGCATAAATTCCTCGGCGGCAATTCCCCGGAAGGGACTGGGGACTTCGCCATGTTCAAGGATGACAACGGCGATCTCTACCACCTGACCGTGCGCAAGCCGGACAAGGCTTTTGTCATCGGGAAAATGAGGGAGGACTACCTGCTTCCCGCCGATCGCTACGTCGTCTGTGCCGGCGTGCCCGAAAAGACCGAGGCTCCCGCGGTCATCAAGCGGGAGGGGCGTTATTGGATGCTGGCCTCGGGTTCGACCGGATGGGCGCCAAACGCGGCGCGGTCCTTTTCCGCCACCTCGCTCGTCGGCCCGTGGACCGATCACGGCAATCCCTGCGCGGGCGTCAATCCGCACAACGGCCTGGGCCCGGAGCTGACGTATGGCGGGCAATCCACCTACATTTTCAAGGTGGAGGGTGCCTCCGACGCCTGGATCGCATGCTTCGACATCAACAAACCGGATCACCCTTACGACAGTCTGCATGTCTGGCTGCCCATCTCGTTTGACGGTGGCCGCATGGCAATTCCTTGGCGGGATCAGTGAGTCGCGCGACCCGGACCGTCACCGGGCGCGGTGCGATCCACGCTTTTTTCACGCGGCTGCAGGCGGGCAGATGCTGGCCGGCAGCTGCTCAAGTCCGGCGGCAATATCAATTGCCTGCACGATCGCCCGTACCGCTGCGGTGAATTACGTTCTGATCGAGAGCGCCTGGCGGTCCACGTAATTCAGGATCGAGGCGACAAAGATCAACCCGACGATCCACCAGCGAAGATGAGGGATGGGACGCATCAGGCTCAGGCCGGGTTTGGCGCGCCGGAAATCAGGCGAAGAGGGCCGTCACGGGCCGCCCCTGGTCGGCCACGGTGAACGGACGGCCGGAGGGCGAATGCTCGAGGTGGGCTACGTCCATCCCGAGCGCCAGGGCCACGGTCGCGTTGAAGTCGGGCATCGTCACCGGATCCGCCGCCACGTGCTCGCCGATGGCGTCGGACTGGCCGTGCACGTAGCCGCCCTTCACCCCGCCGCCGGCCGCCCACCAGGTGAAGACCCCCGGGTGATGCCCGCGGCCCGCCGTGACGGTGCTGATCTGCGGCGTGCGGCCGAACTCGGTCGCCATCACCACGAGCGTGCTCGCCAGCAGGCCCCGCTGATGCAGGTCCTCGAGCAGCGCGGCCATCGTCTGGTCCGCCGAGGGGGTCATTATCCGCATCGCCCGGAGCTGGTCGTTGTGGGTGTCCCAGTTTTGGTCGTCCTCCACCTCGATGAACCGCACGCCCGCCTCGACCAGCCGGCGCGCGAGCAGGCAGCCCTTGCCGAACGTGTGCGGGCCATAGGCGTCCCGGGTCCGCTCGTCCTCGCGGGAGATGTCGAAGACCTTGAGGTCCTCGCTCCGCATCAGGGCCGCGGCCTCCTGCTGGACCTTGAGGTAGGCCGCCGCGTCGCGGTGCGGGGTTTGCTGGACGAAGTGGCTGCCGATCGCGCGGGCCAGGGCGGTGCGCCGGGCGAAGTCCTCCTCGCTCACCGTGCGCGGCAACGCGGCGTTCTGCAGGCCCGCCCCCGGATCGACGATGGGCAGCGGGGCGAGGTGCGCGGGGAAGTACCCGCTGCCGGGATGCTGGGGGCTGCCGTTGATGAGGACGTTCGCCGGCAGCAGCCGGTTCTCGGAGCCGAGCAGCTTCACCACCCACGAGCTGAGCGCCGGGTGCCGGATCGTGGGCGTCAGGAAGTGGCTGGTGTGCGCGGTGTATGTCCCGAGCTCGTGGATGCCCTGCGTGGAGGTCATCGAGCGCACGAGCGAAACGTGGTGCATCTGCCGCGCCATCCGGGGGAACCACTCGGAGACCTGCACGCCGTCCGCGCTTGTCCCGATGGCGCGCACGCCGCCCATCTCGGGCCGCCCCGGCTTCGGGTCAAACGTGTCGATGTGGGAGAGCCCGCCGCGGAGGTAGAGGAAGATGACGCTCTTCGCC
This sequence comes from Verrucomicrobiota bacterium, assembly GCA_016871775.1. Taxonomy (GTDB): domain Bacteria; phylum Verrucomicrobiota; class Verrucomicrobiia; order Opitutales; family Opitutaceae; genus ER46. The sequence goes on along the minus strand of VHCI01000158.1, from coordinate 1,418 downwards.
CGCGGGTGCGGCGACGACCCGGCGGCGCGCAGTCGCCCCGGACCTGGGAGCAGGCTCACGCCGAGGAACGTCTTCACGAAGCGCTCCACGAACGCGCGGCGGGAAAGGTCGGTCAGGGTCGATTTCATCGGGAGAGGACCAGCGGTCACGGTTGGAACAGGAACTCGGGTGAATTGAGCAGGGCCCAGATCGTGTCCTCCGCCGGCGTGGGGCTGGAGGCCGTGGCGCTGGCCAGCGTCGCGAGTTCCGCGGCGGTCGGCGCCCGCACGAGGACGGCGCGGTAAATCAGCGCCAGCACCCGGTCCCGGTCACCCCCGGTGGCCGCCAGCTGGCGCCGCAGGAGGGAATCCGGCGCGAGGATCCGCGCGACCAGGTCGCCGTTCATCAGGGCCAGCGCGTGCGTGGGGTTGGGATCGCGGTTGTAGGCGTCGATCTCGCGCCGGTCCGATTGGCCGAACTGCCGCAGGAAGTGGCCCAGCGGCAGCGGCAACGGGATCTCCGAGGCGCGGACGAGACCACGGGGCAGGAACTTCCACCGGGCGTCGGTTTCCGGGGCCGGCTGGGCGCCGCCCATCTCCAGCGCCTGCAGCTCCGGGCTGAAGAAGGTCTCGTTCTCCCGCTCGTGGGCCGCCTGCAGCCGACTCACCTCGGCGGCGTCGCCCCGGGCCCGGGCCGCCGTGAGCTCGTGCTGCTGGTCCGAGAGCCGCAGGGTGTGTTCGCGTCGCCGGGCGCGGTAAGCCATCTCTTCGCGGGCCCGGTCGATGATGGCCTCGGCGGACAGGGTGGACAGTTGGCGCAGGCGGGCGGGATTCAGGTTGGATCCCTCGTGGCGCAGCACCGGCTTCCGCTCGTCGAGGTCCGGCACGAGGAGCACGAGATGCGAGTCCCAGATCTGCTCGGCCGAGAGCCGCCGCAGCAGCGGCCCCTGCAGCGCGAAGCTGGTGCCGGGCTCCGGTCGCTCGCGGACGGCCGCGCTCTGGTACAGCCGCGTGTTCAGCACCACGGCGAGGAACGCCCGCTCGTCGAAGCGCAACCGGATCAGCGTGGCGGTGAGGAAGTCGAGCAGCTCGCGGTGCTCCGGCGGAGGCAGGGCCGTGAGGCTGTCCACCGGCTCGATCAGGCCGGCGCCCAGCACCCGTTTCCAGAGCCGGTTCGCCGCGTTCCTGGCGAAGCGCGGATTGCGCGGCGAAGTCATCCATTCCGCAAAGGCCCGCCGGCGGTCGCCGTCGACGATCGGGGCCTCGTCGCCAAAGAGGGTCCGCGGCGAAACGATCCGGCCCCGTTCCGCCGGGTCGTGGACATAGGTCGCCGGGAAGGTGAGCGGCTTGGCCGTGTCCCGCGTGAGCCGCTTCAGGGGGGAGATCGTGCGGCTCACGCCGTCCTGCAGCGCCTTGTCGGCGTCCATCCGCGCCAGGAGC
>VHCI01000157.1 GCA_016871775.1 Verrucomicrobiota bacterium | reverse complement strand
GCGGGGGCGCACGACCCGGGCGGGCGGCGGCGGGCGCCGGCGCTGTTCCTCCCGCCACGCCGCCACCAGATCCCCGCGGGGACTGGCTGCCGAACCCGTCCGCCGCTTCGCCGCGAAGGCGTCGTCGACTCCGTCCCGGTCCGCATCCTCGCACCACGGATGGTCATCGCTCTGGAGCACCTCCTGGAGCCAGGCACCTTCGCCACCCGCGCGCACCCGGATCCACGCCGCAGCCCCGGGGCCCGCGGGCAGGTCCGCGGCCACCAGCCGCGGGCCGGCGAAGAGATCCCAGCGGCGCCGGGCCGGATCGAGCCGCAAGGTGAGCACGGGGGCCGCTGCCAAACTGCGGCCCGCGTGTGGGGCCGTGCCCAGATGCAGGCCCAGCGGCCGCCAGCCGGCGACCGGATCATCGCTCATCACCTGGAGCGCACGCTCGGCCGGGCTCGGGATGAATCCCAGCCGCGCTCCACCGGCCTCGACGATCGTTCCGGCGGAGACCTGCGCCACGAGCACCACGTGCAGCGCCCCCTTGCCCCCGGCCCGCAGTGGCCGGCTCCACTCGGCCCCTGCGGGCAGATCCAGGTACGCTACCCCATCGCGCCGGCCCAGGGTGAGCGGGTTGCCATTCGCGGTCCTGGTCAGATCCTCCCGCTGCCAGCAGGACTCGGGCGATCGCGCGAGGCGGGGAAGCTCCACGCCGGCGACGATCGCGGGGACGCCGCCGCAGAGGGCCGGCACGAGGGTGAGAAGCAGGTGGCGCAGGTTCACGGTTGGCGAGTGGTGTCGTCCGGTTCCCCTGGGGCCGAGAGGTTGCGGGCGGGGTCAAACTCCAGGTTCCGGTCGCCGGCGACGGGGTTGAAATGCACCGTCACTCCCAGCTCGCCCCTGGCGTCCAGTTGGAGGCCGGCCATGAGTTTCGCGTGATGCCACGCGACGATCGCACCGGATCCGTCCCGGACGGGACGCACCCGCAGGAAGTAGCCCCGCTCCGGTTTCCGCAGGTTCTCCCCGCCAGGTTCGCCGGTGCGGCACGCCCAGGCCCGGACCGGCGCGTAACCCTGCGCGGGGGCGAGATGCGGCATCGGGAGGGCGCTGTAGGCGAGGTAGTCCGGGCTCACTTCCACCCATCCGCCCCCGGGCTCGGGCACCGTGAGCTCGAAGCGCGCCTGCCAGCGGCCGTGCAGGAACCGCGCGTCGGTCTCGCCCAGCGCCACGCCACCCTGCGGCGCCCGCAGCTCCGCCATCACGGCGGGCGGAAACTTCCAGCCGACGAACTGGCGCTCGATGCGCACGCGGACATCCGCCCGCTGCCCGCGGCCCCGCGGCGGCAACGGTTCGCCCCGCTCCAGATCCAGCTCGAAAGTCTGAACCTCCACCGTGCCGGGTAGCGGCGGTTCCGTTCCCCCCCACTCGACCCGGAAACGCCGGACGTGGAGCGCGATGGGGCGGCGCACTTCCCGCAGGATCAGGCGACGTTCCCGCGGCTCATCCACAGGCGGCAGTTCCAACCCAACCGGATACCGGCCCGGCGCCTCCGCGTGTACCAACACGCGCCCGATCGCCGTACCGCGCGCGACGAACGTCCCGGCCGGATCACTCACCCCGGCGCGCACCTGCTCGGCCCCGAACTCCGGGGTCGTAAACACGACGGTCACGCGGGCGCCGGCGAACGGTTGGCCGGACTCATCGACGAGAAAGAGCCGCAGTTCACCGGCGGACGCCCCGGCGACGGCACCAACGAGAAACATCAGGAGACGGGTGATCACGGCAGGAGGCGGGCTTGGAGGAGAATCTGGCGGTAGAGCGGAGCGACGAAAGGCAGGGCCACGGCGCGGAAGTCGCTGTGGAGCCAGCGGGCGCGGTTGCGATGGTCCAGGCCGCGGGGCTCATCGGACCAGATGCCCGGCACGCGACCGATCTGTTCCAGATCCAGGTTCCTCCCCGCGCCGAGGGGTTCGAGCGGTTGGAGCGCAGCGCCGAAGGACAGGGCGGGGATGCCGCGGGCGAGGACATCGTACTGCACGAGGCGGCGGCTCGCGGCGGCGGACGCCCGGAGCGGATCGCGGTGGTGGAGATCGGTCTCGAGGAAGGGCGCGAAGTAGGGCTCCAGCCGGAGGTCCGGTGAAGGCGTGAAGCCAGGCCAGTAATTCACGCTGGGGCCCCAACCCGCCTGCAGGCGGCTGAAGACGAGCGCGGCCAGCGAATCGCCCAGGCTGGCGCCCTTGGCGAATTCCTGCATCACCCAGGAACCGCGGGTGACGGCGAACCCCTGCCGCACGATCAGCGCCGCCATCGACGCGTTGCCGGACTCCGGGGCGGCCAGGATCTCCTCGCCCGGCGAGAAGAAGTTCACCGCCGCCGGCAGCGCCCGGACCAGCCGGCCCCGCCACGTGAGCGCCGCCCGAGCGTCACCGGATGAACCCGCAAAGAGCTCGTGCCAGCGCGCGGCGAAGGTCGCCGCCGGCAGGGATCGCCACGTGCTGTGGGTCATCGGCGCGGCCTGGCCCTTCAGGCTTCCCTCCGGGTTCGCGTCGTAGGCCTCCGCGGGGACCGCCGCGTTCAACATCAGGTAGCGGCTCACCGACAATCCACCGGTGGCGATCGCCTGGCTCGCCACCAAATTGCCGAGGCTGTGCGCCAGCACCGCGATATCCCCGCCGATGCCGCCCGCCGCGAGGGCGGGCGCGAGGGCATCCCCGGCCTGAAACGCGTGGAAGACGGACTGGTGGTAATCGAACCCCGTGTCCCCGGGCCAGAGCACCGCCACGAAACGCGCGCGGCTGCCCAGCCGATGGAGCCGCTTGAAGGTCTCCGTCGCCCAGCCGCGCGCCTCCTCGCCATCGATCGAGAAGCCGTGGATCCAGAGCAGATGCCGCCCGTGGGTCCGGGCGTCCGGCCAGGGCTCGCCGGGATCCGCCAGGTTCGTGCCCGGACCGAGGAGCGAAGGGAGGTAGGGACTCCCGTCGGCGTTGCGCGCGGTGCTGCGGAGGTTGAGCACGCGGTACATCCGCTCGACCGGCACCACCCGCAACGGCGCCTCCAGCGTCGCGACCGCCTCACCCCTTCCGTCGCGGACCACCAGCCGCAACGGCGCGCGCGTCTCGCGCCGCCCTTCCACCAGTAGGACCGCGCCGCCCGCGCGCCCCGCCAGCTCGACGAACGCGCGGCTGAGGGCGATGCCCTCGGCCGGCACCACGCGCGTGACCGCGTCGCCCGGCGGCCGCGTGAAGTCGTCGCCAAACCCGGTCGTGAGCACGCGCTCCAGGCACAGCTCGGCCTGCTCCGCGGCGAGGTTCGTGTACGCGAAACTGAGCGCCGCGTCCGCTTGGCTGAGCCGGTAACTGAACCCGGCGGCCGGCGGATACGCGGCCACGAGCTCGCGCAGGAGCAGGCTGACGGGGAAGAAATCCACCAGGTCGCGCGTTCCATCCACCCGCCCCGGAAAGGGTCCCGTGTCCGCGTGGTCGGGGGTGCCCCGGCCCGGAATGTCCGTCCCCCCGGCTTCGCCGGAATCGTCGTCCTCATTGATCCAGATCCGGTCCGGAACGCGCAGGGTTCCGCTCGGGGCGGGCGCCACCTCGAGGGTGCACCAGACGGTGGTCGCGTCATCGAGGCGCAGGCCGAGTTGGAAGCGGCCGGCCTTGTCCAAGCCCAGCTCCAGCGTGCCCCCGGCACCGAGGCCGCCGGCGACCCGGGTCACCCCGTCCCACACCTCCCACGCCACACGGGGGCCGAGTTGCAGCAAGCCACCGACGACATCGGCGAGGTCGATCCGCACCCCGCCGCCCGCCCCCAACACGACCGGCAAAATGCCGCCGCCGCCGCGGCTGGAACCCAGGTTCGCCGTGAGACCGCGCCATCCGGCCGTGGCCAGCGGACGCCCGAGCCGCACCAGATGCGGGGGGAACGCGTGGAGGGCCGCGGCCGGGAAGAATTCCGCCGCCAGCATCTCAGCGGAGACGCTTTCCGCGGCGGGCCCGGGCGCGGCGAACTCCGCCGCCGGGAAGAACGCGATCCGGCGCGGGGACGACGCGCCCGGCGGCGACCCCACCTGCCAGCCCACGGTGTAGTCGTACCCCGGCCGGGCCAGGAAATGAAATCCCGGCCGGATCAGCAGCACCTCGTGGACCTGCTCATCGGGAATCAACTGCCAGCTCCCGCCGACATACAGGCTCCAGCCCTCCGTCCACGAAATCCCCAGCTCGGGCACGCGCGCCCACGTCCACTCGGTGTACCGCACCCAATCCTCGTGCGCCTCCGCCGCGAACCAGCCGAAGGCCGGCCCGGGCGGGATCAGCTCGTCGCGGATCCCGTCGCCGTTGACGTCGAGCCAGACCGGGCCGGTGCCCGGCTCGGGATCGACCGCCGGCAGCCCCACGCTGAACCCGCCCGCCAGCCAGCCGCTGACGTTGCCCGCCGCGTCCCGCGCCCGCACCCGCACGTGATGCGTCGATCCCGGAGCCAGGCCGTTGAAGGTCACCGCGGGCACGGCGGTCGTCACGCGCCGGACCCCGAGATCGAGTTCCACCTCGTAAGTGATGCCCTGGGCCGGCCGGCCGCCAGCGGCGCCGGCGGCGTCCGTGAAGGGCGCCCACGCGAGCGCAAAGCCCGTGCTCCCAACCGCGTTGGCCTGGAAGCCCGCGGCGACCGGCGGCTGCGGCGGCGAGCGGTCCGGCACCACGAAGGACACCGTGCGTGTCGCCGGCTCGTAATCCACATTGCCGGCGTAATGCGCGGTCACGCGGATCTCGCCCGTGAGCGCCGTCAGGGTCACGGGCAGCTCCGCCGGCACCGCCAGTGCGATCGCAGGCCCACCGCCGGGCGGGATCCGTTCCGCGGTGTACGTGAGGCGCCCGGTCGGCGGGGCCAGCCCAGCAGCCGGGGCCTCAAGCCGCGCGGCGAGCGCCGTGTTCCAATCCGGTCGCAACGCGCCCGATTCCGGCCCCTCCATTCCCTGCCAGACAATCACCGGCGGATAGCGGGGGACGACGGTCACCGTGAGCCAGCGGCCGGCCGCGCCCGCGGCGTTGCGGGCGGTGACCCAGACGCGGTACGTGCCGGGCGTGGTCGGGGTCCCGGCGAGTTCCCCGGTCCGGGCATCCAAGCGCAAACCGGCCGGCAGGCCGTTGGGCTCACCGGGGCGTGCGGCGGCAAACTCGATCGGCGCCGCGCCGGTGGCGGAAACCGCCGGCACCGCAAGGGGCACGTTCACGCGGGCGCTCACCGCCTCCGTCCCGGCCAGCCGCGGGGCGAGGGCATAAGGGAACAACTCCGCGCCGGCCGCAAATTCCGTCTCGTGATCCGCCGTGAGGGTCAGGGCGTAAGTTCCCGGCGTGACCGGGAGCTCGAGGCCGCCGCTGCCGGAGCGCAGGGGCGTGCCGGCGGCATCGTGGACGTTGAGGAGCATCTCCCCGCCGGAGCCGGCCGTCGCGCGCACGCGCAGGACCCCGGGCAGCGGCACGCTGAAGGCGTGCCGCACCACGGCGAGCTCCGCGGACCAGTCGCCGAGCGCGTCATCCCAGACCGGTTCGCCCGCGATCACCCCCGCGACCTGGAGAACGGGCTGGGGACCGTCGGTGATCGTGACGCCGACCTCGCGGGCGGGGCCGGTGCTCGTCAGCCGGAGGGAGGCGTCGTAGCGGCGCCATTGGAGGGTGACCTGGTAGGCTCCGGGAGGCGGCAGGTTGGTGAGCGGCTGGCCGTGGTTTTTGAACCCGGGCGAGGTCTCCCAGGTGAACCCCAGTTCGTCGCGGAAGGTGGCGAGGAGCCGATAAGGGGTGCCGGCGAAGTTCTCGGTGGAGGTGATCCGGGGCGGCTGGCTCGCGTGGAACCACTGGCTCGCCAGCGAGACGGCGCCCGCGACGGTGATGGCCGTCCGCCGCTCGGGCCCGACCTCAAGCACGGCGCCGGTGAACCCGTGGTAACGCACCCAGTAGAGGACGCACTCGGGGTAGATGCCGGGCGGCGGCGGGTTATCGAGCGGTTCGCCGTTGCGATTCCAGAGGTTGGCGGCGTGCCAGCCCCAACGGGATCCGTCGATGACCTTGGCGCGGAGCCGGTAGGGCGCGGCGGAGGTCACCGCGTCGGTGGTGCTGAGGCGGGCCGGCGCGAGCGCGTCGAAGGTCGTCGCGGACAACTGCATCCCGACGTACGGGGGCCGGGGCTGCACCGCGAAGGTGACCCGCCGCGGCTCCCCGAACCAGGCGACATCCTGTTCCAGCGCCTGCACGATGATGGTGTGCGCCGGTCCCACGGGCGGGGCGGGAAAACGCAGCGTGCGCCGAACGCGCTGCCCGGGCTCGATCCCGGCGAGATCGGCGACGGCGAGGGCTTGGCCGGACCCGTCCCGGGCGATCAGGAAGTGGGCCTCGCCCCAGGGCTCCTCCCCAGCGTTGGCGAGGTCGGCCACGAGTTCGGCCACGCCACCCGCGGTGACGCCGGCTGGCGGGACCAGGGCGTGCCAGACGAGTTCGTTGGCGGGGAGCGGCCGTGGCAGCAGCAGGGCGAGACAGAGCAGCCCGGCGGCCCGCGCCGCCGGCACAAGGGGGAGGCGGTTCACGGCAGGATCGGGCGGCCGATGCCCGCGAGCAGGGCCGGGATTTCGCTGAGACGCCCGTAGCCGGAGACGCGCTGGCGTTCGTCGAGGACGAAGGCGTACGGCAGCTGGTTGATCCGCAGGGCCGAGACCACGGGGCTGCGCCAGCCGGCGGGCTCGAGGCACAGCACCCCGTTGGGTCGCGGTCGCGCCCGGGCCCCTTTCGGAGGGGGTGCGGGCCGGCCCAGCGCCACGTAGATCCAGCCCACGCGGGACGGCGGCCGCTCCGCGAGGGCCTGCAGCCCGGGCGGACCCAGCGGT
>VHCI01000156.1 GCA_016871775.1 Verrucomicrobiota bacterium | reverse complement strand
CCTGTGGGCGGTGTTCGGCTACGGGGCGGCCCGCGGGGGCCTGCGGCGCGAGCGGATCGCGGTGTTCCTGGCCCTCGGGCTGATCGGCGCGGCCGGCATCATCGCGGTCGGGCGCGCGGCGGAGTCGGGCGCGCAGGTGTTTTCCCGCTACTACGTCCTCAGCGGCACCGCGTGGGCGCTGGCCCTCTTCGCGGCCCTCGAGCGCCACACCCACCCGCGTCGCCCGTGGCAGGTGCTGGCGCCGCTGCTGCCCGCGCTGATCGCGTTCAACGCCACCGCCAACCGGGAATTCGACGACGAGACCAGCGACTGGATCGAGTGCCGCAACCTCGCGGTGCTCGCGTACAAGCAGCGCGGGGTCGATGGCAAGGGCAGCTTCTCCCTGCACCCGCACCCGGAGAAGGTCTCCACCCCGCTGCTCGCCCGGGCGGACCAGCTCGGCGTCTACCGGATGGGCGCGATCTGCCTCGCCGAAACCCTGCCCCGCGGGGCCCGCGAGGCCGGCACGATCCAGTTCTACGTGGACGAGATGGTCGTGAACGACATCGCCCTGACCGTGCGGGGCTGGGCCGCCACCCCCGGCCGCCGCGCCACCCGCGGCGCCGTCCACCTCGTCCTCCGCTCGGACACCGCCACCCACGTCTACAGCGCGATCCCGATGAGCCGGCCCGACGTCGCCGCCGCCCTGCGCCAGCCGACCTGGAAAGACGCTGGCTTCCACTTCGCCCGACGGATCGACCGGCTGCCCCCGGGCACTTACCGGATCGGCTTCCTGCTCGATGACGGCCGGGACCCCGTGTTCGTCCTCTCCGCCCACGGGGTGGTGCTCGACGGCCCGCGGAGCCGCACCCTCCCCGCGGGCGAGCCGGCCCCCTGACGCGCGATGCCAACCCGGGCGGAGCTCCAGGACTTGCGCGACCTGCGCGAACGGAGCCATCGCGACGCCACCGGCCGCTTCACCGTCGAAGGCGTGAAGGTGGTCGGCGAACTGCTCGCCGCAGGTCACCCCTTACTCACCCTCTACGCGACCCCGGAGTGGCGCGGCGAGCCCGGGGCCGTGCCCCTCCACCGCCTCTCCGCCGAGGAAATGGCGCGCGTGAGCCACTTCCCCACCCCGTCGCCCGTGCTCGCGGTGGCGCCCCTCCACCGCGGGACCTTCGACCCCGCCGCCGCCGGCCACGGCCTCACGCTCGTCCTCGACGGCGTGCAGGACCCGGGCAACGTCGGCACGCTGCTGCGCATCGCCGACTGGTTCGGGCTGGAGCGGGTGCTGCTCTCGCCGGACTGCGCGGACGTGTTCCATCCCAAGGTCGTGCACGCCTCGATGGGTTCCTTCGCCCGGGTCCGGGCGGCGGCCGCGCCCCTCCCCCCGGCGCTCGCCGCGGCCGTGGCGGCCACCCCTGGCCTGCCCGTGCTCGGCTGTGATCTCGGCGGGACGAGCATCCACGCGTTGCCCCCGTTGCGCGACGGGCTGGTCGCGATCGGCGCGGAGGGGCGGGGCCTCTCGCCGGAGGTGCGCGCGGCCCTCACCGGGCGGGTCACGATCCCGCGCTTGGGGCACGCGGAGTCTCTCAACGCTGCGGTCGCTGCCGGCATCGTCTGCGCGGCGTTGCGGCGGGGCTGAGCCGGGGGGAGAGCGGGCTGCCCGGCCGGGCGGAAAACCGCGTATCCGCGGGGGCGCGGGCGCGTCTTGCCAGCGGCCGCCCCGCGCCTAGCATTGCGCCTTCGCGTCCTCGCCCTATGACCCTGCCCGTCCTGCCGCGCCTTGTCCTCGCCCTTGCCTGCCTGACCCCATTAACGGCCGCCGCCGCGGCCGCCGAAGGCAAGGGGCGACGCCAGCCCGCGCCGGCCGGACTGCGCAACCCGGGCACCCGCCAGGCGCAACCGGAAATCGCGCCTGCCTCCGAAGAGGGCACCCAGGCGCTCGCGCGGATGCAGTTGCCCCCGGGCCTTGAGGCCAAGCTCTGGGCCGCCGAGCCGATGCTCGCCAACCCCGTGGCCTTCAACTTCGACGAGCAGGGCCGCCTCCTCGTCGCCGAAACCTACCGTTACCGCACCAGCGTCCTCGATATCCGCGACTATATGGGGATCCTTGAGGAGGACCTAGCCTGCCGGACAATCGAGGACCGCACGGCCCTCATCCGGCGCGCCTTCGGCGAGGCCGGGGAACGCGAGTTGGGCCTCGAGGGCGAGGTCATCCGCCTGCTCACCGACACCGACGGCGACGGCGTGGCGGACCGCAGCAGTGTGTACGCGGACGGTTTCAATTCCCCGCTCGACGGCATCGCGTCCGGCGTGCTGGCGCGCCGCGGCGAGGTCTACTTCACCAACATCCCCAGCCTGTGGAAGTTCGGGGGGGCGGAGCGGGCGGAAACCCGCACCGAGCTCAGCCGCGGCTATGGCGTGCGCTTCAATTTCACCGGTCACGACCTGCACGGCCTCGTCTTCGGCCCCGACGGCCGCCTCTACTTCAGCAACGGCGACCGCGGCGCCACCGTGCGCACCCGCGAGGGCGAGGTCCTCTCCGTGCCCGACGAGGGCGCGATCTTCCGCTGCTGGCCCGACGGCTCCCACCTTGAGCTCTTCGCCACCGGCCTCCGCAATCCCCAGTCCCTTGTGTTCAACGAGCTGGGCGACCTCTTCACCGGGGACAACGACTGCGACCAGGGGGACGAGGAGCGCTTCGTGCACGTGCTCGAGGGCGGGGACAGCGGCTGGCGGGTGGGTTACCAGTTCGCCCCGCTCGGCAAGGCGGGCCCGTGGAATCTCGAGCGCCTCTGGCACCCCCGCCACGAGGGCCAGCCCGCGTATCTCGTGCCGCCGATCTTCAACCTCGAGGACGGCCCCTCGGGCATCGAGTACTACCCTGGCACCGGACTGAACCCCTCGTTCCGCGGCCACTTCTTCATCACCCACTTCAAAGGCGCGGTCGCGAGCAGCGGCATCCACACCTACACCCTCAAGCCGCGCGGCGCCTCGTACGCCGTCGCCACCGCTCAACCCTTCCTCCGCTCAGCCCTGCCGACCGACGTGAAGTTCGGCCCCGATGGCCGCCTCTACACCGCCGACTGGGCTGACGGCTGGCCGAAGTCGCGGCGCGGCCGCATCTACGCCATCGCCGACCCCAAATACGCGCGGGATCCGCTCGTCCTCGAGACGCGCGCGCTGATCGGCGGGGACTGGACCCGCCGCCCCGCCGCGGACGTCGCTCGGCTGCTCGGCCACGCCGACTGGCGCGTGCGGCTCGAGGCCCAGTTCGAACTGGCCGGCCGCGGGGACACCGAAACCCTCGCGGCCACCCTCGATGACGCCCGCCAGCCCGAGCTGGGGCGCCGGCACGCCCTCTGGGGCCTCGGCCAGGTCGGCGCCCGCCAAACTGCGGCCCTCGCCGCAGTCCGCAACCACGCGCGCCACGCGGAGCCGGCCCACGCCGAGCTGCGGGCTCAGGCCCTGCGGGTGCTGGGCGATGCGCGCGACGCGGCCGACGCCGACCTCTTCCTCGAGGCGCTCGACGCCGAGCCCCTGCGGGTCCGGTACTTTGCCGCCCAGGGCCTCGCCAAACTCCGCCACGCCCCCGCCGCGGCCGCCCTGTTTGCCGCGCTCGAGCGAAACCACGATGCCGACGTCGCCCTGCGCCACGCCCTCGTGATGGGCCTCACCGGTGGCGCCAACCTCGCCGCCCTCCGCACCGCCATCCACGACGCGGCCCCCGCGATCCGCCTCGGCGCCCTGCTCGCCCTGCGGCGCCTCGGCCGGCCGGAAGTAATCGAGGTCCTACAGGACACGGACCCCGCCCTCGTGCGCGAAGCGGCGATCGCCATCAACGACGTACCCATTGCCGATGGCTACGACGCCCTCGCGGCAATGCTCGACCGCCCGACGCGCGACGAGTCCGTGCTGTTCCGCGCGCTCAACGCCCACTTCCGGCTCGGGCGCCCGGCCAACGCCAACGCGCTCGCCGCCTACGCGGCCCGCGCGGACGCCCCGCCCCGCGCGCGCACTGAGGCCCTCGCCCAACTCGCCCAGTGGCCGGATCCCCTCCAGCGCGACCGCCTTGTCGGCGTCCACCGCCCGACCGCCTCACCGACCCGCGACCGGAACGTTGCGATCTCCGCCCTCTCCCCGGTGATCCCCCGGCTGTTCGCGCCGGGCACCCCGGCCGAGGTGCTCACCGCCGCTCTCGCGGCGCTGCAAACCCTCGAGCTCGCGGGCGCCACTGACGTGCTGCTCGCGCTCCTGCGCGACGAGGCCCGGCCCGCCGCCAGCCGCGTCGCGGCCCTGCAACTCCTCGACCAGCGCCAGGACCCGCGGCTCGCCGAGGCCGTGCGCGTCGCCGGCGAATCCCAGGATCTGACGCTGCGGCTCGCCGCGCTGCCGCTGGCCACCCGCCTCGCTCCCGAGACGGCCGTGCCGGTCCTGACGGCGCTGGTGGAGCGGGGCACGCCGGCCGAACAGAAAGCGGCCTTCCGCAGCCTCGGCTCCTCCCGGCAGGAGGCCGCGGATAACCTGATCGCCGCGCAGTTGCACGCCCTCGCGGCCGGCCGCGTCGCCCCCGAGGCAGAGCTCGAGCTGCTGGCCGCCGCCGCGCGGCGCACCGACCCCGCGGTGAAGGCCCTGCTGGCCGAGCGCACCGCGCGCCTTGCCGCCGTCACCGATCCCCTTGCCGCCTTCCACGCCAGCCTCGCGGGCGGCGACGCCGAGCGCGGCCGCCAGGTGTTCGAGAACCAGCCCGTGCTCGCCTGCATCCGCTGCCACCGCGCTGGCGGCGAGGGCGGCGACGCCGGCCCGAACCTCGCCAGCCTCGGCGCGCGCGCGTCCCGCCGCGAGCTCCTCGAGTCGATCGTCAAGCCCAACGCCAAGATCTCCCCCGGCTACGACACGGTCGTCGTCACCCTCCGCAACGGCGGCACCGCCGCCGGCATCGTGGCCGCGGAGACGGCGGACCAGCTGACCCTGCGCAACCCGGAGAACCAGCTGGTGCAGGTGGCCAAGGCGGACATCGCCCGCCGCGACGGCGCCCCATCCGGGATGCCCGAGGTCTACGCCACCCTGCTCTCCCCCGCGGAGCTGCGCGACGTGGTCGAGTACCTCGCCTCCCTGCGCGGCGAAAGCCGGCCGCCGACCACCGTGCCCCGCGCCCTCCGTGGACCACCGCCCGCGCCCCGCGCGGAGTAAAAACTCCTTCCCTCTTACAGCCGTCGAACTCGGTCAGACGCTGGCGGGGACGAGCCATAAGGCCCCCCTCGCCCGGAGGCTCAACGCGGCAGCCGCCCCCTGAAGAGCCTCTTTCCCGCCCGCGGCGGGCTCCGCCCTTGTCCGCCCGCGCTCCCGCCGCCAGCCTTCGATGCACCCCGATGATCCCGCGCCTTCCCCGCCCGCTCGCTGCCCTCTTCCTGCTCGCGCTCCCCGCGCTCGCGTCCGCCGCTGCCGCGGTCCGCCCCAACGTCGTGCTCCTGATGGGCGACGACCACGGCTGGGATGAGACCGGTTACAACGGCCACCCGCACTTGAAGACACCCGTGCTCGACGAGATGGCGCGTACCGGCCTGCGCCTCGACCGCTTCTACTCCGGCGGCTCGAGTTGCTCCCCCACCCGCGGCACGGTGATGACCGGCCGCAACCACAACCGCTACGGCATTTACTCGCCCGGCTGGTCGCTCCGGCCCGAGGAGGTCACCATCGCCCACCTGCTCAAGCGCGCGGGCTACGCCACCGGCCACTTCGGCAAGTGGCACCTCGGCGCCGTCAAGGCCGCCTCGCCCGTCAACCCAGGCCGGATGGGCTTCGACACCTGGGTCTCCCACGACAACTTCTTCGAGCTCGACCCGCACCTCTCGCGGGATGGCGGCCCGCCCGAGCGCTTTGTCGGCGAGAGCTCCGAGATCGTAATCGCCGAGGCCATCCGCTTCATCGACCGCGCAAAGACCGCCGGCCAGCCTTTCCTCGCCGTTGTCTGGTTCGGTTCCCCACACGAGCCCTACCAAGCCAAGCCCGAGGACCTCGCCCTCTACGACGACCTGCCTGCCGATGTCGGCCAGCGCAAGGTGCGCGTGACGTCCAACCGGACCGGCAAGCACGTTGACCGCCTGCAGCGGGACGTCCTGCGCGAGCGGTTCGCGGAGATCTCGGCGATGGACCGCTCGATCGGCCAGCTCCGCGCCCACCTCCGCCGCCAGGGCCTGGGCGACGACACCCTACTGTGGTACTGCGGCGACAACGGCACCCCGCCAGAGGCGGTCGCGACCGTCCCGTTCCGAGGCTGGAAAGGCAGCGTCTACGAGGGCGGGATCCGCGTGCCGGGCGTGATCGAGTGGCCCGCGCGCCTCCGCCAGCACCTGGCGACCAAAGTCCCGGCGGTGACCAACGACATCCTCCCCACCCTCTGCGACCTCGTCGGCGTGCCCGTGCCGGCACGGCCCCTCGACGGCACGACCCTCGTCCCGCTGTTCAGCGGCGCGAGCCCGGCGCGGAAGGCCCCGTTGGTCTTCTGGAACGCGCGCCCCCGCGGCGGCGCCGCGGCCCGGGCGAAGCCCTACCTCGACCCGGAACTGCAGCGCGGGACCACCCCGCTGGTGAAGCTGGGACCTGACGGCACGCCGACCCGCAACTTCCAGAACGTGATCCAGACCGAGGTGACCGCGGAGGATTACAACGGCGAGCGGGCCATCGTGGAAAACCGCTTCAAGCTGGTCGTCGACGGCACCACGGCGGGCAAGACGGAGCTCTTCGACCTCGCGGCGGACCCGGCGGAGAAGACGGACGTGAGCACGCGTCACCCGGCGGAGGCCGCGCGGCTGGCCCTCGCGCTGCGGACCGCGCAGGAGTCGATCCTCCGCAGCCGCACCGGCGCGGACTACCGCTAGCACTGCAGGTTGCATCGGCGC
>VHCI01000155.1 GCA_016871775.1 Verrucomicrobiota bacterium | reverse complement strand
CTCGGGTTCACGCTCGCTGAGGCACCGCTGGCCGGTCTTTCCGGGGGACATCCGGCGAGGTTACGGAGGCGCCGCCGCGCTTGGCCACGGGAAACTCGCCATCCGCCTTGTCGGGCGCGCCCGAAACCGTACCGTCGACAGCTCGATGAACGCCCGCCGCCGCCTGTTGCCCGCCCTGCTCCTCCTGTTGCCCGCCCTGCTCCTGCCGGCCGCGTCGCCCGCGCCGCTCCCCGAGCTGCCGCCGCGGCTGCGCGCCCCCTCGGACCAGGCGGAGTTCCGCCGCCTCGTCCTGCCCAACGGCCTCAAGGTGCTGCTCGTCTCCGACCCGAAGTTCAACAAGTCGGGCGCGGCGCTGATGATGCCGGTGGGCCAGATCGACGACCCGGCGGCGCGCGAGGGGATGGCCCACTTCCTCGAGCATATGCTCTTCCTCGGCACCGCGAAGTACCCGGAGCCGAACGACTACGGCAATTTCATGCAGTCGAATGGGGGCTACAGCAACGCCTACACCGCCAGCGACCACACCAACTACCAGTTCGAGGTGCGCCACGAGGCGCTCGCCGAGGGTCTCGACCGCTTCGCCCAGTTCTTCATCGCCCCGCTCTTCACCGCCGAGTTCACCGGCCGCGAGATCAACGCCGTGCACAACGAGGCGATGCGCCATGTGCAGAACGACAGCCGCCGCCTCTTTTCCGTCCTCCGCGAGGTCTACGCCCCCGGCAGCGGCGAGAGCAAGTTCTCCACCGGAAACAAGGACACCCTCGCCGGCGCCACCCCAGCCGAGGTACGCGCCTTTTACGAGGCCACCTACTCCGCCGACCGGATGGCCCTCGCCGTCTGCGGCAAGGCCCCCCTTGACGAGCTCGAGCGCCACGCCTCGAAACTCTTCGCCGACATCCCCCGCCGCCCCGTCACCCCGCCGCGCCGCGTACCCGCCTTCCTCCCCCGCCAGGCCGCCCTCCGCGTCGTGCAGGTCGAGCCGGTCAAGGAGGTCCGCAGCCTCCAGCTCGAGTTCGTCGTGCCCGCGACCCGCCCGGACTTCCTCAGCAAACCCGATGAGCTCCTCACGCAGCTGATCAGCTACCCGGGCCCCGGCGGCCTGGTCGAGGCGCTCAAGCGCGACGGCCTGATCAACAGCCTCTCCGCCTTCGCCTGGGAACGCACCGCCGACTACGGCTCGCTGATGATCGGCGCGGACCTCACCCCCGCCGGCCTCGCGGCCCGCGCCCAAGTGACGGTCCGCATTCTGGCCTACCTGCGCCACCTGCGCGCCGCGCCGTTCCCGGCGGACTTCTACCGGGACCGCGCGCGCATCGCGCAGCTCGACGAGAGCTTCCGCGACCGCGGCGAGGGCGCGTCGCTCGCCACCAAGCTCGCCAACCAGGCCGGCTTCTACCCGCTCGAGGTCGCCGAACGCGCGGGCGACGTCTGGGGCCCGCCCGACGAGGCCGCCTACCGCCGGCTGCTCGACGCACTCACGCCCGACAACCTGCTCGTCGCCGTGATGGCCAAGGGCGTCCCGACCGACCGCACCGAGCGCATCTACCAGGTGAAGTACTCCTACACCGAGGACGCGGGCGCGGGATACCAGGCCCTGCTCGCCGCGGGCGGCCCGGACAGCTTCCGCCTGCCCGGCGCGAACGCCTTCCTGCCCGGCGCCACCAACGTGCTGCCAGAACGTCCCGCCGCGCTGGTCGACGAGCCCGGCCTGCGCCTGTTCTGGGCGCCCGACGCCGAGTTCCAGCGCCCGCAGGTCGCGCTCAGCCTTCGCTTCGTCCCCGTCGCCAGCCTGGCCACGCCACGCGGAGCCGCCCTGCTGCGGCTGTTCGACGCCTGCCTGCGCGACCACCTCGAGCCCGCCAGCGCCGACGCCGCGCTCGCCGGTGTGGACGTCAGCCTCGAGGCCTCGCTTGAGGGCTGGAAGCTCTCCGTCGCCGGCTACGGCGACTCCGGCCTCCGCTACGCCGCGCACGTCGCCGCCCGGCTGCGCGACTTCAGCATCACCCCCGACCGTTTCGAGGCCCTGAAGGAGGCCACCCTGCGCGGGCTCCGCAGCTACGTGCAGACGGAGGCCTACACCCAGGCCCGCAACCGGCGCGACGCGCTGATGCGCGAGCACCTTTTCCTGCCGCCCGAGACCCTCGCAGCGACCGAGGCCGCCACCTGGGCGGACGTGCAGGCGTTCGGGCGCGAGTTCTTCGCCCGCGGCGCGGTCGAAGCGGTCGTCCACGGCCACCTCGCCCCCGAGGCCGCGGTCACGGCCGTGCGCGGCCTCGCGCGCGCGATCGGCGCCACCCCCGCGCCCACCGGTGAACTCCTCCGCCGCCGCCACCTGCAGCTCCAGCCGGGCGAGAACGTCGTCGATTCCGGCCCGGTCGAGGGCGTCAATTCCGCCTTCGTCCGCGACTACCTGCTGCCCGACGACACCCCGGACGTGCGGGCGGCCGCCGCGGTGCTGGGCAACTTCTTCGCCGACCCTTTCTTCAGCGAGCTGCGCACCAAGCAGCAGCTGGGCTACATTGTGGGCGGCGGCGCCGGGGGCTCGCTGCGGCACCGCTACTTCGCGTTCGTGATCCAGTCGAGCACCCACGCCCCCGCCGAGCTGCAGCGCCGGGCCGAGGCGGTGATCGCGGGCTTCCCAGAGGAGTTCGCCAAGCTGACCGACGAGCAGTGGAAGACGCTGGTCGCCGGCGCGCGCTCGGGCTTCGAGGAGAAGGCCAAGAGCATCCGCGAGAAGGCGGAGCTCTTCTTCGGCCGCGCGTTCACCTTCGAAGGCGAATGGGACCGCCAGCAGGCCTCCCTCGCCGCCCTCGACCGGCTCACGCGCGAGCAGACCCTCGGGTTCTTCCGCACCGCCCTCGACCCGGCCACCGCCCGCCGCCGCACCGTGCTGCTCGCCGGCAAGGACCACCGCGCCGGCCTCCCCTCCGCCACCTTTACAGACCGCGAGGCGTGGCAGGCCCAGCGCCAGTTCCGCTGACCGGTCCGGTGCCCGCGGGCCGTGGGCCGTTCCTCAGCGATCCACGTTGGGCTCGTGCCGCGGATCTCGGGAGCCTGCTCGCGCCTCGCGCGTGAACGGTAGTCGCAGCTGCCCGAGCAACCCGGGCGGCATCGGCTCGTGGATGCCAAAGTTCGCGGGCACCCGGTCGCGCGGCAGGTAAAGGGTGCCGAAGAGCCAGTCCCAGGCCGGCAGCAGCCCGGCGAAGTTCTTGTCCCACGCCTCGCGGTCCCGCGAGTGGTGCCACCGGTGAAACGCGGGCGACGCCAGCACCAGCCGGAACGGCCCGAAGTCCCAGTTCACGTTCGCGTGGAGGAAGATCGCGTAGAGAGTCAGTACCGGCGCCGCGGCCATGGTCAGCACCGGATTAAACCCCAGCAGCAGAATGGGGAGGACTTGGGCGACGCGGTTGACCAGCTCGTTCACGGGGTGCACGCGGACGCTGCCGAGCCAGTCGAGGTCCTCCGACGAGTGGTGCACGGCGTGGAACGGCCACCAGCGCCCACGGTGGAAAATCCGGTGGGTCCAGTAGCCGATGAAGTCGATCAGCACCAGAATCTCCACCGCCTGCAGCCAGAGCGGCTGTTCGCTGAGCGGCCCGAAGCCGGTGAAGGCACCCGTGCGCACGGCATCCGCCGGCACCACGCCCGCCGTCACCAACAGCGCCGCGACCACCACGAGTACGCCGCGCACGAGCGGCTTGGTGATGACCGCGGTGAGCACGAGGTAGGCGGCGTCCGTCCCCCACCCGCGCCGAAAGAAGGGCTGCGCGCGGCCACGGCGAAGCGCCAGCACGCGCTCAAGCAGGAAAAACAGCGCCGTCAGCACAGCGAGCGCCAGCAAAGCGCGGACCAGGGGGGCGACGAGGTTTATCATTGTTAAACCAAGATGACCGTACCCAACTTCCCCCCCGGCACAAGGCCGCGCCGCGGGCCGGACGGGAAAGGTTCGCCGTCGCGCCGCCCGCCGGCCACAGCTGGGGGACGATCCCCCGTCCCGCGATGCGCCTCCTCCTCCCGCTGCTCCTCCTGCCCGCCGCCCTCGTCGCCGCCGCCCCCTCGCCCGCCAGCGTGCGGCACGTCCGCACCATCGCCGGCATCGCCGAGCACACCCTTGAGGCTAACGGCCTCCCCCCGTCCCGCGATGCGCCTCCTCCTCCCGCTGCTCATCCTGCCCGCCGCCCTCGTCGCCGCCGCCCCCTCGCCCGCCAGCGTGCGGCACGTCCGCACCATCGCCGGCATCGCCGAGCACACCCTCGAGGCTAACGGCCTCACGATTCTGCTGCTCCCCGACCGCTCCGCCCCGGTTCTCACCTTTATGGTGACCTACCGCGTCGGCTCGCGGAACGAGGTCACCGGCACCACCGGCGCCACCCACCTGCTCGAGCACCTGATGTTCAAGGGCAGCCGCCATTACCACGCGGGCAACGGCCAGGCGTTCGACACGCTCCTCGACCGCATCGGCGGCATCAACAATGCCACCACCTGGCTCGACCGCACCAACTACTACGAGAACATCCCCAGCCGCCACCTCGCGCTCGTCGCCCGCCTTGAGGCCGACCGGATGCGCCACCTGCTCCTCCGCGAGGAGGACCGGCAGCTCGAGATGACCGTCGTCCGCAACGAGTACGAGCGCGACGAGAATGACCCCGCGGCCACGCTCGACAAGGAGGTCGCCGCCGCCGCCTTCCTCGCCCACCCCTACCAACATCCGACGATCGGCTGGCGCTCCGACATCGAGAAAGTTTCCATCGCGAAACTCCGCGAGTTTTACGACACATTTTACTGGCCGGACAACGCCACCGTCTCCGTGATCGGCGACTTCGAGCCCGCCACCGCGCTTGCGCTGCTCGCGGAGGTCTTCGGCCCTATCCCCCGCGCGCCCCACCCGATCCCGCAGGTCTACACCGAAGAACCCGCCCAGACCGGCCCGCGCCGCGTCGTCGTCCGCCGCCCCGGCGAAGTCGGCGTCGTCCAGATCGCCTACAAGTCCCCCGCCGCCCGCCACCCCGACCAGCCCGCCCTCCAGGTGCTCGCCGAGATCCTCGGCTCCGGGAAGACCAGCCGCTTCTACCGCGCGCTGGTCGACACCAACCTCGCCATCAACGCCACCGCCGGCGCCGGATTCTTCCACGATCCCCACCTCTTCAGCACCACCGCCCTGCTCGCTCCCGGCATCACCCACGAGCCCGTCGAGCGGACCCTCCGCGCCGAGGCCGCGCGCGTCGCCCGCGAGGGCGTGTCCGCGGAGGAACTCACCCGCGCCCGCGCCAAGCTGCGCGCCGCCACCGCCTACGGCCGCGACGGCGCCTTCGCCATCGCCGGGCAACTCAACGAGGCCATCGCTGCCGGCGACTGGACCCTCTACGCCACCCTTCCCACCGCCCTCGAGGCGGTCACCACGGCCGACGTCCAACGCGTCGCCGCCCGCTACCTCATCGAGGACCAAAGCACCGCCGGCTGGTTCGTGCCTCCCGCGGTCGCGCCCTCCGCTACGGATCCCGCGACCGCTCCCGCGACTGCGGGCCCCGGCCCCCGCGGCTACCGGCGCCCCGGCGAGGCCCGGAAGAACCGCGCGGAACCGGCCACCGCCCCGGGGCAGGCCTCCGCGGGCGCGCGGCAAGCCGCGGCGGTCGCACCCCGCGCGCGCCGGCGCGTGGTCGCCGGGATCGACGTGGTGACGGTCCCGACCGCGATCCGCGAGGTGGTCACGCTGCGCGCCGCCTTCCCCGGCGGCGCCGTGGGTCAGCCCACCGACCGCCACGCGCTCGCCGACCTCACCGCCGCGCTGCTCGACCAGGGCACCGTCACGCGGGACAAGTTCGCCGTCGCCGCGCTGCTCGAGCAGGCTGGCGCCACGGTCACCTTCAGCGCGGGCACGCACACGGTCGACGTGGCCGCGAAGTGCCTCCGCCCCGACCTGCCCCTTGTGCTCGGTCTCCTCGCGGAACAGCTGCGCGCCCCGCGCTTCGATCCCGCTGAGTTAGCTAAGGCGCGGCGCCAGCTAGCCGGCCAGTTCCGCCGCGAACTCGAGGACCCCGGCGTCCGCGCCCGGCTCGCCTTCGCCCGCGCCGCCTTCCCGCCCGGCCACCCCAACCACCGCCCGGCCCCCGAAGACTACCTCGCCGACCTCGAGCGCACCACCCTCGAGGAGGTCCGCGCCTTCCACGCCGCCCAGTACGGCCCCGCCGGCGCCCGGCTCGTGGCCGTGGGCGACGTCGACGACGCGGTGCTCGACGGCGCCCTCGCCGAGGGCTTCCGCGGCTGGTCCGGCGGCCGCGTCTGGACGCCACCGCCACCCGCCGCCGCCCCCGCCACGGCCCGCGTCGAGCGCCTCCCGCTCCCCGACAAGACGAGCGTCGCGCTGCTCATCGGCGCGCCCTCCGGC
Source organism: Verrucomicrobiota bacterium (assembly GCA_016871775.1). Taxonomy (GTDB): domain Bacteria; phylum Verrucomicrobiota; class Verrucomicrobiia; order Opitutales; family Opitutaceae; genus ER46. The sequence goes on along the minus strand of VHCI01000155.1, from coordinate 510 downwards.
CTCCGCCACCGCGACCCCGCCCACCTCGCCGTCGCCACCGGCACAGCCGTCCTCGGCAGCGGGTTTTTCTCGGCCCGGCTCCTCGACATCATCCGCAACCGCGAGGGCCTCACCTACGGCATCGGCGCCGTCCTCGGCGGCGACACCCACGTCGACGGCGCGTGGACCCTCCAGGGCACCTTCGGCCCCGAGCTCCTCGCGCGCGGCCAAGCCTCCACCCTGCGCGAATTGCGCCGCTTCCTCGCGGATGGCGTCACGACCGAGGAACTCGACGCCTTCAAGGTCACCCTCACCGGCTCGTTCCAGCTCGGCCTCGCCACCACCGACGGCCTCGCGGGCGCGCTGCTCGCGTGCCTCCAGCGCGGCTACGGCCCGGAGTGGATCGACGCCTACCCCGGCCGGGTCGAGGCGCTCACCGCCCCCGAGGTGAACGCCGCCCTCCGCCGCCACCTCGACCCCGACCGGATGATCACCGTCCTCGCCGGCCCGCTGCCCTGAGGGAGCACCCCT
>VHCI01000154.1 GCA_016871775.1 Verrucomicrobiota bacterium | reverse complement strand
CGGCCGCTCCCGTCCGGGATGTGCCACACCGTGCGCCCGCTCATCATCATATGCCGCGAGGGCGTGCAGACGCCCCCGACCCAGGAGCCCATATGGTAGGCGCCGTCGATGACCATCCCGCGGGCCGCGAGCCGGTCCAGCTCGGGGGAGCGCAGGACCGAGGCGGGATCGTAGGCCTTCAGGTCGAAGGGGGACTGGTCGTCGACGACGACGATCAGGAGGTTGGGCCGGCGCGCGGCGGGCGCGGGCTCCGCGGCGGGGAGCAGGGCCGGCAGGAGCAGGGCGGTGGCAAGGGCAAGGGCGGGACGGATACGCATCGGGGTGGGGGAGGCCCGAACAAGTGGCAAAGCGGCCGCCGCGGCAAGCGTGCGGCGCGGCGACGGAGCCGTCAGCCCGTGGCCTCGCGCACGAGGTCGGCGATCCCGTCCGGCAGCGGCAGGGCCGCGGCGGCCGCCTGCGCCGCGGGACTCATCTTCCGCCAGGTCTTGCGGAGGATATCCACGAACTTCTCGCGCGGGTAATCCGCGTGCCGCGCGGCGAACGCGCCGATCTCGTTCTCGAGGAACACGAGGCACGCCGCGTCCTCCAGGACCTGCGTGCCGGGGTTGGTGCGGAGGCCGGTCTTCGACACCCACGTCGCGACGTCCGCCGCCTCGGTGGCGTCGACGCCCGCCGCCAGCAGCAGCTCCCGCGCGCGTTCCGCCTGGCGCGTGTAAAGCGAGCGGCGCCACGCGAGGTAGCCCGCGCGGCCCTCGGGGAAGGTCGCCCGCGGCACCCGCCAGCGCTCGAGGTGCTGGGCGCGCGCGGCGAGGCGCAGCGCGGCGCTTGCCGGGTCCGCCAGCCGCGCGGCCCACGCCTCCATCCGGTCCGCGTACACCAGCTCCGCCGCGCGCCCGTCCGCCGCGCGCTGCGGGTCCGCGGCGTGGGCGGCGTCGATCAGCTGGCGGGCGCGGGCGTGGACATCCATCGGCCGGAGCACACGGAAGCGCGCGGCCGGGTCAAGCGGGGGCCCGTCGCGCCGGCTTGCCTGCGGCGGCGTCCGGGCCACGCTCCCGCCCCAATCCCCGCCATGCAAACCCCCGCCTCCCGGCGCGCCGTCGCGGCGCTGGCCCTGCTCCTGCCCGCCGCGCTCGCCGCCCAGACCGCCCCGGCTCCCGCCGCCCCCCGGCCCGCCGACCCCGAGCGCCCCGTGGTCGAGCTCTCCCCTTTCGAGGTGCGCGCCGACAACGACGTCGGGTACCAGGCCGCCAACACCACCAGCGGCAGCCGCCTCAATTCGCGCCTCCGCGACACGCCCGCCGCCGTCGCCGCGTTCACCCCCGAGTTCCTCGCCGACATCGCCGCGACGAACCTCGAGGAGATGATGGCCCACGCCACCAACATCGAGATCGACGTCGAGGATGCTAACGCCGGATTCAACAATCCCCAAGGCCGCGGCGCCGACGGCAACGACTACCAGTTCCGGATGCGCGGCTCCCCCGCCGGCGCGTCCCGCGACTTCGTCGAATCCAGCGTCCCGGTCGACCTCTACAACGTCGAGCGGGCCGAGGTCGCCAGCGGGCCCAACTCCATCCTCTTCGGCCTCGGCCAAGCCGGCGGCCTCGTCTCCCTCTCCGGCAAGCGCGCCAACCTGCAGCGCACGCGCACCACCCTCAAGGCGATGCTCGGCTCTTGGGCCTACGAGCGCTACGAGGCCGACCACAACGAGGTCCTGCTCCCGCGAAAACTCTCCCTTCGCCTCCTCGGCCTCTACCAGAACAGCCAGGGCTGGCGCTACTGGGACTTTACTGACCAAGCCCGCTGGAGCCTTGCCGCCGCCTACCAGCCCTTCCGCCAGACCACCATCCACGTCTCCTTTGAGAAGGGGCAGATGGACAAAAGTCTCACGATGGGTTGGAACGCCGCCGACCAGGTCACCTCTTGGTGGGATGGCGGCCGCCGCGTCTTCGACGGCGCCGCGGTCCCCGCCGGCTCCGGCACCGCCCGCTTTAGCGCCAGCAACAACCGCTTCACCTTCAGCCAGCAGACCGGGCTCGTCACCAACCTCCGCGGCGAATTCCAGTCCGTCGGCCGCTTCGGCGTGGAGACGCTTCTGCCGCCCTCGGTTTCACCCTACGATTACAACCTCACCGGGCCCGGCGGCGTGCGCCACCAGACCTTCAACTCGCGGCAGATCATCGTCCAGCAGCGCCTCCCCGCCCAAGTGAGCGTCGAGCTCGCGTGGTTCCGCAACCACAACGACGTCGAGGCCCACGGGCTCGCGGTCGCCGGCGGCAACCTCCGTGGCGACCCCAACTTCACCCTGCCCGCCTCTGACGGCTCCGCGGCCACCGTTCCCAACCCCCACGCGGGCCAGCTCTACTTCGAGTCAAATTGGTTCAAGGACTGGATCGTCACCGACAACGAGATCCTGCGCCTGAGCGCCGCTTGGGAGGGCGGTCGTTCCAATCGCTGGTTCGGCCGCCACCGCGTCGCCGCGCTCGGGGAGCGCTCCGAGCAGGACCGCCTGCGCCGCTGGCGCGACGAGATTTTGGTGGATGACACCAACACGCCGATCACCAACGCCGCCAATGCCGAGAGCGACCCGAACAAGGTGACGCGCCGCAACTACGTCGATCCTGCTGACTACCGCACTTGGTACGGCAGCGATGGCAGCCTGCCGATTGCACCCTTCACTTGGAACAGCAAGCGCTACACCAGCACCTACGCCTCGCGCGCCCGCGCCAACACCCACTCGGTCAAGGAGATCAGCTCCCTGATGTTCGCCGCCCAGAGCTTCTGGTTCCGCGACCGGCTGGTGACGACCCTTGGCGTCCGGCGCGACGCGATCACGTTCCGCAACGCGCAGGAGGCCCGCATCCTTGAGCCCCGGCACCCGCGCGTGCTCTCCAAGGAGGTTGCGGTCGGTGAGTGGTATTTCGACGGCCGCTACGTGCGGCACGAGTACACGCCGACCACCTTCACCGCGGGCGCCGTTCTCCACGCGCACCGCCGCCTCTCCCTCTTCTGGAACGCCTCCCGCAACAACGGCCAGCCCCGTTTCGACCGCACCGTGCTCCCGACCGGCGACGTCCCCGAACCCACCGAGGGCCGCGGCCGCGACCTCGGCTTCATGCTCGAGGTTCTCGGCGACGACCGCCTCTTCCTTCGCGCGACCTGGTACCGGACGGAGCAGCTCAACGACTCGCCGATTCTGCCGGGCAGCAACGCCCTCGGCGTCGACAACCTCACCGCGATGCTCGGCGCCCTGCTCTCCGCGGGGAAGATCAGCCAGGCCGACTACGACCGCCAGGCGATCACCTGGACCTCCGCGACGATCGACGTGCTGACCAAGGGCGTGGAGGTCGAGGTCGTCGCCAACCCGACGCGCAACCTCACCCTGCGCGCGAGTTACGCGCACTCCGAGCGGCAGCGGCAGAACTTCTTTACCGAGGTCTTCGCCTTCTTCGACCCCCGGGTGCCCGAGTGGCGCCGGCTCCTCGCGGGCAATCCAGCCGAGCTGGCTGCGCTCGAGACCGCCGCGCGGGAGCTCTACAGCGAGCTCGATTTCCAGGTCGACCGCCAGAACTCGCCCTTCGGCTCGCGCCCGCACAAGGCCAACGGCACCGCCCGCTACCGCTTTAGCGAGGGGCGCCTCAAGGGTGTGTTCGTCGGCGGGTCGATCCGGTACAACGGCAAGAACTTCCTCAGCTGGCACAAGCCCACCGGCTACATCTACTGGGGCAATGAGACGCTCCTCGGCGACGTGTTCGCCGGCCATCGCTTCCGCGTCCCCGGCGCCCGCGTCAACGCCACGGTGCAGCTGAACGTGCGCAATGTCGCCAACTCGTACCTGGCCAACATCGGCCGCTACAACGACAACTACACTGGCGTGCGCCGCATCTACCTCAACGAGCCGCGCAGCTTCCGCCTGACGACCACGCTGGAGTTCTGAGCCGGGCCCGAGGCGGGCCCGCGCCGTCCGATCCGCGACCTCTGCCCCGCCGCCGCCCACGCGAGGCGGCGGCGGGAAGGGGGGCTCACTTGCCTCCGGCCCAGCGTACCGCGTTGGTCAGGAGGGAGCGGAACGCGGGGTGGTCATGCACGCGCTCGTCGTGCCCGAGGGTGATGCCCACGACGCGGGCCTGCTCGTGGCGGGTGATCCACGCGACCGGGTGCGGCTGCTGGAACTTCTGCGAGGGCGAGCTCTCCGCCAGCACCTCGATGGGCGCGGTACCCGCCGGGATTTTTTCCGGCTCGGCGTTCATATAGTAGAGTTCGTCGATCACTGCGAAGCTCGCGGGCACGCCGCGCATCACCGGGTGCTCCGGCTGGCGCACGTGCACGGTGTAGGGTCCGAGCTTATCGTGGCCGCGGGAACCGCCGCCGACTAGGCGGGCGTTCAGCTCGGGCCACCGCGGGAACGCGTACCAAGTGCCCGGGTGCAGCATTACGATGCCCTTACCGGCGGCGGCGAAGGCGAACACCGCCTGCCGGTAGGCCAGGGTGTCGAAAAACATCCGGTTCACGCTGATCACCGCCACGTCCGCCTCCGGCAGCACCGCCGCCGCTTGGTCGCGGTCTTCGGTGTAATGTACGGTGAAGCCCGCCGCGCGCAGCGTCGCGCTGTCGGTCGCGCCGAAGAACTCGTTGAATTTGTGCGAGCTGCCGCCCGCGATGAGGAGGACGCGGGTCTTGCCCGCCTCCCAGCGCACGGGCTCCGTCGGCGGCAGCGGGTGGTCGTTCTTGCCGCCCTCCTTCGGTCCGTCGCCCGCCGGGGCCGCGTTGGCGGCCGGAGGGTTCGCTGCGGTCGCGGCGGCGACCTGCTTCACCTTGCCGCCGCTGCCCTTCTTGGTGGGTGCGGGTGCGGCGGCGCCGGCCGCGGGGGTCGGGGTGCTTGAGGCGGCGAGGTACGCGATCATGTCCCGCAGGCCGGCCGCGCCCAAGCCCTCGAGGCCTTCCGGCATCAGCGAGCGGCGGGTGTTTTCCCGGTTGGCGATGTCCGCCAGCCGCACCTCGGTGTCCCCGCCTTGGTTGCGCAGGGTCAGGCTTGCGCCGGTCTCGGCCACGATCACGCCGACGAGCGTCTCACCCTTCCGCGTGGTCAGGTTCCACTGCCAATAATTCGGCTCCACCTGCCGGTTCGGGTCCACGATGTGGGTCAGCAGCTCCTGCGGGCTCTTGCTGCCGATGCCGGCCAGCGGGGGCCCGACGTCGCGCAGGCCCACGTCACCGTACTTGTGGCAGATCGCGCAGGCCGCCGTGAACAGCGCCTTCCCGTTCGCCACGTCGCCCGCCTTGGTCACTTCGGGCATCAGCTGCGCGATGAGCGCGTCCTTCTCGCCGCCGCCGGCCGCGCTGAGCGCCGCCGCGGCGCCTGCCACCCCGCGATTAGGGTGCGTCCGCAGCCGCGCGAGGTTGCCCGGGCCGACCTCGGCCACCGGCACCGTCCCGGCCTTGATGGCTTCGACCAGCGCGAGGGCTGACTCCGGCCGCCGCACGATCTGCTCGAAGATGCCCGGCGAGCGCGTCGCGCGGAACGCGGCCACCAGCACGGCATCGGCATCCTTGCCCGGCGCGGCGCCGAGCGCCTGCACGAGGGCTACACGCAGGAGGGCCGGGGTAGCGGGAGCCGCGAGCAACTCGCCCAACGCGGTGAGCGCGTCCGCGCGGGTGCGCGGGAAGGTGAGCAGGCTGGCCGCCAGCTCCCCGCGGCGCGCGTCCGGCTGGGCCGCGTCGGTGAGGTCCCGGAGCATCTGCCGGGTGACGCCCTCGGCGGCGTCCGCGAGCTGGCCGGTGCGGTCCCACTTGGCCACCAGTGGCAGCGCGGCCGCGACGGTGTCGGGGGAGGCGAGGAGGCGCTGCAGGAGGCGGGTGGTGGTGTCGTCGACTGAGGCGGGGGCCTCGAGGGCAGCGAGGCCATGGAGGAGGGCTTTCTTCACCGGGAACGCGGCGGCGGGCGCGTTGGCTGCGGCCTGCACCAGCGCGGTCGCTTGGCCGGCGGGCAGGGCGGGCGCGAGCGCGGCGACGAATGGCGCGAGAGCCGCGGGCTGCGGCGCTTGGAGCGCGAGCAGCACGTAGTCGTGGGCGCGGGCGACCGCGGCGGCGACGAGCGCCGAGCGAATCCAGTCATCGTCTGCGGCCGCGAACTCGGCGAGGACGGCCTCCTGCTGGGCGCGGGTGGTGGCGGCGCGGGCGACGGCGTGGCGCTGCTCCGGCAGGCTGCCGATCGGGCCGCGGTTGATCTGGGTGAGGGCGCGGGCACCGGCGGCGCCGTGGTTCTCCTGCACCAGACGCCAAGCGGTCTTGCGCACATGGGCGTTAGGGCTCTGCTCGATCGTCCGCGCGAGGCCAGCGAGGTCGCGGCGGTCGAGGGCGGGTACCGGCAGCGGCTTCGCCTCGCGGTGGTCGACGCGCCAGATGCGCGCGAAGTAGTGGTCGCGGTCCGGCCGCACCGCGGCGTTGGCCGGCCCATGCTGCGGCCCGCGGGTGTCGTTGTGGATCACCGCCTGATTGTAGAAGTCGATCACGTACAGGGCGCCGTCCGGGCCGACGCGTGTGTCAATCGGCCGGAACCAGAGGTCGCGGCTGCGGATGAACTCGGTCTGCTCGCGGCCGGCCTCCTTCTCCGTGCGGTAACTGGTACCGTCGCGGCGCACGAACTGATGGTGGACAATGTTGAGGGTCGGTTCGCCGGTGAAGTAGCTGTAGTTCCACTTCGCGGGCCAAGTGCCCCCCTCGTAGACGGCGCAGCCGGAGGCGGCGGTGAAGCGGCCCACCTGGTCGATCTGCACGTAGGCCTGCTCGGGCCACTCGATCGCGGGGTAACTCCGCTGGTTGGTGATCATTCCCTTCCAGGTGGTCGCCCCGGGCATCTTGCCCCGCGCCAGCACGGACTCGGGCAGGAGGCTGTGGAAGAACACGGTGCCGCTGGTCGGCTGCGTCCAGAAGATCTGCCCG
>VHCI01000153.1 GCA_016871775.1 Verrucomicrobiota bacterium | reverse complement strand
CGGGTCCGGGCTCGGCGACGGGTGGAAAGATGGGGTCCGTCGGCAACAGGGCCGGTCCGGGCGGAGGCGGGGGCCTCGGCAGGGGTGATTCCGCGCCAGGGTCGCGGGGTGCGGTGAGCAGCAACGCGACGAGCCCGGCTGCGCTTACCAGCAACAGGGGGAGGCCGGTGGGCGGGCCGGAGATAATCTCATTGGGCCGCGCGTAATTCGCCGCGAGCGTGGCCAGCTGGATCCCGGCGATCAGCGGCAGGGTCCAGCCGCTGGCCGCGTCGCTCCAGCGGGAGAGCAGCAGGAACAACACCAGCGGCACGGCGAGGGAGCCTTGGTGGATCACGGTCGAGTGGGGAGTGAACATCAGCAGGCACCACCCCACCAGCGTGAGCACGCACCAAAGCAACAGGCCCGACTGCAGCCTTGCCGTGTGGGCGAGGGCGGCGCGGCGGCGCGGCAGGAGGAGGGCGGCGAGGAGCAGCGCCGTCCCGGCGTGCCACCAAGTGAGGGTCCGGAAGAGGAAGAAGAACTCGTCGTGGCGCCGCGCTTGGGCGTGCTCAGCGGAGAAGTCGCCCAGCGCGCGCCAGTCGCCCGCGAGGAGCACCCGGAAGTTGGCCGCCTTGTGCGCGGCGATCTCGGACCAGGTCAGCCCGGCATAGGCGTCGCGCAGGGTTTCGCCGAGGCCCCGCGGGTCCCTCGCCTCCGCGCCGGCGAGGTGCCATTTCAGGAGCCGGTTGGCCGGGGGCTCGTACAGGCGTTGGTAGGCGAGCCAAGGGGTAGCAGCCGCGAGGAATACCCCCGCGGCCAGCGCCCACCCGCGCCACTCGCCCCCGCGGAGGCCGCGGAGGACCGCCGGCGCGAGCGCGAGCAGCGAGAACGCGGCGCCACCGTGGCTCAGCCAGGCCAGCGCCGCCCCGGCGGCACCCAGCGCGAAGTCCCGCCGGCGCCGCACCTCGCCGGGCGGCGCGAACCACTGCGCCCACGCCCCGAGCAGGAACGCGGCCGACGACAGCTTCGGCCAGGTGAAGGTGGTGTGCTGCACGCAGAATCCCGTGAGCGCCAGCGCCACGGTCCACCCGGCGGCGCGGGCGGGGCGCACGCCGAGGGTGCGCAACAGGCCGAAAGCCGCCGGCACCCACAGCAGCTGGAACCAGACCGCCGCCGTGCCGCTCGCGGTCCGGGCGTCGAGCCCCGCCAGCTCGCCGGCGCCCCACGTCAGCAGCTCCCAGCCGGCTTGCAGGGGCGGGCGGTCGCTCGACTGCCATTGCGCGAGCGGATGGGTCGGCGGCAGGCCCGCGTGCAGGCGGCTCGCGACGTCGAAGGGCAGCACGTTGTCCGACGGCATCCGCTCCCGGAAACGGTTGGCCGCGAGGTCATCGAAGCTCAGCAACGAGGGGAACAGGTGAAGCAGCGCGAGCGAGCCGCAGCCGATCAGCGCGGCGAGGCGGGCGGTGAGCCGCGCTTCCGGCGGGAGGGCGGGCGCGGCCCGGCGGGCGGCGAGGACGAGTGCTCCCGCGAGAAGGCCTCCGGCTGCGATCCGGCCCAGCCAAGGGTGCGTGAAGTAGGCCCAGAACACGCCGTAGGCCGTCGCGGCGACGGCCCCCGCTCCCGCCAACGGCAGCCAATGCGGGGCGAACCAGCCCCGCGGCCCGAGCCAGCCCACCGCGGTGTGCCAGAGCAGGAAAAGGAGCAGCCCGTTCCACGCGAAGCCCGCGAGCGTCACGGTCAGCGCGTTGGCGCCCTCGCCCCGGCCGCCGCGCAAAGGCTCCGTCACCGCAAGCCAGCCTCCCGGCCCGGTCGCCTCATCGATCGCCACGATCCGGATGGGTCGGCCCAGCCAGGCCACCGGGGTCTCCCAATGGATGACGCGCCAGCGCTCCCCGATGTCCGGCCCCGTTTCCACCGGCCGTCGTTCCCCGGTCTCGGCCAGTTCCACTGCGAGCAGGTTGCCCGCGCGCGCCGGGTAGCCGCCGGCGGCGAGTTGTAGCCGCGCCGGGGCGGGAAAGGGCCCGAGGTCGAGGCGCCCGCGATGATCGTCGTTCCCCGACCACGAGCCCCAGGCGCGGACCGGCCCGCGCGTCAGGAGCGGCTCGCCCGGGAACCAGCCGCCGTCCGCCGTGAACTGGCCGGTGACCTCTGCGGGCGGACCCGCGCGTGCCGCCTCCGGACGCTGCGCCTCGCGCGCGCGGAACAGCAGCGCCGTGACGAGGGCGAGCGCCAAGAGCAGCGAGAGGCGCGGGGACATCGCGGATCCGGCCGGTCGGTTCAGAGGCGCGCGAACCGGAACCGGGCCAGCGCCCACAGCCAGGTCAGCGGGTCGCGAACCATCGCGATCTTCTTCCCCTGCTTGAAGGAGCGCGAGTGGTAGCTGACCGGGATCTCGATCGGCCGGTGCCCGGAGCGGATCAGCTTGATCAGCAGCTCCCAGTCGAAGTCGAACCGGTTGCACTCGAACCGCAGCCCCTCGAGGCAGTCGCGGCGGAACACCTTGTACATCGTGAACGGGTCCCGCAGCCAGACGCCGAGGGAAACGTTGATCAGCAGGGTGAAGCCCCAGTGCGCGGCGTTTAGCAGCAGCGCCTGCAGCGGCTGGTCGGAGAAGGAGCGGATCGCCCAGCCGCCCTCGCCGTGCCGCGAGCCGAGGACGAACGTCTGCCGCCCCGCCGCGAGCGGCGCCAGCAGGATCTCGTAGTCGCCGAGGTCGTACTCGAGATCCGCATCCTGGATCAGCACGACGTCACCGGTCGCCGCCGCCAGCCCGGCCCGGACGGCGTGGCCCTTGCCGCGCGGCCGGTCCTCGAGGATCAGCCGCACGCGCGGGTGGTCCCGCCGCGCCAGCACCGCGTCGCGCGTGCCGTCGGTGGAGTTGCTCTCGACCAGAATGATCTCCAGCCGCCAGCCCGGGATCTCCTTGGCGAGGATCGCGTCGAGCGCGGCGCCCACCGTGGCCGCCTCATTGTAGATGGGCACGATCACCGAGAGGACGCCGCCCGGGAGCGGGGGAAAGGGTGCGGGACGCATCGCGTTCAGGGGGTGGTGGCCGGTTTGACCGCGCAGGGCATCGCGGAGACCCCGTAGAGGTTGTCGATCAGCCGTACGACGGGGGGCAGGGTGAGTAGGGCGCGGGCGGCGAACCGGAGCCCGGGGCGGAAGCGGAGATTCTTGAGGGCCTTGAAGCGCACGGTGTCCCGGTAACGAAGGTTGATCGGCTCGAGGCCCGCGGTCCGGTAGAGGCGGCCCAGCGCCGCGGGGTTGAACAGGCTCACGTGGATCTCGGGCACGCAGTAGCCGAATTCAAGGCCCTGGCGGCGGGCGACCGGGCAATCGAGGTTGCCCGTCGTCAGCAACAGCAGCCCGCCCGGCCGGAGCAGACGCGTGATGGCGCGGATGGGCGCGAGTGGTTCCGGCAAGTGCTCGATGACCTCGATCATGCTCACAACGTCGTACGTGCCCGGTGCCTCCGCCGCGATCGCCTCGAGCCCGAGGATCTGGAAGCCGTCGCGTTCGCGGAGCAGGTTCGCGTAGGAGCCGACGTCGTGGCCGGCGAGTTGCAGTGGGCGGCCCGCGACGGTGCCCTGATCCCGCAGGTATTTGAGCAGCGCGCCGGCGCCGCAGCCAAAGTCCAGCCAGCGCACCGCTCCCGGGCGGGCGTCTTTGCGCAGGTGTTCCGCGGCGAGGCGGTGCAAGTCGGCCAACTCCAGCCGGCGGTCGGTCGCCCGCCAGTCGCGGTACTCCGTCTCGTAATCCACGAACGGATCCGGGCCCTTACCGCGGTAGTAGGCGTCGTCGTAGAGTTCGAATCCCGCGAAAGGCTCAACGAACAGTAGGCCGCAGTCCGTGCAGTCGTGGAACGAGAACTCCGTCGGGCGGGTGCGGCCGATGCGAGTGCCGCGGAGGCAGGTGCGGAGGGAGCCGCAGGCGCGGCAGGCGGGGGCTTTCATCGGGCGGGAGCCGCGGGACCGCGGCGGCCGAGCCAGACGGTGCCCGCGAGCAGCAGGGCGCCGAGCAGGCAGAGGCTGAGGTTGCGCGAGAGGTCCCGCGGCCAGTGGCGGAAGGTGACGCGGTACTCGCCCGGACCGTCGAGGACGAGGCCGAGGAAGGCGTGGTTCACGCGGATCACCGGGGTGGCGCGGTCGTTGACCGTGGCCCGGAAGTCACGGGGCCAGTTGGCCTCCGTGAGGACCACGACGCCGGGCTGCCGCGCGCGCACGAGGAACGAGGTGGCGTTGGGCCCCAGTTGGTAGTGGCTCGCCGGCTCCGCGGGCGCCGCGCCGGTCGCCCGCGCGACCTTCGCCACCGCCGCGACCGCCGCCCCGTCACTCCGTTCCACCGCCGCGAAGGGCCGCCCCGCACTGCCGCGGATCCGCGCCACCAGTTCCGGTGCCCCCTGGTACTCGAGCACCTCCGGGCTGAAGAACGCGCGCGGCCACGCCGTCGGGCTGGCGTAAACCTTCAAGTCCGCTGCGAGCTCGGGGCGGAGGTGGGCGACCAGCGCCCGCGCGTCGCCCCCGCGGTCCACGTAGTGCCGCACGTTAAGCGCGTCCAGGAATGGCCGGACCGCGCCTGCGTCCTTCGCCTCCGCGTACAGGCGCCAGTCCCACTGGCGCTCCACGCCGCTGGCCCCCAGCAGGTCGCGCAGCGCCGGGTTCACCAGGGCGTCGGGCCCGTGCACCCCCTCTAGGCCGTAGACGCCGGTCCAGCCGGGGAAGAGGTGCGACTGGAAACCGAACACGCGGCCGGGCTCCCGGGCCTGCGCAGCGCGCAGGTGCTCGATCGCCGGGGAACGCGCATGGAAGTCCGCCCGCGGCGTTGGCTGGGCGGTGAAGTCATTGAAGCCCACCGCGGCCGCGTGCAGGCCGTGCCGCCAAACGAGCACGAGCACGCAGGTGACCGCCACCAGGGCCCGGGCGGAGGTCCAGCCACTCACGGCCGCCCGGCGGGCGGTGCACGCTAGGAGCAACGCCGCGGCGAGCAGGCTCGCGAGGTAGCTCCAGAGGAACGGGTTCACCGCGAGCACCTGGCCCGGCGGGTGGACGGTGAAGGTCGGCCCGAAGATCACGCGGTGGGAGGCCTGGCGGAACGCGATCCACGCGAACACCAGCGCGAACAGCAGGAGGGCGGCGAGGCCGAGGTCCGCGCGCCCCTCGCGGGTACCGAGGCGCCGGCCGGCGGCGGCGAACCCCAGCCCCGCGAGCACCGCGCCGAGCACGATCAGCACGCAGGAGAACGTGTTGTCGAGATGGGCCACGTTGCGGAGGAACGGCACGGTCACGATCCACGCCGGCGGCACCAGGCCGAACGCCAGCGCCAGCGGCGGCAGGCAGGCCGCACCCAGCGCGATCGCGATCGGCCGGGTGAATTGCTCCCGCAACGTCGCGAGGTAATACAAGACGCCGAGCAGCAGCAGGAAGTTGAGCGACGGGCCGAACACTTGGTCCTTGGTCAGCAGCGGCCGGTAAAATGCCTCGTCGAACAGCCCGAGCAGCAGGGAGGGCTGGAGCTGGTAGGCGCTCGCCTCGTTGTAGCCGGTGTAGGCGTTGGCGAGGGAGCCGAGGAACGTGCCCCAGATCGGCGCCGTGAGCAGCGCGAAGAGGCCGCCGTACCAGGCCAGGGTGCCCAGCCGGCCGAGGCGGCTCCGCCCGTCCCCATTCCCGGCCAGCACCACCCCGGCGCCCGCCAGGTTCACGCTCACCAGCAGCATATAGGCCTCCTTCACCGTGCCGCTGCACATCAGCGCGAGGTTGGTCCCCAGCAGGGCCAACGCCCACCGGCGCGTGCCGCGATGGCAGGCCGCCTCCCCGTCACGCGCAGGATCGAGGAGCGCGATGCGCACGAGGCAATACAGCGGCCACGGCGCATAGCAGAGGCTGAAGAAGGCCGGATGGTTCAGGCGGTACAGGAAGAATCCGAGAAACGGCGCCGCCGCCGCCACGAGCACCGCCGCGGTCGCCGGCCCCGGCCGCGTCAGCGCGAGCACGGTCAGGCCCAGACCCAACGCCAACAGCCACTTCGCGAGCAGGTACTTCGCGTCCCACGCCCACGCGGCCCCGTCCGCCGCCACGACCAGCAGGTGCAGCGGGTCACCGAACATCGACTGCCCCTGGCCGAGCAGCGGCACGCCCATCGCGTTGTAACGGTTCCACAACGGGAGCTCTCCCTCGAGCAGCGCCCGCCGCTGCATCATCGAGAAGGGCACGTGCTGCCACATCACGGCGCCGATGTCCGACAGCTTCACGTCCGTCGTCTCCGCCGACCGGTCGCCCGGCAGGGTCGGGAACTCGCCGTAGAGGAGCGTCGTCCCGAGGTTCGGCGACACGTGGCTCTTGCCGAGGAACACGACCGGGTACGCGCTCGCCACCACCGCGACGGCCGCGGTGAGGGCGACGCGGGTCCCGGGCGCGAGGGCCGCAAGGCGCGCCGCGGCCCGTGTCCGGGGCCCGGCGAGGCGATCCAGCAGGAAGAGGATCAGCGCCAGCGCGGCCAGGATCGGCAACTGGATCGGCAGCAGCTCCCCCGCATAGTCCCGCCAGCTTAGCCCCACCGCCACCGGCGCCGGGAAATCGTGCAGGAGCTGCGGGTCCTCCCCGCCCGGCTGGGACCGCACCAGCAGGCCCGCGGGGGTCGGGGTGAGCGCGGAGATCTGCTGGCCGGCCCGCCAGCCCGCCAGCGGGATTTCGGCGAGGGTGCGGCCCGCGCGGGTGCGGACGCGCGCCGAGCGCAGGGTCAGTTCCCTTCCTCCTTCCGGCGGATCCAGGCGGAGGCTGCGGTAGGTCCCGGCCGGCAAGGGGAGCAGGAGGACGGCCGGCTCCGCCGCGGCCGGCAACGCCGCCTGCGCCTGCAGGGCGTCCCGGTAGCCCGCGCCGTCATCGAGGTAGACCTGGACGCTCGCCGCCGCGGGCGCGGTGTAGCCCAGCTCCAGCGCGAAGCGATCCCCGCCCATCCGGGCCGCGGGCAGCAGCGGCAGCGCCACG
>VHCI01000152.1 GCA_016871775.1 Verrucomicrobiota bacterium | reverse complement strand
GGAGATCGTCGACGCCCTCCGCGCCCACCAAGTGCTCATCCTCGCCGGCGAGACCGGCTCCGGCAAAACCACCCAGATCCCCAAGCTCTGCCTCGCCGCCGGACGCGGCTCCCGCGGCCGCGTCGCCTGCACCCAGCCCCGCCGCGTCGCCGCCCTCTCCCTCTCCCGCCGCGTCGCCGAGGAGCTCGGCGTCCCCTGGGGCCGCGAGGTCGGCTGCAAGGTCCGCTTCAGCGACCAGACCGGCCCCTCCACCATCGTCAAGTTCCTCACCGACGGGATGCTCCTCGCCGAGGTCCAAGGCGACCCGCTCCTGCGCGAGTACGACACCGTCATCCTCGACGAGGCCCACGAGCGCTCGCTCAACATCGATTTCCTGCTCGGCCACCTCCGCCAACTCCGCCACCGCCGCCCCGACCTCCAGATCGTCGTCACCTCCGCCACGATCGACACCGCCGCTTTCAGCGCGGCCTTCGGCGACGCGCCGGTCATCGTGGTCGAGGGCCGGATGCACCCCGTCGAGGTAGTTTACGCCCCACTCGACGCCCTCGGCCGCGATTACGCGGAGGAGGACGGCAACGCGGAGGCGGGGGACCGCGCCTCGGCCCGCGCGGAGGCGGTGCATTACCTCGATGGCGCGGTCGCCGCGGTCGAGCGCATCCTCGCCGGTGGCGCGCCCGGGGACGTGCTCGTGTTCCTCCCGAGCGAGCGCGACATCCGCGAGGCGCTCGACGCCCTTGAGCCGCGCCTCTGCGGCCAGGCCACGCTGGTGCCGCTCTTCGGGCGCCTCACCAACGCCGAGCAGCAGCGCGTGTTCGCCCCCGCCCCCCGGCGCAAGGTGGTCGTCGCCACCAACATCGCCGAGACCTCCCTCACGCTGCCCGGCATCCGCTTCGTGGTCGATGCCGGCCTCGTCCGGGTCAGCCGCTATTCGCCGCAGGCCCGCACCCGCCGCCTGCCCATCGAGCCCGTCTCGCAGTCGAGCGCCGAGCAGCGCAAGGGCCGCGCCGGCCGCGTCGCCCCCGGCACCTGCATCCGCCTCTACTCGGAGGCCGATTTCCTCGCCCGGCCCCGCTTCACGCAGCCCGAGATTCAGCGCGCGAACCTCGCCGACGTCATCCTCCGCCTGCAGGCCTTCGGGCTCGGCGACATCGAGCGCTTCCCGTTTCTCAATCCGCCCCCGGCCAAGGCGATCCGCGCCGGCTTCGGCCTGCTCGAGGAACTCGGCGCGCTCGGGCCCGACCCCGGCGGCGGCGCCCCCCGCCCGCTCACGCCCGTCGGCCGCGAACTCGCCCGGCTGCCCGTCGACCCCACGGTCGGCCGGATGATCCTCCAGGCCCGCGCTGAGGGCGCCCTCCGCGAGGTGCTCGTCATCGCCGCCGGCCTCTCCATCCAGGACCCCCGCGAACGCCCGCTCGACCGCCAGGCCCAGGCCGACGCCGCCCACCGCCGCTTCGCGCACCCGGACTCCGACTTCCTCACGCTCCTCGCCATCTGGGAGGCCTTCCACGACGACCTCGAGCGGCTCTCGCAGGCCCGCCTCCGCCGCTTCTGCCGCGACCACTTCCTCAGCTACACGCGGCTCCGCGAATGGCGCGACATCCATGCCCAGCTCACCGAGGCGCTCGCGTCCCACCCCGACTTCCGCCCCAGCTCCGTCCGCGACGGCGTGCCCGCGCCCGCCCCGACCCCGTCTGCCGGAACTCCCGCCCCCGCTGAACCCCGCCGCCGCGCCCGCCGCGAGCTGGACGCCGATCCGCTTGCCTTCGGCACGCCCGCCTACCGGGCCATCCATCGCAGCATCCTCGCGGGCCTCCTCGGCAACCTCGCCCGCCTCGACGAGGAACACGGCGACTACCTCGCCACCCCCGACCGCCGCGTGACGCTGTTCCCCGGCTCCGTCCTCTTCCGCCGTGAGGCTCCCCGCCGCCGCGGCGCGCCCCCGCCCGCCAACACCCCCGCCCGCGGCCCCGCCACCCCCCGCTGGCTGATGGCCGCCGAGATCGTCGAGACCTCGCGCGTCTACGCCCGCACTTGCGCCCGCCTCGACCCCGCCTGGGCCCTCGACCTCGGCGCTCACCTCCTCCGCATCTCCCACAGCGAGCCGTTCTGGGACGAGGCCGCCGGCCGCGTGATGGTCCGCCGCCGCACCCGCCTCCACGGGCTCGAGCTCGAGCGCCGCGCCGTCGGCTTCGGCGCCGTCGACCCGGTCCAAGCCACCGATATCTTCCTGCGCGAGGGCCTCGTGAACGACACGCTCACGTTCCCGCTCGATTTCCTCGCCCACAACCGCGAAGTCCGCGCCCGCGTCGCCGACCGCCTCACCCGCGCCCGCGACGGCGGGTTCCTCAACCTCGACGAGGCCGTCTATCGCTTCTACGCTTCCCGCCTGCTCGGCCGCGACGGCGACCGCCCCTGCCCGCTCCCGATTGCCTCCACCGGCGAACTGGTCGCGCTCGTCCGCGCCCGGCAGGCGACCGAGCCCCGGTTCCTCTTCCTCGCCGCTACGGACCTCCACGATCCCACCGCCGCGCACGACGAGGCCGCCTTCCCCGGCGCCCTCCCGCTGAGCCAGAGCGTCCTCCCGCTCACCTACACCTACCGGCCTGGGCAGGCGGATGATGGCGTCACGCTCGAGGTCGGCCCCGGAGAGGCGGAGGGGCTCACGCCTGCCGCGCTCGACTGGGCCGTCCCCGGCCACCTGCCGGCCAAGGTCGAGCATTACCTGCGCACGCTGCCTAAGGAACTTCGCCGCGCTTTCGTGCCCCTCGCCGAATCCGCCCGCGCCCTCGCCACCGCGGCCGCCGCCCGCGACCGCCTCACCGGCCGCCGCGAGACGGTCGCCGCCGCGCTCGCCGCCGTGATCTCGGAGCGCCACGGCATCACGCTCGACCCCGCGGTCTGGGACGACAAGCCGCTGCCCGAACACCTCCAGGTCCGGGTCCGCGTGGTCGATGCCCGCGGCCGGGAACTCGCCGCCGCCCGCCAGCTTGCGGAACTCCGCACCGCCCTCGCCACGCAGGCCCGGGAGGCCAGCGTCGCCGTCGCCCGCGAGGACCCGCCCGCGTGGCGCGCCGCCCGCGCCCGCTGGGAGACGCCCCCGCACGTGACCTGGAAGTTCGGCGAGCTACCCGCGCGGATCACTGTTGCAGAACAAAACGGGGTGACGGTGCACGCCTTCCCGGCGCTCATCGCCGAGCCCGGCGGGGTCGCGCGCCGCCTCTGCCGGACGCCCGAGGAGGCCGCCGCCCTCACCGCCGCCGCGCTCCGCGCCCTGCTCGAGCGGCACCTCGCGGCCGACCTGATGTGGACGCAACGGGACCTCCGCGCGCTGCGCGAACTGGGCCCGCTTGCCGCCCGGCTCGCGCCCGTCGCGGAACTCTCGGAGCACGCCTTCGCTTCGATCCGCGAATGGGTGCTCGCCCGCCCGGTCACGCCGCTCTCCGCCCCCGCGTTCGACGCCGCGCTGGCGCGCGCCAAGGAGGACCTGCGGGGCCTCGTCCCGCGGCTTTTCGACCTGTTGCGCGAGCTCCTCGGGCTGCGGCTCGAGCTGGAGGTCCTGCCCGATCCGCCCGCTGGTCAGGCCGAGTGGCTCGCCGCGCTGCTGCCGCCCGATTTCCTCCGCGTGATCCCGTACGCGCGCCTCGCCCACGTGCCCCGGTACCTTCGCGCGGCCCTGGTCCGCGCCCAACGCGCCCGCCGCCAGCCCGCCCGCGATGCCGAACGCCTCGCCCGGCTCGACCCGCTCCTCCGCGCCTGGCGCCGCGCCGCCGCCGCGGCCCCCGACCCCGCGGCCCCTGCCGCGCTGCGATGGCAACTCGAGGAGCTCCGCGTCAGCCTCTTCGCCCAGGAACTGGGGACCGCCGAACCCGTCTCCGAGGTGAAACTGGAGCGCGCCCTCGCCGCCCTCGGCGCCCCCGCCGCGCCCGCCCCGGCCCCGCGCCCGATCGTGACCGCCCCCACCGCCGCCGGCCGCTCCGCCCCGCTCAAGGACCTCTCCGCCCTCGGCCGCCTCCTTGGCCGCTGAATTTTGCGGGCGCGCGTCGAGTTGGCCGCCGCGCCGCGGCGACGCGGTTCATCCCGGGCCTTGGCGCCACGTTTCCGGTCTGCACGCGGACGATCGACCCGCTGCCGCTCAGCGCGCCGGGGCCGTGTAACCGCCGCCCGCGGGACCTCCCGCTGGGATCAGCGGCGTGTGCTTGCCGATCGGCCCCAGAAACGCCGCCGCCCCTGCTGAGAGCAGGCCGAGCTCGGTTGGACCCATCAGGAACTGGAACCCCGCCGCGCGGTGCCGCTGCACCGCCTCCGGGGTGATCGCCGGCCGCCCGAGGAATTTCCCGTGGCGCCGCGCCGCGTCCGCGATCCGCCCCACCGCCACCTCCAGCTCTGGCACGTCCTGCCGCCCCCGGAATCCGAGCGAGAACGACAGGTCGCTCGTCCCGATGAACACCACGTCGATGCCCGGCGTCGCCGCGATCTCCTCCGCGTTCCGCAGGCCCTCCGTGTCCTCGATCACCGCCACCGCCAGCACCTCCTCATCCGCGAAATCGTGGTAGCCCTGCGGCGCCTGCCAGGTCGAGGCCGCCAGGTCCGAGCCGCAGCCGCGCAGGCCCCGCGGCGGGTAACGGCACCCATCCGCGAGCTGCCGCGCATCCGCGCCCGTTTTGGTGAACGGCGTGATCACCCCCAGCACACCCTGGTCGAGGAACCGCTTGGTCGCCCAGAGCTCGTTCACTGCTGGCCGCGCGAACACCACCGCGTCCAGACCCCGCGTCGCGAGGACGATGTGCCGCAGGGTCTCGTGCGACACCGGGGAATGCTCCATCTCCACCCACAGGTAATCGAACCCCAGCTGCGCCCCCAGCACGGCGCTCTCGACGTTCGCCGACCAGACCATCATCCCGACCACGGTCTCGCCGCGGCGCAGCTTCGCCTTCACGGGGTTCACGACGCGGCGGGTGGGAGAGGGGGGCTGGCTCATGGCGCGCGCAGGCTCGGCGCCATCGGCCGGCGGTTCAAGCGCCGATCGCGCCCCCCCTTCCGGGATTGCCCCCGGCCTGCGCCCCGTTCGAATGCCGTGATGGCCCACCCGGCCCCGTCCCCCGGCGCCCTGCCGCGCCGCGCCTTCCTCCGCGCTTCCGCCGCTGCCGCGGTCGCCGCCACGCTCCCGCGCTTCTCCATCCTCCGCGCCGGTGAGTCCCCCAACGGTCGCCTCAACGTCGCCTGCATCGGCATCGGCAACCGCGGGTTCTACGCGGTCTCCGAGCTGATGAAGGACCCGCGCGTGAACCTGGTCGCCCTCTGCGACGTCGACCAGGACCTGGTGGCGAAAACCTACCAGCGCGGCGCCGAACTGAAGGACTCCTCCGGCCTCGCTGGACCCGACCTGCCCTCGGTCCGCCTCTTCCGCGATTACCGGGAAATGTTCGCCACGTTCGCCGGCCGCATCGACGCGGTCACGGTCTCCACCCCCGACCACCATCATTACCCCGCCGCCGCCCTCGCGCTCCGCCACGGCAAGCACGTCTACGTCGAGAAACCTCTCACGCACACGGTCGGCGAGGCCCGCGCCCTCCGCGCGGCCGCCCAACGCGCCGGCGTCATCACGCAGATGGGCAATCAGGGCCGCGCCACCGAGGGCATCCGGCTGATGAAGGAATGGGTCGACGCCGGCGCGATCGGCGACGTCCGCGAGGTCCACGGCTGGTCCCCCGCCTTCAACGACCGCTACTTCCGCCGCCCCCCCGCACTCCCGCTTCCCGCGCAGACGCCTCCCACCACGCTCGACTGGGACCTCTGGTGCGGCCCCGCCGAGCGCCGCGACTACCACGAGTCGATCGCCCCCGTCCGCTGGCGCGGCTGGTGGGACTTCGGCTGCGGGATGCTCGGCGATTGGGCCTGCCACACGCTCGACGCCCCCTTCTGGACCCTCGACCTCGGCTCCCCCTCCTCCGTCGAGGCCCAGGTCGACGAGGTCAGCGCCGTCCTCACCCCCCGCACCGCCCGCGTCACCTTCCGCTTCCCCGCCCGCGGCCCCCGGCCCCCGGTCACGCTCGTCTGGCACGAGGGCGACGGGATGCGCCCGCCGAAACCGCGCGACTGGGAGGACGACGCCAAGAAGCCTGGGCTCCCCGAACGCGGGATGATGATGCTCGGCGCCCGCCACACGCTCTACGCCCCGGGCGGCCGCCCCGACAGCCCCCGCCTGCTCGGCACGGCGGTGATGGAGGAGTTCAAGCGCAACCGCCCCGCGCCCACGTTCCCCCGCGTCGCCGGCGGTCCGCTCAAGGAATGGCTCGACGCCATCATCGCCCGCGGCCCCCGGCCCGGCTCGAACTTCGAGTACTCGGTCCCGCTCTCCGAGATGGTCCTCCTCGGCGTGCTCGCGATGCGCACCGGCCGCCGCCTCGAATGGGACGGCCAGGCCGGCCGCATCACCAACCACCCGGAACTCAACCGCCTCGTGGAAATCTCCGCGCGTCCCGGCTGGCGCGTCTGAGGCGCCTCAGCCCAGCCGGCCAGCAGGAATGCCCCGTAGCCACCCCATCAACAGCGAGGCCGTCACGAACAGCCCTAGGTAACCCCAGGCTGAATCGAGGCCCAGCGCGCGCAGGATCCCGAGCAACGGGTTCAACGGGAGGCCGCCAGCGCGTAACGCCCGCCGCGGCACGTCAGCCGCAGGGGCGCCCCGAAGGCCGCCGAAAGGCGCCCCGAACGCAGGACCTCCGCCCGCGGGCCCGCCGCCAGCACCCGCCCGCCCCGCAGCAGCAACGCGTGGGTGAAGGCCGGGGTGATCTCCTCGACGTGGTGGGTCACGAGCACCAGCGCCGGCCCGCCGCGCCGCCGCGCCAGCCGCTCCACGTGCCGCAGGAACCGTTCCCGCGCCACCGGATCCAGCCCCGCCGCCGGCTCGTCCAAAATCAGCAGCCGCGGCCGCGCCATCAGCGCCCGCGCGATCAACACCCGCTGCCGTTCCCCCTGCGACAAATGCACCCATT
>VHCI01000151.1 GCA_016871775.1 Verrucomicrobiota bacterium | reverse complement strand
TCATCGCGGTCGATTTGGGCCAGACCGTGTGGTTGTTTTGCCCGTCGATGATGAGGACGCGGAGTTTGGCGGGGGTGGCGGGGGCGGTCACGGCGGCCAGGAAGGTGAGGCAGGCGAGGAGCGGGGCGCGCATAGCAGGGTACGGCGGCGGCACCGTGGCCGCGCGCCCAACGCGAGGCAATGCCGTTGCGCGGGCGGCGAGGCCGCGGAGGGCGGAGCCCGTTGTAATCGGCTTTCGCTGTGGTCTGGGGGCTCGTTGTAGCCGGGGCATCCTGCCCCGGTCCACGCCAACGAAAGCACCTCCGAAGTGGGCTGGGCCATCCGCATTTCCTTCGCCTGCGGGAGCGCGGCGCTGAAGGGGTTCCCACTCCATTTAAAGGGGCAGGATGCCCCGGCTACCTCGAGCGGGCCCCTACGGCACCCGCCCGCGCCCCACCCCTTAATTCACCACGTTTTCCGGGCGGCCGGCAAGGAAGGCGGCCACGTTCGCGACCGCCGTCGCCATCAGCCGGCCGCGCGCCGCCCGGGTCGCCCACGCGTGGTGCGGCGTGATCAGGCAGTTCGGCGCCGTGAACAGCGGGTGATCCGCCGGCGGCGGCTCAACGGACAGCACATCCAGGCCCGCCCCCGCGATCCGCCCCGCCTGCAGCGCCGCCGCCAGCGCCGCCTCGTCGATCAACGGCCCCCGCGACGTGTTGAGCAAAAAAGCCCCCGGCTTCATCCACCCGAGCGTCGTCGCGTTGATCAGGTGCCGCGTGTCCCCGGTGAGCGGACAGTGCAGGCTCACGACGTCCGCCGCGCGCAGCACGCCTTCCAGCTCCGCCCGGCCGCCGGCCCGCCGCGCCGTCAGCACCCGCATCCCGAACGCCTCCGCGATTCGCGCCACGGCCGAGCCGATCCGCCCGGCGCCGACCACGCCGAAAGTGAGGCTCGCCAGCTCCAGCAGCGGGGTCTCCCAGTAGCAGAAATCGCGGCTCGCCGCCCAGCGGCCAGCCCGCACGCCCGCCGTGTGCCGGCCGACGTGCTGGGTCAACTCCAGCAGCAGCGCGAACGTGTGCTGCGCGACCGACGCCGTGCCGTAGAGCGGGACGTTCGCCACCGGGATCCCGCGGGCGCGGGCCGCGGCGACGTCGACGACGTTGTAGCCCGTCGCGAGCAGGCCCACGTAGCGGAGGTCCGGCAGCGCGGCGAAGGCCGCCGCGGGCAGCGGGGTCTTGTTGGTCAGCACCACCGCCGCCCCGGCCGCCCGGGCGATGACGTCCGCGGGCGGGGTGTGGGCGTAAATGGTGCAGTCGCCGAGGGCCTCGAGGGCGGCCCAGGAGAGGTCGCCGGGGTTGAGGGTATGGCCGTCCAGGACGACGAGGCGGGGGCGGGCGTTCATCGCCCGGGTTCTCCCCGCCCCGCGCGAGCGGGGCAAGCCGGCAGCGCGGGACCGTTTTGTTCTCGCCCCCTTGGGCGCGATGCCCGAGCACCTTCTCCATGCGCCGCCCCGCCTTTCGCCCCGCCTTCCTCCTGCCGCTGCTGGCAGTCGGTGCCACCGCCGCGTCGCCCGCCCCGCCCGCGCCCGGGGCCACCCAGCTGGAGGCGTTCTCCGTGCTCGGCTCGCGGATCCGCCGCACGGAGGTCGATGGCCCCTCGCCGGTCTCGGTGTACCAGGCCGAGGACATCCGCGCCACGGGCGCGATGAACGTCGCCGACTTCCTGCGCTCGCTGCCGCAGACCTACGGCGGGGTCGGTGCCGGCCGCAACAGCGCGCCCGACGACCTCAATCTCGCCGCCGGCCAGCGCACGGAGAGCGGCCTGCCCCTCGTGCCCTCACTCGGGGCCAGCCCCTTCCTCGCCACCAATGCGCCCGTCCAGACGGGCGTTTCCGGCGTCAGCCTGCGCGGCCTCGGCTCCGGCTCGACGCTGGTGCTGGTGGACGGCCGCCGCGTTGCGCAGGCCGCTGAGCGCAACCGCGGGTCGACCACCGGGCAGGGCTTCGTCGACCTGAACACGATCCCGCTCGGGCTGATCGAGCGCGTCGAGGTGATCACCGATGGCGCGTCGGCGGTATACGGCGCGGACGCGGTGGCGGGCGTCATCAACCTGGTGCTGAAGAAGGCGTGGGTTGGCACCGAGGTGAGCGGCGCGGTGAAGTTCCGCGAGCACGGGGGCGCGCGGGAGCGGCAGGCCACCGTCACGGCGGGCTTCGCTGGGATGGGTGGCCGCTTGGGCGGCACGCTCGCGTTCGACCATTACGATCGGGCGCCGCTGCTCGCCTCCCAGCGCGCGTTCTCGCGCCGGATGGACCACCGCGACCGCCTGCAGGGCTACAACCCGACCACGGGCGCGCCCGTTTACGGCACCGACCAGCGGATCCAGTGGGGCTACCCCGCCTCCGTGCAGGCCACCGCCGCGACGGGATTCACTTCCCTCCCCGGCGTGCGCGTGGTGCTCGCCCCGGCGGGCGCCACGAGCACCCCGCCGCCCGCGGCCTTCGAGCGCCGCACCAGCAACGATCCCGGGCAGCCCGGCACCGCGATCGTCGCCCAGGGCCAGCGCATCACCAACCCCGCGGAATGGACGCAGCTGGTCTCCGCCGCGGCACGCCGGGGCGTCACCGGCACGGGCACCTGGGAGTTCGGCGGCGGGCTGGAGCTTTACGCGACCGCGAGCCACTCCCGCGCCGAGGGATTCGCGCAGACCCTGCCGGCCTACGTCGCCGGCGTCGCGGTCGCCGCGGCCAACAACCCCTTCGGCGAGAACATCACCTTGGGGATGCTCCTGCCGCAATGGGGCCAGGTCCGGCAGCGCACCCGCACTGACGCCACGACCGCCACGGCCGGCCTGCGCGGCCGCGCGTTCACCACCTGGCGCTGGGACGCCGGTTACCGCTGGCAGCGGCAGGACTACACCTCGCGCGGCCGCTCGTTCAACGCGACGGCCTTCGCCGCCCTCGCCAACGCCGCCGACCCGGCCCAGCGCTTCAACCCGTTTATCGACGAGCGCGCCCCCGGCGCCCCGAGCCAGCGCGCGCTGCTGGAGCAGACCGCCATCCACCCCGCCGCCGACGGCCGCAGCGGCCTCGAGAGCTTCGACTTCTCCGCCAACGGCGACTTGGCCCGCCTCCCCGGCGGCCCGGCCCGGATGTCCTTCGGCTTCGCGCACGACCGCGACACCAACACCAACGTCGCCACGACCCAGACCGGATTTCCCGCCGTGACCACGGTCACCGCCTACGCCGACGCACGCGTCACCCGCGCCGCGTTTGCCGAGCTCCAGCTGCCACTCGCCGGCCGGGCCAACCGCGTGCCGGTCGTCGAACGCCTCGAGGCCAACCTCGCCGGGCGCCTCGAGACGCTCGACCGGCTCGACCGCAGCCGCACGCCCAAGGTGGGCTTCACCTGGTCCCCCTGGCGCCCGCTGCTGCTGCGCGGCAGCCAGTCCCGCGGCTTCCGCTCCCCCGCCCTCACCGAGAACCGCCGCCCCGTCACCACGACCCCGGCCACCCTCAACGACCCGCTGCGCGGCAACGCGCCGACGCCGGTCACCGTCATCACCCGCCCCAACCCCGGGCTTGCCGCCGAGTCGTCTCGCACCCGCTTCCTCGGGGCCGTCGCCGAGTTGCCCGCCGTACCGGGGCTCACGCTCTCGCTGAACTACTACCGCACGGAGCAGCGCGACGCGATCCAGTCGCTCTCGACCACGGTGATCCTGAACAACCCGGCGCTCTTCCCGGGCTTCGTCACGCGGCAGGCGCCGACCGCGGCGGACACTGCCGCCGGCTGGCCGGGCGCCCTTCAGACGGTGTACGCCCAGTACGTGAACTTCGGGGTGGTGCGGAACGAGAGCCTCGACCACGGCCTCGATTACCGCATCCCAGGGGAACGATTCGGCCGGTGGCGGCTTCAGGTCAACGCCGCGCGGACGCTCCGCCAGACCCGCCAGCTCACGGTCGGCACCCCGGCCGTCAACGACGTGGGGGACACGGCCGCGAGCCCGCGCTGGAACTCGGCCGCCTCGCTGCAGTGGAGCCGGGGCGCGTGGACGGCCGCGGTCCACCACAGCCGGCTGAGCGGTTTCCGGACGAACACGGCGGGGGTGACGCCCACGGCGTACGCGACGCCGGCGATGAGCCTGGTCGACGTGCGCGCGACCTACGAGTTCAGGCGCGGGCTGCTGGGGCGCGTCGGCCGGGGGCTGAGGGTGGGCGCGGGCATCGCGAACCTCGCCGACCGCGAGCCGCCGTTCTTCAACAACATTTACGGCTTTAATGCCGGCCTGCACGGGCGCTGGGCCTTCGGGCGCACGTTCGAGGGCTCCTTCGCCCTACCCTTCTGAATTCCCAGTCCTCCCCGATGAAAACCCTCCGCCACCTCCTCCTCGCGCTCCTCCCGCTGGCTCCGCTGATTGCCGCCGAGCGCCCCGCCGCTCCAGCCGCCCCCGCGCCCACCGCGGAAGGCGCCGCCACGCCGCCGCCCTTCCTACCGGACCTCGGTAAGCTCAAGGGCGGCGAGATTCTGCCCGACTTCACGCTCGCCACCGCCGAAGGCAAACCCGCCCGTTTCGCGGACTTCCGGGCCGGACGCCCGATGATTCTCGGGATCTGGAACGCCGGCACGGGGCCGGGCGAGCCGTTCGTCGCCCGCTGGAACGCGCTCGCGCGCGCGTACACCGGGAAGATCGACTTCCTGGGGATCGGCGGCTACCAGACGAGCGAGGCGCTGCAGGCCTGGCTCGCGCGGAACCCCGATCTTGCGTTCCGCGTGGCGCACGACGGGCTCGGCAAGTTCCCCGCCGCCGCGAAGCCGCGCGACCAGATGTCACCGGAGGAACTGAAGGCGGAGACCGCGCGCTCCCGCGCCTTCCACGAGCGTGCGGTCTCGATGCAGCTCGGCGGCGTGATCACCCCCGTGCCCACCACGATCGCGGTCTCCGCCGACGGCCGCCTGCTCGGCTGGACCTCCGGCTTCGGCCCGAACTACGGCGAGGCGCTCGGCAACCTCCTCCTGCGCACGGGCGTCCCGCTGGCCGAGGCCGACCGCCCCCGCCGCGTCGTCACCGACGCCGAACTGCGGGCCTACGTCGCGGAACGGGCCGCCCGCGCGGCCGCCCCGCGCGCCCGGATGCTGGAGCCGGGCGCGATCGCCCCCGACTTCACCACCCGCGACCTCGACGGGAAAACCGTCCGGCTCAGCGACTACCGCGGCAAGGTGGTGGTGCTCGACTTCTGGGCGACCTGGTGCGGGCCGTGCCTCGTGTCGATGCCGCACACGCAAAAGGTCGCCGCGCAGTACAAGGACCAGAGCGTGGTGGTGCTGGCATCCTGCACCAGCGACACCCGCGAC
The DNA here is from genome assembly GCA_016871775.1 of Verrucomicrobiota bacterium. Lineage (GTDB taxonomy): Bacteria > Verrucomicrobiota > Verrucomicrobiia > Opitutales > Opitutaceae > ER46. The sequence continues at coordinate 1,686 of VHCI01000151.1, read as the reverse complement.
AAGTTCGAGGGGTGGGTGCGCGCCAACCGGGCGAAATACCCGGACTTCGTCTTCTCGCACGACCCGGCGGAGCGCGGGGCCGAGCGCGCCTCCGCGAAGCTCTATGGCGTCGGCGGCATCCCGCAGCAGTTCATCATCGACCGCGAGGGACGGATCGCCGCCAGCGTCACCGGCTACTTGCCGGGCGAGGTGCTGCTTGACGCGGCCCTGGCCCAGGCGGGCGTGAAGGTGGCACCCGAGATTCTCGCCAAGGCGGAGCTCGACCGGAAAAAGCGCGAGGCGATGCGCTAAGGCCCCGCGGCGGGCTCAGTTCTTCGCGGGCTGCTTCTGCTTCGCGCCCTTCTTCTTGCCGGCCTTGGTCGCGGGCGCGTCGGGAGCGCTCGCGGGGGCCTGGGCGGCGCTCCATTTATCCCAGAGCGCCTGCAGCTCCCTCACCTTCGTGGGCTGCGCCACGGCAAGGTCCCGGGATTCGCCGATGTCCTCCGCCAGGTTGTAGAGCTCGGGCCGCCCGCTGCCGCCGCGGGAGACGACCAGCTTGAAATCGCCCTGCCGGACCGCCCACTGCGGGCCGTAGCGCCAGTAGAGCACCTCGTGCGGCCGCCCCGGCTTCCGGCCCGTGACGTACGGCGTGAGGTCCACGCCGTCCAACGCCGCGCCCGCCTCGAGGCGCCCGCCGGCCGCGGCGAGGATGGTGGGGAGCACGTCGAGGTTCATCACGGGGAGGTCGTAGACCTTGCCCGCGGGCCAGGTGCCCTTCCACTGCGCGAGGAACGGCACGCGCGGCCCGCCCTCGAAGGTCGTCATCTTGAAGCCGCGCAACGGGCCGTTGGACGAGGTCGTGCTCGCGGTGGGCCCGCCGTTGTCGGCGATGAAGAAGATGAGCGTGTTCTCCTCCTGGCCCAGCGCGCGGACCTTGGCCAGCACGCGGCCGACGCCGTCGTCCATCGCCGAGAGCATCGCGGCGAAGAGCTTCCGTTTCGGGTCGGTGATCCCCGGGAAGCGGGCGAGGTACTTCGCGGGCGCCTCGAGCGGCGCGTGCTGCGCGTTGTACGGCAGGTAGAGGAACCACGGGCGGCCCTTGCTGCGCTCGAGCCAGTCCACCGCGCGGTCGGTGAAGGCGTCGGTTGAGTAGAAGGCGGGGTCGGTGACGGCGCGCGTGTCGTCCGAGATCCGCGAGTCGACGAAGCTGCGGGGCTGGAAGAAGGGGGTGTTGGCGAGGGTGCCGTAGAACTCGTCGAAGCCGCGGCGGGTGGGGCGGTACTCGGGTCCGCCGCCGAGGTGCCACTTGCCGACCGTGGCGCTGGCGTAGCCGAGCTCCTTCAGCCGGTCGGCGAGGGTGCGCTGGTCGAGGCGGAGGCCGGTGACGTTGGCGACGCTGTTGAACTCGTGGCCGAAGCGGGTCGGGTAGCGGCCGGTGAGGAGGCCGGCGCGGGAGGGGCTGCAGTAGGTGGCGGCGACGTAGCCGTTGGTGAAACGGATACCGGCGCGGGCGATGGAGTCGATGTGCGGCGTGGGGATGTCCTTGCCGCCCTGGCAGCCAAGTTCGCCCCAGCCGAGGTCATCGGCGTAGATGACGAGGAGGTTCGGCGGCGTGGCGGCGGGAGCGGTGGCGGCGAGGAGGAGCAGGCCGGGGAGCCAACGGAGGAGGGCGCGGGACGGGGCGGTGAACATCGGGGGTGGGGGACG
>VHCI01000150.1 GCA_016871775.1 Verrucomicrobiota bacterium | reverse complement strand
TTTTCGTCGAGATGTTCGCGACCGGCGATTCCCCCGAAGCGATCGCGGACCGACGAGGCCTGCGTGCGGCGCCGACCGACAGCGGGGAACTGGAGAACTGGTGCCGGGACGCGATCGCGGGCAACCCCAGGGCGGCCGGTGAGTTCCGCTCCGGCAGGGAGGGGGCGATCAATGCCCTGAAGGGGCCCGTGATGAAAGCGGCAAAGGGCAAGGCGAACCCGAAGGCGGTGGACGAAACGCTACGACGCCTTCTCGCGGTAGGCTGAGCTTGGCGACGATCCCCTTGAGCCGGCCGCTTGGGCCGGGCAACCTCCGGGCCGATGAGGTTCTTCGGTCTTACCCCGGATCGGCTGCGTTCCGCGGACGGCTTCCTGCCCCCGGTTCCCTCGTCAGCGCGGTGTGTTCTTTGGAGCGCGGCTGGCTTCGCCTTGGTCAGCCTCGCGGCCTATTCCGTCTGGGCTCACCGCCTCGTGGCCGGAACGGCGCTGCTCTACAGCAGCATCGCCGCGGTTTACCTAGTCGCCGGCGGCTGGATCCTCGCGCGCTTCGTGCCTCCCGCCGGGCGCGCGCGCTACCTCGGCCTGTTCACGCTTGGATTCGCTGGTTACGCGGCGCTCTGGTGTCTCTGCTGGTTCGGTCTGCGCGGCCGTTACCACGCGGATTTCCACGGATCCGTGCTCGGGCTAGGTTGGCTCACTTGGCTGCACTGGCGTGCCTTCGGCGCTCGAGGCTCGTGGGTTCCGGCCGCCTTAATTCTGTTAGCACTGCACACCCTCGGCTACACCGCGGGCGATGACCTCCACGATTTGGGCGGCGGGGTCCGGGGTCGTCTCCTGTGGGGCCTGGGCCACGGGCTTGGGTTTGGCGCCGGCCTCGGCTGGCTGCTGCATCAGGCCCAACAAGCCTCGCGCCCCACTGGCGACACCAGGGCGGCAGGGTAGGGAAGGGCGGGGTCGAGCCCCGCACCAGGGGCCCTCACTCGCCAATGCACCAGAGGAAATCCTGCCGGTCCGGCGTCGTCTTCGCCGACCGCAGGTAAATCCGTCCGCCGGCGATCGAGGGGGAGGCAAGCGCCTCGTCTCCCAGCCTGTTTTGCGCCAAGACCTTCGCGCCGGCCGGCGAGACTTCCACGACGGACGTCACGCCGCGCAGATTCGTCACGTAGACGCGGTCTCCCGCCATCACGGGGGACCCGTAGAAATCACGGTCTACCTTTTCGCGCCAGAGTTCCGCACCGGTGTCTGCTCGCCAGCAGACGATTTGGCCTGCGTCCAGCACCGCATACAGGTGACCGTCACGCACGAGCATGGAGGGAACGTAGACCCGAGTGTTGTTCTGCCAGGCAATCCGCCCGGAACCATCGGCCTCCACCGCCGTGACATTATTCCTCGGATAGCCGCCGCTGACGAACACGCGCCGGCCATCCGTCACCGCGGTGGTGACACACTCCTCGGTCGCGCCCTCGATTTCCCAGAGCTTGCTCCCAGACTGCGGATCGAACGCCGAGATCAGGTTGCAGCCGCCGAGGATCACCTGAGCCCGTCCCGCGGCCTGCAACACCGCCGGGCTGGTGTAGTTGGCGATCTTAGGGCGGTCCTGCGACCAGACCATCCGGCCCGTCGCGCGATCCAGGGCCACCACCTTCCCTCCGCCGCGGTTATCGGCGCTCACCAGGACGGTGGCCCCGTGCACGACGGGGGAGGAACCGAACCCTTGATGCATCACGAAGTCCGCCACTCGCGTCTGCCAGAGCACCTTTCCCGCCGGGCTCAGAGCCGAGGTGTGGATACCCTTCGCGTTCGGAAAGTTCACAAAGAGTCGCTCGCCGTCCCACGCCACCGAGCCGGACGCGGGGTTGGAGAGTCGGTGATTTCCCGCATCGATCTGGTCGCGGTGCACCACCGTATCCCACAGCACGCTTCCGCTCGCGCGATCGAGGCACAAGAGCGCCTGCTCAGCCACGGTTGCGGTCGTCAGGTAGATGCGATCGCCCACGAGAGTGGGTGAGCTATGGCCGCGCCCCCGCAGGGGAACCCTCCAGCGGACCCCGGTGGTCTCGCTCCACTCGAGGGGCACTTTCTGACCTGCGGCGGCGTGTCCATCCGCCGTCGGCCCCCGCCAGCCGGGCCAGTCGCCCGCGTGCGCGAACGAGGCGATTGCAAGGGCGCACACCGACGCGGGGATAAGAAAGGAGCAGCGCATAGGGCGAGGGGGCTAAGGGAGCGTCGAACCAACCTTGGCGTCCGGCAAGCCCGCAGAGTGACTGCGCTTCCGGACGGGCCCGGGGCTCACTTTCCGGAGGGCCTTGGGGTCTCGAGGCGCAGGCGCCCATGGAGTTCGGCCAGTTCCCGCAGGTAAGCCGCGGAATCGCGCTGCAGGCGTTCGAGTTGCTCAGCCCGGTAGCGCCAGCCCCAGTTGCCCACCGCCAGTCCTGGAGTGTTGAAGCGGCCTTCCGGACCCAAGCCGAGGAAATCCTGTAGCGGGATGACCGCAAGGCCGGCCACCGACGCGTAGGCGGAGCGGATCAGATCCCAGCCGATTTCGCGGCCGCTGACCCGCAGGTAACGCCGTACGTGGTCACGGATGGATTCGTCGGCGTTCCGGTACCAGCCAAGAGCCGTGTCGTTATCGTGGGTCCCGGGATAAATCACGCAGTTCGCGCGCAGATTGTGCGGCAGGTAAGGGTTCGTGGCGCCCGCGCCGAAAGCGAACTGCAGCACCGCCATGCCCGGCAGCCCCGCGCCCTCGCGCAGAGCGTTGGTTGCGGGGGTGAGCAGGCCCAGGTCCTCAGCGATAAGTTTGGCCCCTGGAAGGGCCGCTTGCACGGCCGCGAAGAAAGGGAGTCCTGGACCCTCGATCCAACGTCCGGTCCGAGCGGTGGCCGCTCCCGCGGGCACGGACCAGTAGGCCTCGAAGCCGCGAAAGTGGTCGATGCGCACCACATCGGCGAAGGCGAAGGCAGCGCGCAACCGCGCGAGCCACCACGCGTAGCCGTCGGCCGCGTGGGCCTGCCAGTCGTAGAGCGGATTACCCCAGAGCTGGCCGTCCGCGGAGAAATAATCCGGCGGCACGCCCGCAACCGCGGTGGGGCGCGAGGTGCGAGGGTCCAGTTGGAAGAGCGCGGGATTACTCCAAACGTCCGCGCTATCGAGAGCGGTGAAGATCGGGATGTCTCCGATGATCTCGATGCCGGCATCCGCGGCCTGCGCCCGCACGCGACGCCATTGATGGAAGAAAAGGTACTGAAGGAAGGCGTGGGCCTCCGCTCGAGATTCAAGTCGACTTCGTGCCAGGGTTTTCTGGGCGGCGGCAAAGGAGCGGAGTTCGCGCGGCCATTCCCACCACGGCCGGCCTCCCTGATCGTCCTTCAGCGCCGAGAACAGCGCGTACGCGTCGAGCCAGACTGACTGCTCCTTCCGGAAAGCCGCGAAACCGACCCCGGGAAGCGAGGGGCGGCCTTGTTGGCGCCACCTTGCGCAGGCCTGTAAGAGTAGGGGTAATTTGCACTGATGCAGCTGCCCGAAATCCACGTGGCTTTGCGGCAGCTCGCGCAGGGAGTCCAGTTCCGCGGGCGTAAGCCATCCGGCCGCGCGCAGTGGGAGCACGTCTATCAGGTAGGGGTTCCCGGCGAACGAACTGAAACACTGGTAGGGCGAGTCGCCGAAGCCGGTTGGGCCGAGCGGGCACGTCTGCCAGTAACGTATTCCCGCCGATTGGAGGAAGCGAAGCAACGCCTCGAAGGACTCACCCAAGGTCCCGACGCCCTGGACTCCCGGTAAGGAGGTAGGATGAAGTAGAAGCCCGGCAGCGCGGTGGTCGAGCCAGGCGAAAAGGGGAGCCGGAGAAGAGGGGGCCATTGAAGGACAGGAGACGGTACAAAAAGAACCGCCTTCAAGCCTCAGCTTAACATAATATAGATTGTGCTCCGGTGAGCTGGTTTGACCCCAATCATCACTGCGCCAGACCCCAATGCCGCGTGAAGGGAAAATACACCAAAACGGGCCGACCAACCACGTCCCGCGCCGGCACCGTGCCCCAATAGCGACCATCCAGACTATTCGCCGAATTATCCCCCAAAGCAAAATACTCCCCCGCACCCACCTTAACCTGCGTCCCTGGGCGCAACAACCCCTCAAAGCGGTAGCCAACGTGGTTACCCTCCTGACGCGCATTGCCCGCGAATACCGCTGCGCCCGTGATCGGCGCGCCGTTGCGCTGCAATTCGAATCCCTTGATCTCCAACGTGTCCCCCGGCACCCCGACCAGTCTCTTGATGTAATACTGATCCCCGTACGAGCGGGCTAGGCCCTCGATGTTGCCGGTGCGGAACACGAAGCCGCTCCCCACCTTCGGCGGGAAGAAATGGTAACTCATCCGGTCCACGAACAACTGGTCGCCGGTCAGGATATCAAAAGCCATCACCCGTTCCCCTGCCTTGACGTTCCGTCCGGTCCGGAGGAATCGCATCCGGCCCGACTCCGCCCCGCTCTGACGCACCAGAATCCGAGCTAAATCGACGCCTCCCGGCTCGTGCGACGGGCGCTCATTGGGAAAAAAACAATCGCGCACGGCCCATTCGAAGTCAAAATCCTGCGGCACGCGCACCGTGACCGACCGCTCGCCCACCCGAAGAGTGTACTCCTTGAGCGTCGCCGGCAAAACCAGCCAGGTCCGCCCGGGAACCTCACGGAAAGGAAGCGTCAGACGTTCACCAGAGGCACCCGCCACCGGAATCAGGACCTCGCCGCTACCCGGTGCATCGACGCGAACGGTCTGCGCTCCGAAACTGACGAACCGAGCCGCCTGCTCGAGGAACCCGGGCTCGTCAGCCCGCCGGGTGAAAGCCTCGGGCGTCATCCCGTTGTAGGTCGGCCACATCGAGTTGGTCGGGATCTTGAAGGGCTGCACCACATAGGTGCGTAGGCCTAGGATGACCAGCGCCGCGACCAGGAAGAACTCCACGTTGTCCCCGATCGTGGTTTTCGGGTAAATAGCACCCCCAGTGCGGCGCAAATTCTCCTCAAGGTGTTCGATGCCCAACTGGAGCTTTTCGGCCCCCGCCCGCGCCTTCACCTCCGCCCGGAGTGAGGTGATCCGCGCCTCCAGTTCCACGAGCTCCGCCGCTCCGAGCACGTCGCGGCGGTAATGCCAGACCTTGTCCGCGATCTCGAGCCAGTTGGCCGCGTTCTCGCGCATTTTGCGGTCCGCCGACTTGAGGAATCCGAACATACGGGGCGCTATGAATTACTCTGCAGGACCTTGATGAACGCATCCGGGGGGATCGAGACCTTTCCGATCTGCTTCATCTTCTTCTTCCCTTCCTTCTGCTTGTCGAGGAGCTTGCGCTTGCGGGTGATGTCACCGCCGTAGCACTTCGCCGTCACATCCTTGCGCATCTCACGTACGTTGTCGCGGGCGATGATCTTCCCGCCAATCGCGGCCTGAATGGCCACCTTGAACATCTGGGGCGGGATAATCTCTGCCAAACGTTCGCAGAGCTCGCGCCCCTTGGTCTCCGCTTTTTCGCGGTGCACGATGCTGGCGAATGCGTCGACCGGATCCCCGTTGATCAGGATCTCCATCTTCACCAATTCCGAGGCGCGATATTCGCCTAACTCGTAATCCATCGAGCCGTAGCCGTGCGTGATGCTCTTCAGCCGGTCGTTGAAATCGACCAGAATTTCGTTGAGCGGCAGCGTGCACTTCAACATCACCCGGTTCTGGTCGATGGTGTCGGTATGGTCGCAGGTGCCGCGCTTCTCCATCACTAGGCTCAAGATGTCGCCCATGCTGGTGTTGGGGATGATGATTGAAGCCGAGAGGGTCGGTTCGCGGATCTCTAGGATCGTCCCCAGATCGGGCAGATTGACCGGGTTGTCGACCTCCAGCACCCCACCCCCGTGAGGATACACGCGGTACACCACGCTCGGGTAGGTCGAGATGATCTCGACGTCGTGTTCCCGGCGGATGCGCTCCTGAATGATCTCCATGTGGAGCAAGCCGAGGAAACCGCAGCGGAAACCGAAGCCCAGGGCCACGGAGCTCTCCGAGGAATAGACCAGCGCGGCGTCGTTGAGACGGAGACGGCCCATCGCCGCCTTCAGCTTCTCGTAGTCCCCGCTCTCCAGCGGATAGAGCCCGCAGAACACCATCGGCCGGACCTCCTTGTAGCCCGGCAGCATTTCCGACGCCGGCTTCGCGGCATGAGTGATGGTATCGCCGATCTTGATGTCCGCGGTGCTCTTGATGTTCGAGACCACGTAGCCCACGTCGCCGGCGCGCAGGACCTCGACCTTCTCCATCTGGGGGGTGAATACGCCGACCTCCTTGACCTCGGACTTCACGCTATTGCTCATCAGGAGCATCTGCTCCCCTGCCTTGATCGAGCCGGAGAAGACACGGCCATAGGAGATCACTCCGCGGTAGGAATCGTAGAGAGAGTCGAAAACCAGCGCCCGGGTCTGCGGGTAATCCGTCCAGCGCGGGGGCGGCACCCGGGCAACGACTGCTTCCAAGATTTCTTCGATGCCGATGCCCGCCTTGCCACTGGCGAGGATCGCTTCCTCGGCTGGGATGGTGAGGATGTCTTCCAGTTGCCGGAGGCAGAGCTCGAGGTTCGCGCTCGGCAGGTCGATTTTATTGATCACCGGAATCACCCGAAGCTTCTGGGAGAAGGCCAAGTGCGCATTCGCGACGGTCTGGGCCTCTACGCCCTGGGCAGCGTCGATCAGCAGCACGGCACCCTCGCAGGCCGCGAGGCTGCGCGAGACCTCGTAGGAGAAATCCACGTGTCCCGGCGTATCCATTAGGTTGAGCTTGTACGCTTGGCCGTCCTTGGCCCAGTACGTCATCGTCACCGGATGAGATTTGATGGTGATACCCCGCTCCTTCTCGAGATCCATCGAATCGAGATGCTGGTCGGTCATCACCCGCTGCTCGATAGTATGGGTGAACTCGAGCAGCCGGTCCGACAAGGTCGTCTTGCCGTGATCGACGTGCGCGATGATGCAGAAATTGCGGGTGTGGCGGTGCGGCATGTCAGGCGGCGAGGTCGGCAAATTCGGCGAAGCTGCGCACCGCCGGGATCTTGTCCGTGCGCCGGGCCAGCCCCGCGAGGACACCGCCGGGCCCCAGTTCCCACAATCCGGTCGCCCCGGCCGCGACCGCGGCGCGGACACAATCTTCCCAGAGCACGGGCGAGACGATCTGAC
>VHCI01000149.1 GCA_016871775.1 Verrucomicrobiota bacterium | reverse complement strand
GCCGCGGCGCTCAGACCAGAATGCTGGCGACGCAGGCGGACAGGTAGCAGGCGACCGTGCCGCCGATCATCGCGCGGATGCCGAGCTGCGCGAGGTTGGTGCGCTGCTCGGGGGCGAGCGCGCCGATACCCCCGATCTGGATGCCGATCGAGACGATGTTGGCGAACCCGCACATCGCGTAGGTGAGGATGATGGCGGCGCGCGGATCGCTGAAGGCGCCGGACGCCTTCAGGGTGCCGAGTTGCTGGAAGGCGATGAACTCGTTGAGGACCGTGCGGGTGCCGAGCAGCGCCCCCGATTGGAGGAGGTGCCCGTGGTCGATGCCGATCAGCCAGGCCACCGGCGCGTAAAGCACCCCGAACAGGAACTCGAGGGAGAGGCCGGGGAAGGCGCCGCCCGTCACGCTGCTGACCCAAGCGTTGAGGCCGGGGTACGAGAACCGCGTCTCGCCGAGGAGGAGGGTGCCCGGGGTGCCGAGCCAGCCGAGCATCGCGTTGACCATCGTCACAAGGGCGGTAAAGGCGATGAGCATCGCGCCGACGTTCACCGCGAGCTTGAGTCCCTCGGAGGTTCCCAGGCAGACGGCGTCGACGGCGTTGCAGCCCAGCTTCTCCTTGGAGATCGTCAGCTTGTGTTCCACGGGCTGCGTCTGCGGCACGAGCATCTTCGCGATCATCAGCCCCGCGGGGGCGTTGATGACCGAGGCGGTGATGAGGTGCGTCGCGAACAGCATCTGCTGTTTCGGGTCGTCGCCGCCGAGGAAGGCGATGTAGGCCATCATCACGGCGCCGGCGATGGTCGCCATCCCGCCGACCATAATGGTGAGCAGCTCGGAGCGGGTCATTCCGGAAAGATAGGGCTTCACTAAGAACGGGGCCTCCGTCTGCCCGAGGAAGATGTTCGCCGAGGCGCTGAGGGTTTCGGCGCCCGAGAGGCGGAGCGTCTTGGACATCACCCACGCAAAGGCGTAGACCACGCGTTGCAGGATCCCGAGGTAGTAAAGCAGCGAGGAGAGGGCGGAAAAAAAGATGATCGAGGGAAGGATCATCACCGCGAAGACGACCCCGTGGCGGGACTTGTCCGCGAGGGAGCCGAAGAGCAGGGACACGCCGGCGTTGGTGAACGCGAGCAGGTCGATGAAGCGGGCGCCGACCCATTCGATCGCGGTGCGGGCCGGGCTGAAGTACAGCACCAGCGCGGCGAACGTGAACTGCAGGACGATTGCCATCCCGACCGTGCGCCAGCTGATGGCGCGCCGGTTCTCGCTCAGGAGGTAGATCACCAGGAGCAGCACGGCCATCCCGAAGAGGCCGCGGAGAAGGTTGAGGAGGACGTCCATAGGCGCGTGGGCGGGGTTGGCCGGGAGCTTGCGCCCCGGGGCCGCGCCGGCGAGAACTTCCTGCGATGACCACGCAGGAAAGGCTGGAACGCCACTTCGCCCGGGCGCCGCAGGTCGCGGCCGCGCTCTTCGTTGCGCCCAACGCCACGGTGATCGGCGACGTCGAGCTCGGCGCGCGCGCGAGCGTCTTCTACGGTGCGGTCCTCCGCGGGGATATCGCCAGGATCCGCGTCGGCGCCGGCACCAACCTTCAGGACAACGTGGTGGTGCACCTTGCGGACGACTGTGACGCCCTCATCGGCGACTGGTGTACCGTCGGGCACGGCGCGATCGTGCACGCCTGCACCCTGGAGGAAGAGTGCCTGGTCGGAATGGGCTCGACCCTGCTGGACGGGGCCGTGATCGGCGCGCGGAGCATCGTCGGGGCGAATTCATTGGTGCCCCAGCGCTTCCGCTGCCCGCCCGGCTCGCTGGTGATCGGTTCCCCGGCGCGGGTGGTCCGGGCCCTCAGCACCGCCGAACAGGACGCCCTGCGCGGGTGGGCGGAGAAGTATCTCGTCGTCGCCGCCGCGCACGCCACTCGATTCAGCGGGCGGACCCCGGGTAGGCCGGCAGGTCCAGCGTAAGGAAGGTGAGGCCGGGTGTGCGCGCCCTAGAAGTTGGCAGCGGACGCCACGGGAGGTGCTCCCGCGGCGGAAAGAACTCGTCCCCGGGGTGCGCTGACTCAACCAGAGTGAGGTGTAGGCGGAGATGCCGCCGGCCGGCTAGCGCTACGGCTTCGGCGTGAAGCCGGGGTCCCCCGCTGACGAAGATTTCCCCGGGCAGTTGTTCGGCTAATGCGATGGCCGAGTGTAAAGGTTACCCTTAGCACCGGGGCACGCAGCGGGAGGCCCAAAGCGGAAATCACGATCGGCTTCCGGCCGTGTCGATCCACGGACTTCCACGCTTCATGAGTAAGCCGGCCGAGGATGCACGGCGCGCCCGCGGTGAGTGCGTCCAAGCGGGCGAGGTCCTCCGGATGCCGCCAAGGCAGCGCACCCTCCCTCCCTTGCCGTCCAACGGGGTGGTGGCGGCCAGAAGGTGGAGAATCCGCTGCACGGTCGAGCAGGGTGTACTTGCGCGCGCGGCGCGGCGATCCGCGCAAAGGGCCATCGGATTCCCGGGTGGGATCAAGATTGGGGAGACGCGTGTCGCACTGACCTCGCCCTCTGCCGCGGCTGCTGCAGCCGCGGTGCGCGGGTGCTTCGAGAGCGGAGCACCGGGCTCTTCGCCGACCTCCCGGATGCTTAATATCGCGCACGCGGGGGCTTGCCCCCGCGAAGCGGCCGTCATCGTCTTCAACGATGCATCCTTTCCGCATCCTAATGCTACTTGGCCTGCTCGCGGTTTGCCGGTCGGATGCAGCCCCGCTCAAGGTGGGGGCGCACCGCTCGGAGTTCTCGCAGGAGGGGGAGGTCATCGAGGTGTTCACCTACCGGCCGCCGACCTACCGCGACGGGCCGCTGTTCGTCATCTTCCACGGGGCCGCCCGTAACGCCGAGGATTACCGCAATTTCGCGATCACCCTCGCGGAGCGCTTCCGGGCGCTGGTGGTGGCGCCGCGCTTCGACAAGGAGCGCTTCCCACCGGAGCGCTACCAGCGGGGCGGGTTGGTGAACCAAGAGGGCAAGGTGCAGCCACCGGAACGCTGGACGTACGTGGCGGTGCCGCAGCTGGTCGCGCGCATCCGCGCCGACGAGGGCCGGCCGCAGCTGCCCTACTACCTGATCGGCCACTCGGCGGGCGGTCAGTTCCTTGTGCGGCTGGCGGCCTTCCTGCCGACGGAGGCGGCCCGGATCGTTGCAGCCAACCCCGGTTCGCTCCTCTTCCCGACCCGCGAGCGGGATTTCGGATATGGTTTCGGGGCGTTGCCGCCGGAACTGGGTTCCGACGACGTCGTGCGTCGCTACCTAGCGGCCCCGCTCACGCTTTACCTCGGGACCGGGGACACCCTGGTGGAATCCAACCTCGACCAAAGCCCGGCGGCGATGCTGCAGGGCGGGAACCGGCTGGAACGGGGACGGGCCTGCTTCGCGTTCGCCGCTGAGCTGGCGCGGAGCCGGGGCTGGACCTTCGGCTGGCGCAAGGTCGAGACCCCCGGGATCGGGCACGACGCGGCGGAAATATTCGCCGCGCCGGAGGTGGCCGACGCGATTTTCGGCCGCTGAAACCGGCCGAGTTTACCGCGGCGCCCCGGGTCAGGCCGCGGGGACCAGCCGGATGCTCTCGATGGCGATGCGCTCGGCCGGGGTGCTCTTCTCGCCCCCGCCCCCGCCGAATCCCGTCGGCACGGTGGCGAGACGCTCGAGGACGTCGTCGCCTTTCACCACCGAGCCGAAGGCGGTGTACTGGCGGTCCAAGAAGCGCGCGTCGCCGTGGCAGATAAAAAACTGGCAGCCCGCGGAGTCGGGGTGCTGGGAACGGGCCATCGAGATGACGCCGCGGACGTGCGGCTTTGCGTTGAACTCGGCCTTGATGGTGTAGCCGGGCCCACCGGTGCCAGGCATCCCGCGGGCCCCTTCCTTCGTGTGCGGGCAGCCGCCCTGGACCATGAAGCCCTTGATGATGCGGTGGAAGGCAGTGCCGTCGTAGAAGCCCTCGCGGGCGAGCTTCTTAAAGTTCTCCACGGTCTTCGGGGCGACATCGGACCAGAAAGCGAGGGTGATCTCCCCGTAGCTCGTCTTTAAGATGGCGTGTTCTTCAGCGGGTGCAGTGTTGCTCATTGAGGCCGGGAGCCAAGGCGACGCCGCGCGCGGCGCAAGGGGTTTCTGCCGCGGGTGCCCAGCGCTTACTCCGGGAACGCGGCGTCGATACGCTCGCAGAAATGATGGATCAGGAAGAGGTGCGCCTCCTGCGCGGCGGCGCCGCTTTCCCCGGGCACGATCAGCTCGCAGTCCGCCACGCCGCGGGCGCGGCCGCCGCCCCGTCCGAGGAGCGCGAGGCTCCGCAGCCCGCCGCGGCGGGCCTCCGCGAGGGCCGCGAGCAAATTCGGGGAATTGCCGCTGGAACTGAGTACGATCAGCAGGTCGCCTGGCCGGCCCAGACCGGCTACTTGCCGGGCAAATACCTCTTCGAAGCCAAAATCGTTGCCCACGCACGTGAGCAGCGAGCCGTCCGCTGAGAGTGCGAGCGCGGGGAGCGCCCGCCGGTTGCGCTGGTAGCGTCCGGTGAGTTCCGTCGCGAAGTGCCCTGCCTCGGCCGCGCTGCCGCCGTTCCCGGCGACCAGCAGCTTGCCGCCGCCCCGCAAAGTCTCGAGGATCAGATCGCCGGCGCCGGTGATGGCGGGCTCAAGCGGCGCCAGCGCCTCGAAGGTGCGCAGGGTGGTAGCGAGGGAAGTCGGGAACGGGATCACGAGCGGCAGCCTGGAGGGAAATGGCCCGCTGGAAAAGGCCCGTTTTACGGAGGCGTGGCTTGCCGGGCCCGCCCCGGCCCAGCTATGTCCCCGGGATGCGTCTGCGCCAAATCACCCTCCGGCACTTCCGCAATGTCGCGGATGCCACGGTAGAGTTCGCGGGACGGCAGTCGTTTTTGCTCGGTCCCAACGCGCAGGGTAAGACCAATCTGCTGGAGGCGGTCGGCTTCCTCACCGCGCTCCGCTCCTTCCGCACCAGCGATGTTAGGCTGTTGGTGGCCCGGGGGCAGCCCGCCGCCAGCCTCGCGTTCGTCCTCGAGCATGAGCGGCAGGGGGAAACAAAGGTGCGCATCATCCTCCGCCCCGAGGGCCGCGAGCTCCTGTGCGACGGGGAGAAGATCACGCGGGTGGCGGATTACCTGGGGCGCTTCCCCACCGTGGTATTCTCGGCCCAGGACCTGCAGCTGCTGCGCGGCGCTCCGGCGCTGCGGCGGCGCTGGCTCGACCTCACCCTTGCGGCGACGGACAGCGGTTACCTCGCCTCGCTGCAGGCCTTTGTCCGGGCGGTGGCGGCCCGCAATGCGCTGCTTAAGTCCGGCCGCGCGGCAGTCGGGGAACTGGACGCCTTCGAGGCGGCGCTCGCCCCTGCGGCCGCGGATCTGGTCCGGCGACGCGTCGCCGGGGTGGCGGCGCTGGCGGTGCCCTGCGGCGCGGCCTACGGGCGGGTCGGGGGCGGGGAGGAGACGGCTGAGCTGACCTACCGGCCCGACTGGGCGGAGACCGATTCGGAGGCCTGGCGGCGGCGCCTCGGTGAGGGACGGGCGCGCGATCTGGCGTTCCGGGCCACGATGACCGGACCGCACCGGGACGACCTCGAGCTACGGATCGGGGGCGGCGTCGCGCGGGATTTCGCCTCGGAGGGCCAGCAGCGGTCGGCGGTGCTGGCGCTGCGTCTCGCCCAGGCGGTCTGGTTCCGGGAGCGGAGCGGGGTCGCGCCCATCATCCTCGCGGACGATGTGCTGGGGGAGCTAGATCCCGGGCGCCGCGCCCGCTTCTGGTCGGCCCTGCCAAAGGAAAGCCAGGTGATCGCCACGGGCACCCAATTGCCCGGGGCGGGCGGGGGCGGGGATGGTGTCCGTTGGCAGGTGCTGACAGTCCGCGCCGGCGGCTTCAGCTTGGGGGAGGTTGCCGGGTGAATCTGGAAACTTGGGACTGGGTGATCGCGGTCGCGGCCGCGCTGATCGTGGGGGTGGCGAAGGCGGGCATCGGCGGCCTAGGCCTGCTCGCGGCGGTGCTGTTCACGCAGGTCCTACCGGCGAAGACGGCCTCTGGCGCCCTGCTGCCGTTGCTGTGCCTCGGGGATCTGGTTGGCGCCGCGCTCTACTGTCGGCACGCGGATTGGGGCCATCTTGGCCGCCTCTTCCCGTGGACGGCGGTCGGCGTGGTGGCGGGTTACTTCCTGCTGGAGCGCCTGACGGACCTGGAGGCCCAGCGACTCGTGGGCGGCATCGTGCTGGGGATGGTGGCGCTGCACCTCAGTCGGCGGCGGCGTGAATGCGCGGAGGAATCTTTCGGGGTGTGGTTCGCTGCGGCGGTGGGAATTCTGGCCGGAATCACGACGCTGGTGGCCAACGCGGCTGGGCCCCTGATGTCCGTCTATTTCTTGGCGATGCGCCTGCCGAAACTCGACTTTGTGGGCACGGCGGCCGTCTTCTTCCTCGTGCTTAATCTGTTCAAGCTGCCCTTTATGGGCGAGCTCGGCCTGATCACTCAGGAGAGCCTAAGGATGAACCTGCTGCTGGCACCCGCGGTGCTGGCCGGGGCCTGGGGCGGGCGAGCCATCGTCGCGCGGATTAATCAGCGCGCGTTCGAGAATGCCGCCCTCGCCCTCAGCGTGCTCGCGGCCCTCCGGCTGCTGACCTGAATATCCTGCCAAGGACCAAACCCGCCCCGCCGATGCCCAGAATGAACCCCCGCCAACTTTGGGCGGCCAAGCTCGCAGGCCGACCGCTGCCCGCCACGCAGCGGCCGGCTGCCCTCCTCTCCGGCGCCGTCGCGCCGCCGCGCCAGCCGTTCACGGGTCGGATTTTGGGCATCGATCCCTCGCTGCGCGGCACTGGCCTTGCACTCTTGGAGCTGGCACCCGGACGTCCGCCACTGCTGCTGCGCTGCCGCACGGTGACCGTGCCCGCGCGCCAGCCGCTCGCCTTCGCGCTGGGGGAGATCCATCGGCACGTGAGCGAGTTCCTCGAGGGCGCCGGCGTTCGCCACGTCGCGCTCGAGCAGACAATCTACGTGCAGAACTTCCAGACCGCGCAGATCCTAGGCGCGGCCCGGGGCTCCGCGATCGCCGCGGCCGCGATCCGGGACCTTCCCGTGTTCGAGTACGCCCCGCTGCGGGTCAAACAAGCGGTCGTGGGCGCCGGTCGCGCTAGCAAAAAGCAGATGGCGCGAACGGTGATGGCCATCCTCGGCCACGGGCGCGCACTGGCCTTCGA
>VHCI01000148.1 GCA_016871775.1 Verrucomicrobiota bacterium | reverse complement strand
GTGAAGAGGAAGCGCTCGCGGGAAACGAAGAACTCCATCAGCGGGCGGGCGAGCCGGGTGTAGATCTCCGGGCGGTCGGTGACGAGCGCGAGGCCGAGCGGGTGCAGGGCGGAGACGTTCTTCACCGCGCCAGGCACGTCGGTGTCGTAGGCGAAGCCGCGCAGGTCGGCGTTGAATTTCGCGTGCTCCCCGAGCCCGAACTCCAGCATCCGCTCGAACGTCGCGTTGAGGGAGCCGAGGGCGTTGTGCCGCACGTCGGCGAAACCATAGAGCGAGCGTGCCACCCGCTCGAAGGTGGCGGACAGCGCCGCCTTGGCCACGACCAGCCGCACGGTGAACTCGCGCGTCTCACCGGCCTGCATCCGCGAGCCGGCGCCGCCGAGGAGCGGGGCGAAGAGCATCGGCTGCGCGTGCCCGCGGGCGTTGCGCAGCGCGACGCCGAAACGGGAGTTGGCGAGGTTCGGCAGCGGCTGGAACGGGTACTCCGCGGGATCCGCGACCACGCCGGTCGTGAGGCCCGCGCGCGTGACCAGGGTCGTCGGCAACGGGCAGCGGTACGCCGCCTCGAGGAAGGACTCGTGCGGGAAGCGGCGCTCGTTGTAGATCAGTGGTTGCCAGAGTTCCTCGACCTCGGCTGGCGGCGTCTCGGGGGCGCCCACGTAGCCGAACGAGTACCAGCCTTCCGCCGTGGCCGTCGCGGTGATCTTCAGCCGGGGGGCCGTGCCGTCGGCCGGCAGGTCGAGCGTCGCGCGCACCGTCACGTTCCCGTGCGCGGGAAAATCCCACGAGATCGCGCGGCCGTCGGAGCGACTGGCCGGCGCACGCAGGACCGTCAGCCGGCCCGCGGCAAAGAGGTTGGCGGTGCGGCCGCCCCCGTAGCCCCGATCGACCGTGGGATCGAAGCCGTCCTCGACGTGCGTCGCCGCGGCCTTTGCGGCGGCGCCCTTCGGACCCCAGGTGAGGACGTTGTAGATCGAGCCGGTGTCGCTCAGCTTCATCGCCTCCTCGGGAAACTTCCCCCAACGCATCTCAAGATTGGGATCCGCGCGGGTGGCCAGGACCGCCACGAGCGGGGCGAAGCGGGCGACGGCGCCGTCGGCCATCGCCACCTCGACGTCCCCGGACGGCGTGGCGGTGAGCCGCGCCGCGGGGCCGGTCACCGGCAGCTCCGCCGCGAGCGCTGGCAACGTGCCAGCTAGGCCGAGGGAGACGGCAAGGCGGGATAGTAATTTCATCGGAAGGGGGTGCGTCGGCGGAAACGGGATGACGTCGTGGCGGAAGAGGGCTAAGGGGCGGGGCGTCGGGCAGGGGGCGGTACGGCGGTGCCGTCGGGGTGGCAGGGTCCTAGCGGGTGCCGGGGAGGAAGCTATCGTTATCCTTTTGAAACCGTTCAATTCCCCGGTTGCCTTCGAGCTGCCGGCCGCCTGACGTGGCGGAACCCCTTATGGTCACGCTGCAACAAATCGCCCGCGCCGCGGGCTGCAGCCTGGCGACGGTGTCGTACGCGTTGCGGGAGGATCCACGGATCCGGCCGGAGAGGCGGCAGGCGATCCAGGCCCTCGCCGCCCGGTTGGGTTACCGGCCGAATCCGCGCTTCGCGGCCTTGATGTCCCATATTCGGAATGCCCGGCGCGTCGCCGCGGGGGAGCGCATCGCGTTCGTGTGGGTGTATACCCCGCGCGCCGAGTCGGAGCAGGACCCTTTCCTCCAGCGGGTTTTCCTCGGGGCGAAGGCGAGGGCCGAGACCCTGGGTTACGGGTTGGAGCAGTTTTGGACGGCCGAGCGTGGGATGACGGACCGGCGACTTTCCGAGGTGATGAAGGCGCGGGGGATCGTCGGCGTGCTGCTGTCCCCGGTGATGCACGAGGCGGAGGTGACGCTGGACCTGGACTGGGCGTGCTTTGCGCCGGCGGTGATCGGGAGCGCGCGGTGGAATCCGGAGCTCCACCACGCCGGGCATCATCACTACCTCGCGATGCGGATGGCGCTGGAGCGGCTCGCGGCCGCTGGGTGCCGGCGCCCGCTGGCGATTCTGGAAGCCGCGGTCAACGAGCGCGCGCGGCGGGCGTGGGAGGCGGCGTTCGCCGTGTTTCATCCGGGGCGCCGGGCGGCCACGGACTCCCTGTGGATCGGGTTGCCCGGCGACCGTCGCGCCCTCCGTCGCCGGCTCAGGGCGCTGCGGCCCGATGCCGTGGTCGTGAGCGCCCAGTCGCTCGCGGAGCAGCTCCGGTCGAAGGACGTGCCGCTGCCCGGGGATGCGCCGATCATCACGTTGCACTGGCTGCCGACGGCGCCGGAAATCGGCGGGATCGATCAGTCCTACGACCTGGTGGCGGCAAATGCGGTCGATCTCGTGGTGAGTCAGCTCAACGGCAACGAGCTCGGCGTGCCGGCCCTGCCGCGGATGTTGCTGTTCCCGGGCCGCTGGGTTCCGGCGACGGAGCGGCAAGGATGAAGTTCGCGAGGATGGGAGTTTGCCGGCGCCGAGCTTTCGGGGGTGGCGAAGTTACGGGGTCAGGTAAAGCGATCCGCAGTCGAGGCCGCGGATCCTACCGCGGTGCGTGGCAGTCGCCGGTGCGCGCCGCCCGGACGGGCTCAGTTGAAGTCCGCCTTCGACACGAAGCCGTCGCCGTTCCGGTCGAGGCGGTCGAACATCGCGGCCGGGCCCTTGAACTGGTTGCGCGCCACGCGGCCGTCGTCCTCGACGCCCTCGATCCGGCGCACCTGCTCCCACGTCATCGTGCCTGCGCCCTTGCCCGCGCCGCCCTTGCCCTTGGGGGCCGCTGGCGCGGTGGAGGCCTCGCTCACGGAAGTGGTCGCCGGGCCGAGGTTCGGCGGGAGCGTCCGGGCCTTGAGCACCCGGTCGAAGAAACCGCGCACCATTGGCTCGATCTCGGGGCCGCCGAAGCCCTGGCCGTGACCCCCGCCCCGGATGGTGTGGAAGTGCACGCTCACGCCGGCCCGCCGCAGGGCGTCGTGAAGGAGCTGGCTCTGGTTGAGCGGCACCGTCCGATCCTGATCGCCGTGCACGATCAGGAATGGCGGGTCGTCCCGGCTCACGTGGGTGATGGGATTCGCGCGCGCGACCTCGGCCGGTCGGTCCCGGACCGCGCCGCCGAGGAGCTTCGCCTCGGGCGACTGGGCCGTCCCGTGGGTCTCGTAGCCCGGGGTGGAGACGAAGACATTGAAATCGGTCGGCCCGTAGTAGTCGCAGACCGCCTGCACGCGGCTCGACTGGTCGCGATGCGCCCCGACCTCGAAGGCCGGCACGTCGCCGCTGGTGCCGACGAGTGCGGCGAGGTGGCCCCCGGCCGAACTGCCCCACACGCCGAAGCGTTGCGGATCGAGGCCGTAGGCCGCCGCGTGCGCGCGCAGCCAGCGGATGGCGGCCTTGCAGTCCTCGATCTGCGCGGGGAAGACCGCGTGGCCGCTGAGCCGGTAGTTGAGGCTCGCGACCGCGTAGCCGCGTTCCGGGTAGCCCTGCCGCAGCGGCGGGCAGTTCTCCTTGCTCCCGTTCTGCCAGCCGCCGCCGTGGATCCAGATGACCAGCGGCAGGGGCCCGTCCGCCTTCTCCGGCACGAACAGGTCGAGCTTCTGGCGCTCGTGCCCGTTGACGACGTAGGCGAGGTCGCGATGGGCCCTCACGCCCGCCGGGACGATCGCGGCGGCCGGGGCCGACCCGGGACCGGGTTGGGCCGCCGCGAGGGGAGGGAGGGGCAGCAGCGCGGAGAGAATCAGCCGCGGGGCGAAGCGGGAACGGTTCATAGCCGGGGAGGAGGGGTGGGGAAGGAGGTTGGATGACCGGGGGCGGCAGGAGTTGCAACCCGCGCGGTCGCGACCAGGGGCGGTGCGGCGCCGGCAGGGCTGGCGGCGCGGCGGGGCAATTTTCGCTTGCGCGCGCTCGATCAGGATCCTTCCCCAAGAGACGAACCGACTGGGTCAGGTCAGCTGATCCCTCACCGGCTGTGGTACGGGCTCGGTGCAGCCGGGGCGCGCCGCCCCGGTCCGGCGGGACGGTCGCGCAGGCCGATCGCCTCGCGCCTGGTCATTCGATCCTCCCGATGAGGCGGCCGCCAATGCACCGTGCACTGGCCTGACCCCTTACCGGGTAAGTCGATGTCCCCGCAGTGAGTAGGTCGCTTCTTCCCTCAGTCCCTCCCCGCCAGGGGCACCGTCCCCTTGACCTCGGTCTTCACGCGGCCGAGGGCTTCGGGTGGGCGGGAAACGCCCGCGGCCGCTGGCCTTTCCCGGTGGTCGGACTGCGGATGGGTAACCGAGCTGCGGTGAACCCACGTGCCCCCGCCTGGACGCCTTTCCAGCGGTCTCGCCGCACTTTTCCCGCCCCCAGCTTCATTTTGAATTGAAACTTAGGATGAAAACCCTTTGTAGCAGCGTTGTTCCTCGGTCGCGGTCCGGGCTCGGCCCCGGGAAGTGACGGGGCGAAGCCTTCCGTAAAGGCAACTGCCAGACCCATTTCCCGGCTTCTTGTGCCTCCTGCCTCGATTGCCCCTTCGGCCCCACCCTCCGCGGCGGGCTATCTCCTGCCCGGAGATCGCGATGCCGAATCGCTCGAGTTTGAGACCGCCGTCGTTTCCTACTTCCTCGACGCGTCCAACCTCTTGGGCGTGCCCAAGTCGCTCGCCTTAATCTACGGCAGCTGTTTCGCCAGTCCCGACGCCCTCAGTCCCGCCGATCTCAAGCAGCGGCTCGACCTCAGCGTGGGCTCCATCAGCCAAGGCATTCGCTTCCTGACCGGCCTAGGGGCCCTGCAGGACGTCTCGGCTCCGGGCGACCGGGTGGCGCGCTACGCGCCTGACATCGAGCTGCGCAAGTTGCTGATCCATTTCCTGGAGCGACGGGTGGAGGCCCAGCTCGACTCGGCCAAGGACAGCATTCGCCGCATCCGGGACGGCGTGCCGCGGGGGGCTTCGCGCCGGATGTTGCAGCAGCGAGTGGCGTCCTTGGAGAGCTGGCACGGCAAGACCCGCGCCCTGTTGCCCTTGCTGAAGGGGGCGTTGCGCTTGGGCTGAGGAGAAGGGACAGGAGCGAAAAGGGAGGAGCTTCGCCTGAAGGGGTCAGGCTGAAACGTGCAACAACCTGCGGTGAACCTGCATCCTCAAGCTCGGGGTAACGCCGGCACGCTTCGTCCAGCGCCGCCAAGAAGGCGTCTCTCGCTCCGGAGGATTCAAAGACGTCCCGGCGGTAATTGCCGCGGTTAATCACATGGTAAAGAGCATCGGGAGAGAGCAGCCGAAGTTTGCGGGGCATCGGCGCATCAAGCGTCGAAGCCACCCCAGCTGCCAACTGAACAATCCCCTCAAAACAAGGTATAGATCCAACCCGAAGCCTGCGGCGTTGCAGGTTGCTTCCTGACCCCTTCGGATTGCGGCCTTCGGATTCCCTCCGTCGGGTCAGCCTCGGGTTCGTTCGCCTACAGATGCCATTATTTATGAAGATCTTACCTAATTGTCAGGCGTAGTTTTTTGTAACTCGATGTATCCTCCTTTCAGGGTTTGGCGTCCTTTTGCCTGATGTCTTTTTTCGCCTACGTCGATCCAGGTTCGGGTTTGATGCTCGTCCAAATTCTCACGGCGGCGTTTTGCGGATTTGTGCTGTCACTTCGGAAGGTGCGGGGCTGGATCAAAGGGCTATTTTGGTTATTCGCGTTTTTCAGGGGGTTTCGGAGGAGATTGAGTTTGTGCCCCGAGAACGACCTTCGGAGGGACGGGTCTTCGCCTCCGGCTCCGGAGGCCGAACCGCTGGGAAGGAAGGATCCCGGGGCGTCGCGGGTTGAGTCGCGCGGGTAAGCCCGCAGGGTCGACGCATGGCAAAATCATCGATGGAAAATCAAGCGGCCGAAACGGCGGTGGCCGCGCACTACGCCTTGTTGTTGGGGATCGGGTCGCCGTGGCAGGTGCGGCGGGTGGACCTGCAGCTGGCGGCGAAGCGGGTGGAGGTGGACGTGGAGCATGACCAGGAGGCGGCGGTGACGTGCCCGCAGTGCGGGCGGTCTTGCGCGCGCTACGATCATGCGCCGCAGCGGCAGTGGCGGCACCTCGACGTGATGCAGTTCGCGACGATCATCCGCGCCCGGGTGCCGCGCTGCCAGTGCCCGGAACACGGCGTGGTGACCGTGCAGGTGCCGTGGGCGGAACCGCACGGCCGGTTCACGCTGATGTTCGAGGCCTTCGCGGTCACCGTCATCCAGGCGGCGCGTTCCTTCGTGCAGGCGATGGAGATCCTGAAGGTCGACTGGCACACCATCCAGGAGATCGTGCGCCGGGCGGTGGAGCGCGGGCTGTTGCGCCGTTCGACCGAGGCGGTGACGCAGGTCGGGATGGACGAGAAGAGCTTCGGTCGCGGCCAGAACTACGTCTCGCTGATGACGGACCTGGGCGGCCGCCGGGTGCTCGACGTGGTCCCGGGGCGCGACACGGCCAGCGCGCTCGAACTGTGGGACCGGCTGCTTAAGGAACAGCGGGACCGCGTCGAGGCGGTGGCCGTGGACATGAGCCCGGAGTTTACGGCCGCGGCCCGCCAGTCGGTTCCTCGCGCCATGATCGTCTACGACAAGTTCCATGTCGCCAGGCACCTGAACGAGGCGGTGGACAAGGTCCGGCGCGAGGAACACCGCCGCCTGCTGGAAAAGGGCGACCGGAGCCTCACCCACACCAAATACCTGTGGCTCCAGGGCGCGTGCGCCGAAGGCGAGCGCGCGCTGAGCTTCGCCGAACTGTGCGAGCGCAACCTCAAGACCTCCCGCGCGTGGTGCCACAAGGAGACCTTCGCGGAGTTCTGGGCCCAGCCCGACGCGAAGCGCGCCGCCAAGTTTTTCCAGCAGTGGTTCGGCGCCGCGCGGCGCTCCCAGCTCGAACCAATCAAGAAGACCGCGCTCACGTTGCAGACGCATCTCTTCGGCCTGCTCAACTACTTCTCGCATCCCATCACCAACGCCATCTCGGAAGGCTTCAACTCGAAGATCCAGGCGATCAAAGCCGAAGCCCGCGGCTTCCGCCGGTTCGAGAACTACCGCGATCGCATCCTCTTTCACTGCGGTAAGCTCGACCTGCGGCCCGCTATACCGTGAACTTCACCCACGGAGATCTCCGAAGAACCTTATTTTTACAAAACGACCTCCCGCGGATTCAGGGAACTTTCCATTTTCCCTTCAATTTGTCTCGCTGAGCTCCTGCATAAGCTGTGGCAAGAGCTCGATTCCCTCAATGCTT
>VHCI01000147.1 GCA_016871775.1 Verrucomicrobiota bacterium | reverse complement strand
GTCGTGGACATAGGTCGCCGGGAAGGTGAGCGGCTTGGCCGTGTCCCGCGTGAGCCGCTTCAGGGGGGAGATCGTGCGGCTCACGCCGTCCTGCAGCGCCTTGTCGGCGTCCATCCGCGCCAGGAGCGCCTTGAGGTCCGGCCACTGCCGGACGTGGTCGTTGGAGTACCCGCTGGGGCTATTGAGGTTGGACACGCCGGCGGTGAAGGCCGCCATCTGGTAAAAGTCCTTCTGCGTCACCGGCTCGAGCGGGTTGTCGTGGCACTGGGCGCACTCCATCCGTGTCCCGAGGAACACGCGCGACAGGTTCGACGCGTGGTCGAGGGGCATCCCCAGATCGCGCAGGTAGAAGCCGGCGGCGCCGTTGTCCCAGAGGTAGCCGCTCGCCGTGATCAGCCGGCGCACCGTCTCGTCGTGCGGCAGGCCCGAGCGGATCGCCTCCTTCACCCAGTCGTCGTAGAGCCAGGCCGGTTGCCCGCCCGCCAGCGCGCGCGGGTTGATGCGGAGCTGGTCCGCCTTCCAGTTGTAGGTGTGGCTCACGTGGCCCTCGCTGCCGAGCAACGTATCGATGAGCCGCGCGCGTTTGTCCTCCGCCGTGGAGGTCAGGAACCGGGTGCTCTCGCCGAGGCTGGGAATGCGGCCGACGACATCCAGGTGGACGCGACGCAGGAACACCTCGTCGCTGACGGGGGCGTTCGCGCGGGTGCCGTGCCGGGCGTGGTGGCGATCGACCAACGCATCCACCTCGCGTGCGATGTCCGGCACCGCGGCCCGGGCGAGGGGGGCGCCGGCCGCTTCGAGGGGGGGCTGGCGATGCTCGAACTTGATCCATCCGCCCAGGTCGGCGCCGGCCGTGATCCACTCGCGCACCAGGGCCCGTTCGGCGTCGGAGAGCGGCTGCGCGCCTCCCTTCAGGGGCGGCATCACGTCCCCGTCGGTGCTTGGCAGCGACACGCGTTTCAGCAGCTCGCTGGCTTCGGGTTTGCCGGGCACGATGACGCCGGCCTCTTCGATCGTCGCCGCCGAGTCCAGCCGCAGCCCGGCCTTGGGCTTAGCCTGCTTCTCGCTGTGGCAGCTGAAGCAGTGCCGGTACAGGACCGGGAGCACGTCCGCCTCGAAGCGCGGCGGCGCGGCGGCCGCGCGCCCCATCGCGAGGCCAAGCACCACGAGGAGCATCGTTCTCATATCGGGGCGGGGGCGACGGTCATCGGGCAACGGCAACGTCCGGGCCGACCTGGGGCAGGGGAGGTGCGCACGGTGCGGGAGGCGGGAGCGAGGGGGGCGGGGTGGAGGCCGTCCGATTCTCCGGGACGCGGCCTACACGCCCCAGCCGGGGCGATAGGCGTACCCGGGACCGGCGAAGACATCGCAGTCCGGGCGGTTGGGAAAACGGCCGGCGACGGGATCCCAGTCGAGGCGGGCCTGGGCGCGTTGCGCGGCCACGCCGAGCAGCACGACCTCCGTGAGGCCCGCGGCGTAGTCGAAGTTCGAGCCGCACTTCGGCCCGCCGCGGATCGCGGCCGCCCACTCGGGGAAGGGGCCGCCGTTGACGCGCGGGATGGTTTTCAGCGGCAGCGACCCGGCCATCGCCTGCATCCGCTCCTCGGGCAGGAGGCGGCACGAGCCGCTGTGCGAGGTGACGCTCATAGTCCCCTTGGTCCCGTAGAAGAGGCTGCCGCCGCTCTCGGAGAGTTTGAACCCGGGGGCCGGCAGCGGTGGCTTCATCGTGCCGTCGAACCACTTCATCTCCACCGGACCGCGCCCGCCCCGCGCGGGGAATTTCCACGTCACCGCCGTCGAGGCCGGGAAGGTCTTCGGATGCCGTTGCGTCGTCGCGGACTCCACGCTCGTCGGCGAACCGAGGTCGAGCGCGTAGAACGGGGCATCGAGCTGGTGGCATCCCATATCGCCCAGCGAGCCGGTGCCGTAGTCGGTGAAGCCGCGCCAGAAGGACGGCACGAGTTCCGGCCGGTAAGGCCGGGGTGGCGCGACGCCGAGCCAGAGATCCCAGTCGAGCGTGGCGGGCACGGGCGTCTCCTGGGGATTGGCATCGGGGTCGAAATCGGCCGGGTAAAACCACGGCAGGCGCGGGCGGTCCGTCCACGTGTGCACGGTGTGGACCTCCCCGATCAGGCCCGCCTGCACCCACTCGCGCGCGAGGCGGATGCCCTCAGCCGCGCGGCCCTGGTTGCCCATCTGGGTCACGACCCCCGCAGCCGTGGCGGCGGCGTGCAGGCGGCGCACCTCGGAGAGGCAGCGGCACATCGGTTTCTCGACGTACACGTGCTTTTTCCGCGCGATCGCGGCCATCGCGATCGGGAAGTGCATATGGTCCGGCGTGGCGATGGCGACGGCGTCGATCTGGTCCTCCATCTGCTCGAACATCACCCGGAAGTCCTTGAACCACTTCGCGTCCTTCAACTGCGCCGCGGGCGGCCCCGACTTCTTGCCCCCGGCGAGGCCCGCCCGGCTCCGCTTCTCGTCGACGTCGCACAGCGCGACGAACTGCTCGTCGGCCAGGCCGGAGAGTGAGGCGCCTCCGCGGCCGCCGACGCCGACCTGGGCGATGCGCAGGCGCTCGTTGGGGGAGCGGCGGCCCTGGCCGCGCAGGCCGTGCGGCAGGATGAGGATCGAGCCGAGCGCGGCGCTGCGGACGAGAAACCGGCGGCGGGTCGGGCGGACCGGCGAGGACGTGGGCTGGGACGCGGGGGAGTTCATCGGGAGAAGAGGGGCGTCAATGAGGTGCCATCCGGGGGCGCGGAGAGCGGGCGGGAGGGTTTTCGCCCTCATTTCGTGACGGGTGGGGAAGCGGCGGAACGCGCATTGCTGGAAGACCGGCCGGTTCAAAAGCTGCCCTTCAGGCCGATCACGATGTAGGAAGGAGTGACGTAGCGTTGGGCCCTTTGGGCAAAGGCCGGCGTGTCCGGGGCTCGGCGATACAAAAAGCGGTCCTTGGCGAACACGTCGTCCCAGTTCACGTAGAGGGCGAACTTCTTGCTCAGGGCGTATTCCGCGCTGATACCGTAGCGGGTGGAAGCCGACTGGTATTCATAGGTGGAGGGGGGAATAAACCCTTCGGCCTGGGTTCCGGGTGTGGCCAAGACCTCCGCTCGCTTGGTCTCGGCCTGATAGGTCGCAGTCAGCCGGACGGAGAAGCGCGGCCTGATGTAGTTTACTCCCGCCGACAGGGAATCGGGACTGAACCCCACGAAATCCGCGGCCTTGGGTCCGCCGACTCTCAGATGCGTATAGTTTACCCAAGCCTGCACCAGCTGCATCCATGAAGGCAAAAACAGCAGGTCCTGGCGGTAGCTCAGCTCGACGCCCTCCAGCGTTGCATCTCCCACGTTTTCCCAGCGGCGCAGGACGTAGTTGTCGGCCAGCATATAGGCGATGTCGCCCTCCGGGATGCCGTAGGCCTCGAGGGTGGCCGCCGTGGTCGGCCGGCCGCGCTGCGCGAAAAAGTTGCTGACCTTTTTGTGATAGACCCCGACGGAGCCAAATCCGCCCTTCAGATGATAGGAGTCGAGGGACAGGTGAAAACTATCCGCCGTCCAAGGCTCCAAGCCGGGATTGCCGACCACGATGGTGCGGGCGGTGGTGGCATTGGTGTCGGTGGGAACGGGCACGGTGATCCCGGCTACGACATATTGCACATCGGGGCGGCCGAGCGTCCGGGCGTAGGCCGCCCGCGCCACCAAGTTCTCGGTAAACGCGTAATTGGCGTTCAGGCTGGGATAGAACCCGTCGTAGCTCTGGCTCTCGAAATTTCCCCGCTCCTGATTGATGAGCCTGAGACGCTGCTCGGTGTTGTTGGTGATGGCGATCAACGCGCCCGTGCTCGTACGCAGCAGGTTGCCCGCAGCATCGCGCTGGTAGATGGCAAAATTGTCGCGCTTCATGCTCCAGCCCTTGAGATCGGTTTTCTCGTAGCGGGCACCGCCAGTTAAGTTAAGCCGGCCGGAGAAGAGGCGGAGATCGAACCGGAAATAGCCGGCCAGGATATCCTCGAGCATCCGTTTGGAATTCTGCGCGAGGTTCTGGATATGAGTGGGGTTCAGGGTGAAATACTCCGGGTGTTGCACGAAGAGATCATAGGTCTTCACCGGGCTCACCCAGCGCACCGGGTTCCCGTTCACTTTCACGTCGATCGATTCATCCACGAGGTCGTAAAGCGAGACGGCGGTCTGGCCGGCGGCCCGGCCGACAAAGGTGTAGTTCTTGACCGGACGGGTGTCGTCCTTGTCCATGCGGTTGTAAGCGCCGCCGAGCTTCAGCGTGAGGTTCCGGCCGATCGCGCGGCTGACGTTCAGGCGCCCGGCGGTGAGGTCCGTCTGATACAAGGCATACTCCTCGTTAGCCGTGCCGAGCGTGTAGTTGTTGGCGTTGTAGGGATCCACCGGCGTGCCGTTGGCGCGGGTGATCGTATAGGTTTCCGGCCCGATGCTCGCTCCCTTCCCGATGCCGTCGCCGCGGATGTTGGCGGCGAGGACGCTGGCCAGCACGCCGTTGAAGTAGCCCTTGCCGAGGCTGCTGCGCTCGCGGTCGGCGGCGGAGTAGGACGCCTGCGCGTCAAAGTTCCACACCGGGCCGCGATGCTGATACTTCAGCGAACGCATGCTGGTGTCGGTGGTCGCGTCGAAATTCGACGGATTGAGGGTGCCCATTTCGAAGCTGCCGGTCGCACCACGGCTGGAGGTGTAGTCCGCATTGCCGATCGCGTCGTAGCCGGCATTGACGCGCGCGGTCATGAAGCTCTGGGCCTTCTTTTCGACCACTCGGCGTTCCTGGACCTGCAGGCTGAGGGTGTTGCCGGGGGTCAGCCGCCAATCGAGGCCGAGCTGGGCATTCTCGGTCCGGGAAATCGAGGCCTCCTGGCGCCACTGCGTGATCGCCAGCGCCAGATCCTTTGGCGCGCCGGTGGTCAGGTAGGTTTTGCGCAGGTTCCAGAAGGCGACCTCCGAGGGCGTGTCGTCGGTCGGCCGCTGGCGCCAGGAACGGGAGGCACCGACGCTGACCGAGAGCGTTTTTCCCACCGGGAAGGCGTAACTCAGGCTGAAGGAAGGCTCCTTGCGGCGCGGCGATGCCCGGTCGTGGGGTTGCCGCCCACCGCCGGTGAAGCTCAAGCCGTCCACGTTGTCGAAATTCATATACACTTGGTAGCGGCCAACCGGGCGCTTGAGGCCCGTGCCGGTCTTCGCGATCAGGTTCATCGATCCGCCCAAACCGGAAGCCGGCTGGTCGGGCGTGGGCACCTTCGAGACCTCCACGCGCTCGATGTTCAGGATTGGCACGTCTTGCAGTGCCGCGGCCCGGGTGCTGGTCGGGCCGATGCCGGTGGCAGGCACGTCCACGCCATCGATCTGAAGGTTGGACATTTCCGCTGGAAACCCGCCCAGGGCGATGCGTCCGGGGTTGGTGCCATCGTCCAGAATGGTGACTCCAGGCAGAAAGCGCACATAGTCGCCGATGTTTTCCTGGCCGCGGTCACCGAGTTCGTCGAACGAGACCACGTTCTTGATATTGGCCGCATGGCGCTGCTCGTTCATCGCGACGGCTTGGCCGCTCATGGTCTGTTCCGCGACCACCTGGAACGTGTCCAGCATCACCGGCTGGTCCTCGGCGCCGCGCCGGTCCGCCGCGCCGCGACGGAGCTGGAAGTCCCGTGCGACCTGCCCGCCCGGCGGCACCGTCAGCCGCGTCGTCTGGGACGTGAAGCCAAGATAGGAAACCTCCAACTCGATCTCGCTCGCCGGGGCTCCCCGCAGGAAGAACCGGCCGTCGTCGTCGGTCAGCGTCTCCTGGGCCGTGCCCCGGATGACGACCTTGGCCCGGCCGAGCGGAGACCCGCTCGCCGCGTTGGACACGGTGCCCTGGACCGCGCCCCCGGGCTCGCCCAAGGATTGGGCATGACCGCCAAGAACAAAAGTGAGAGAGACCAACAGACTCAGAACAACCCGTTGGAAGTTAATTCGCGTTCCATTTGGCCCAGAGGAAGGGAAGGAAAATTCGGGGTGCATGGGATTTTGGGTATTTAGATTGGGTGGGTGAAGTTGTGATGGCCTGCGCTACGGCGCTGGCGTTCTCCAATCGATCTTGGCGGGGCCCAGCAGTCCGGAGGGGACGAGCGGGGATTTTGCTTCGTAGTGTTTCCACGTGGTGAAGCTGTAGCGCTTCCGCTCGGTGAGGCGCGTGCGGTCGTAGAGCCAGGCGGGAAGTTGTTTTAGCCTTCCGTCGGTAAACTTGCTCGTGCCCTCGGGCTGGTAGGTGAGATCGGTGGGCAGTGACTCGTCGCCGATCACGCGGTTGATCCAACGGTTGGCCACGCGGACCTCGAGGATGTTGTCGCCGGCGCGCAGGTGGCGCGTGACCTCGGCGCGAAACGGCGGTTGCCAGAGCGTGCCGATGAGCGCGCCGTTGAGCCGGACCTCGGCGAGATCGGCGACCGTGCCGAGATCGAGTGTGGCGGTGGCGCCGGCGCGGAGGTTGGCCGATGGAACGGCGAAGGTCGTGCGATAGGTCGCGGTGCCGGAGTAGAACTTGATGCCGGGGTTTTCGTTTTCCGTCCACGAGGCGAGGGTCGCGAAGGTTGCGTTGGGCGGTGCGCCGCGGCCGTCGTGGAACGCGACGCGCCACGGTCCGGCGATCGGCAGAGTCGCAGCGACCGCGGTCTTCGGAGCGTCGGCGCGCGACCCGGCCGCGGCGCGGCGGAAGACGACGAAGATCGAGCCGCGCGGCTCGAGGTGGAGCGGCACGGTGGTGCCAGCGGCGCTCGGGCGGAACGCGGAGGCGTCGGCGCAGGCGCCGGTGATCGCGTTCCAGAGCTCGGGCTGGCGGCCGGTGACGCGGAAGGTGAAGTCGCCGGCGACGTCGCGCTCCGAGTGGTTGAAGACGAAATAGATTTCGGCGTCGGGCGTGCGGCGATGAATGTAGCGCAGTTCGCCTCCCGCCGACGCAACCGGCAGCATTACGTCAGGCGCGAGACCGATTTCAACGAGTGCTGCCGGCAACGCGGTGCGACGGACCAGCGGGCGGGGCCCGTCCCATAACTCGCGCACGAGCGCGGCAAACTCGCTGCGCGCTTCGTAGTCGCGCACCCCAGCGGGAGCCACGGGCGCGGCGCCGAAGATCGGTGCACCGGCGCGGGCGAAGTCGCGGAGCTTGCGCAGCGTGGCAAGATCGGCGGCCCAGTTCTCCGGGAGCATCAGCACTCGATAGGCAGGACCGGTCGGAAG
>VHCI01000146.1 GCA_016871775.1 Verrucomicrobiota bacterium | reverse complement strand
TCAACGAGTTCCCCTCCGGCAAACTGCGCGGGTTCCACGCCGAGCCCGCCGGCGCGACCTACCGGATGACCGGCGCCCGCATCCTCAACGACGGCGTGATGGGCATCGGGATGGCGTGGCACCCCGAGGGCGCGCTGATGATGGTCGACTGGATGGGCGGGTACCCGCTGGACGGGCTCGGCGCCCTCTGGCGCGTCGACGCGCGGGAGGACGTGCGGAACCCGTTGCGGGCGCGGACGGCGGAGCTGCTGCGCGCGGGCTTCGCGGAGCGTTCGCATCTCGAGCTGGCCGGCCACCTCGGCAACCCCGACCAGCGCGTGCGGCAGGGAGCCCAGCTGGAGCTGGCCCGCCGCGGCCGCCACGGGGAACTGCTCGCCGTCGCCACCGCCGCCCGCACGGCCCCGCTCGCCCGGTACCACGCGCTCTGGGGCTACGGCCAGCTGCTGCGCCGGGGCGCCGCGGAACCCGCCGGCATCCTCGCCCTCCTGCGCGATCCGGACGACGAGATCCGCGCCCAGGCCGCCAAGATCCTCGGGGACGCCGCCAACGCCGCCGCGCGCGGCCACGGTGCCGCCCTCGTTCCGCTGCTGGCGGACGCCGCCCCCCGCGTGCGCCTCCAGGCCGCGATCGCGGTGGGCAAGTTCGCCCTGCGCACCGCGGTCGAGCCGCTCTTCGCGCTCGCCGAGGCGGTCGGCGACGACCCCGTGCTTCGGCACGCGGCGGTGATGGGCCTCGCCGGTTGCGCGGACCGCGCCGACCTGCTCGCGCGCGTCCTGCATCCCTCCCCGCGGGTGCGCCTCGCGGCGGTCGTCGCGCTGCGCCGCCGCGCCGATGCCGGGGTCGCGGACTTTCTCGCGGACGCGGATCCGCTGGTCGTGGCCGAGGCCGCGCGAGCGATCTACGACGATGAGTCGCTCCCGGCCGCTCTGCCGCGGCTGGCCACGCTGCTCGCGACGCCGCCGCGGGACGAGCCCACGCTGCGCCGGGCTCTCTACGCCAACCTCCGCGTCGGCACGCCGGCGGCCGCCGCACGGCTCCTCGCCCTCGCGCTCGACCCGGCCGCGCCCGCCTCCGCCCGGGGCGAGGCGCTCGGCGCCCTCCGCCTCTGGGCCGTCCCGCCGCGCCTCGATCCCTTCGACGGCTGGGCGCGCTCCCTGCGGCCCGAGCCCATCGCCGCTGTGCTGACCCCGCGCGTCGACGCGCTCCTCGGCCTCGAGGACCCCGCGCTGCGCACGCGCGCGATCGAGATCATCATCGCCCACGGCCTGCGCCCCGGTGCCGCCCGCGTCGCGGCGATGGTGGCCGACGCTGGCGCCGCGCCGGGATTGCGGGCCCAGGCCCTGCGCCTGCTCGCGGGGGAGGGGGATTCCGGGCCCGATGCGCGCCGCGCCCTCGACCTCGCGCTCGCGGCCGGCTCCCCGGGACCGCTGTTCCACGCCGCCGTGGAACTGCTCCCGCGTCTCGCGCCTGAACGCATCGTGCCGGTTGCGCGGGAGGCCTGGACCGGCCGCCCCGTGTCCGAACGCCAGCCCGCGATCGCCGCGGTCGCCACGCTGGCGACCCCCGCCGCCGACGCGCTCCTCGAGGAGTGGGCGGCGGCGCTGGCGGCGGATCGCGTCGAGGACGGCGTGCGCCTCGAGCTGGTCGAGGCCCTGCGCGCCCGCGCCGCCGCCCGGCCGGCGATCGCCGCGAGCCTCGAGGCCCACGCGACGTCCCCCGCGGCCCGCGCCCGCCGCGAACTGCTCGCGGGCGGC
Source organism: Verrucomicrobiota bacterium (assembly GCA_016871775.1). Lineage (GTDB taxonomy): Bacteria > Verrucomicrobiota > Verrucomicrobiia > Opitutales > Opitutaceae > ER46. The sequence continues at coordinate 5,496 of VHCI01000146.1, read as the reverse complement.
GACGTCGCGCGCGGCCGGGACCTGGCCGCCAACCACCTCGCGGCCAACTGCACCGCCTGCCACAACTTCGAGTCGTCCGCCGGTTCCGAGGTCGGGCCCGCGCTCCGCGCGATCGGTAGCCAGCGCGACCCCGCCTACCTGCTGGAGGCGCTCCTGCAGCCCTCCGCCCGGATCGCCGAGGGCTACGGCATCGTGAACGTCACGCTGCGCGACGGCACCGAGGTCACCGGGACCCTCGCGGCGGAGTCGGCCACGGAGGTCACGGTGCGGCTCTTCGACGGCCAGCGGCGCCGCCTGCCCCTCGCCGAGATCGCCGCGCGCACGCCTCCCGTGTCGATTATGCCGCCGATGGAGGGCGTCCTGCAGCCGCGTGAGCTGCGCGATCTGGTCGCCTACCTCGCCAGCCTCAAGGGCGGCCGCGGCGGTCGTTCCAGCGCCCCGCGCGGACCGGGCGAGTGACCCGCGGCGCGCGGCCGGTTCACAGGCGCAGGGGCCGCGCGTGGCCGGTCAACTCCAGGTAGCCGCGCCCGAGCTCCGCGCCGTCCGCACCCTTGATCCGGCACGCCCCCTCCCAGTACGGAATGCCGCCGAGGGCGCCGGTGAGTTCCTGATCCTCGGCCAGCGGCTCCACGTCCAAGATCACCTCCGCGCCGCTCGCCGGGTCGGTCGTGCGGACGCGGACGCGGGTGGGGTAGGCGGCGTCGGTGGCGGCGCTGCGCCAGAGGCGTTGGATTTCCCAAGTGAAGGGCTGAACGCTCGTCCGGCCCGCGGCGTCGATCCACGTGAGGCGCGAGGCCGGATCCGCCGAACCGTCGGCGCGCCGCAGCCGGTAAAGCATCACCTCGCGCCCGTCGCGCAGGTGCACGCTGAGCCAGTCCCAGCCGACCTGGCCGGACCCGAGCTGGCTGCTGCTGAACTCGTGGTCGAGCCACGCCTCCCCGGTGACGGCGACCTCCTCCGGGCCCTCCGGTCCGGCGAGACGCAGCACGCCCGTCGTGGCGAGGCGGGTGAACGTCAGGTAGTGGCTGGCCGCCGTGGGCTCCGCGCCCTTGCGGGACACGCCGTCCTCGCCGAACACCACGAGCGGTTTGCGGGACTCGAACGACAGCCGCAGCGCGACCTCGGCCCGGATGCCGCCGCGCAGGTCGAGGCGCTCCGGTTCACCCGGGCCGGCCCCTGGACGCAGGCGCAGGCTCCAGTCGCCGTTGCGGACGTCGAGGGTCGTGGTCGCGGCGCCGGCCGCCCAGCCCTCGCGGTGCAGGCGCTCCTCGTGCCGGAACGCCCCGCTGCGCACGTCGAGCAGCGCCATATGGGCGAGGAACAACTGGTCGCGGCCGAAGGCGCCCGCCGGCTCAGTCGCGTGGGGTCGTGGGGCGGCCTGGCGGAAGAAGGTCGCCTGGAAACCGAAGCGCCGCCCCGGATCCGCCACGGCCGCGAGGTGGCCGGTGACGTACCACCACTCGAGCCGGAAGTCCGGATGGCTGCCGTGGTCCCGTGGGAAGGTGAAGACGCGCCCGGCTTGGGGCACCGCGAAATCCTCCGCCTCCGTGGCTGGGTCGGCCGCCAGCGCGGCCGCGGGCGCGAGCGCGAGGATCACCGGGAGGAGGAATGGCAGTCCGCAATTCATTCGTGGGCATCCGCCGGCAGGCGCGCGCCCCACCGGCCGAGGGCGTAGCTGGCCAACGCCCCGGCGGCGACGATCCCCGCGGCCAGCCACGCGAGTTGCCCCCAGGGCACGACGAAGCCAAGGGTCCAGCCGAATGACTGCCGGTTAATCACGTGGATGAGCAGCCAGCCGAGGCCGAGGCTTACGCTGAGTCCGGCGATCGTGGCGACCAACGCGAGTCCGGCCCCTTCTAGCGCCGTCGCCAGCGCGAGTTCGCCGGGCGTGAAGCCGAGCGCCCGCAGCGTCGTGAGTTCCTCGCGGCGGTCTAGGAGCACGCTCGTGAGGGTCAGGGCGAGCCCCGCCACGGCCACGGCGATGCCGATCACTTCCAAAGCGTGCGTCACCGCGAAGGTGTGCCGGAAGATGCGCAGGATTTCCTCCCGCAGCGCGCCATTGGTGTAGATGCCGAGCCCGGAATGGCTCCGCAGCAATTCCGCGCGCACGCCGGACGGATCCGCCCCGGGTCGCAGGAACAGCGATACGCTCGCCGCCTGCTCGTCACCGAACCAGGCTGCGAGGTGCGCGCGCTCGACCAGCAGGGATCCCCGCTCGTTGCCATAATCGGTAAACACGCCCGCGACGGTCAGCGTCCTCGTGCCGGCCGGCGTCGGCAGGCGCACGGGATCCCCCGGCGCCACGCGGAATCGCGCCGCGAAGCTCTCGCTCACGAGCGCGAGTCCAACATTGCGCGCCGCGTCGAACGGCGTCTCATCGCGCGGCGCGATCAGCCAGGGCAGGTCGGCACGCCGCCGCAGCAGCGAGAGGTCCGTGCCGGAGACGGTGGTCGCGACGCCGCCGATCCGCACAGGATAGGCGGCAACGATCGCGGCCGCCTCCACCGCCGGATGCGCCGCGAGGGCGCGCCAGGTCTCCGGCGTGATCCGGTTGCGGGTGGAGGCGCTTTGGGCGCCCGCGCTCGAAAGGTACAGGTCGGCGCGTAGCGTCCGCCGGATCCAGTCCTCGACGGTGTGCTCGAAGCTACCCACCAGAATCGCCATCCCCGCGGTCATCGCGGTCGCGGCGAGGAGGGCGGCCGCGGCGAGCCGGTGGCGTCCCGAGGGTCGGGCGAGGTGGCCGAGCGCGATGCGCGCGGCAGCGTGCACTTGCCCGCCCGCCCGGGCCAGTCGCGCGAGGCCGCCGAGGACGGGTCCCGCGAGCAGCCCGGCGCCAAAGATCCCCAGCAGTGCCGCCGCGTGGCCGCCGAGCGGGAACGCCCCGCCGCCGGCGAGCGGCACGGGCGGCAAGGTGGCGCACGCCCCCGCGCCTGCGAGGAGCCCGAGGCCGATCCGCGGTTCCCGGCTCCATCCGCCCTCGGACGGCGGTGCGTGCCGGGCGAGGGCCTGCGCCGGCGGGATTCGCGCCGCCGCCCGCGCCGGACCCCAGCCCGCGATCACGCTCGCCCCCAGGCCGAGGGCAAGGCCGAGCAGCAGGTCGGCCGCGTCCGGCCGCGCGGAGGAGACGCTGGTGGCGTAATAGAGGGCATTCACGGTCTGGCCCACGGCCCGCACCGCGACCTGCGCGCCCGCCCAGCCGAGGGCCACGCCGAGGATCCCGCCCGCCGCCCCCAGCGTCCCCGCCTCGATCAGCCACGCCCGCCGGATCACCGCCTCCTCCACGCCCAGCGAGCGCAGGACGGCCGTCTCCGCGCGCCGCCGCACCACCGCACCATCGAGCGCCTGAAAGATCAGGTAGAGCCCCACCAGCAGCGCCAGCAGCGAGAGGACGGTGAGGTTGTATCGGAAAGCGCGCGTCATCTCGGCGGCGGTCTCGCGCCGCGCCCCGGGGGTGGTCACCTCCCACCGGGGTCCGGCACCGGCGAGGCGTGTGAGCAGCGCGCCCACCTCGGCCTGACGGGCCGCGCGGCGAGGGCCTGCGGCGAGGATCACCTCCACGCGGTCAAGTTGCCCCGGGCGGCCGGTGAGGCGCTGGAGCTCGGGCAGATCGACCACGATCAGCCCCGGTGGCGGCGACACGCCCCCGGCCGCGGCGGGAATCACGCCGGCCACGGGCAGGCGGTGAGTGCGTTCGTGGATCAGCAGTTCCAGGAACACCGGCTGGCCCGGCGGCGGGGCGAGGTCGGGGCTTACCCACGCCTGCGGTCCCGCCCGGAAGCGGTTCCAGAATTCCGCCGCGTCCCGGCCGCGGCCGTCCGTGCTTGGCTCCGCGCCATCGAGAAGCCGCGCGCCCGGCCCGCCCGCTGCGGCCAGGTTTGCGAGCGCGATGAGGTCGAGGCCAAGGACCGTGTAGGCTGGACGGCCGAAGCCGGGGGCGGAGTCCGCCGGCGCGGGGGGAGTGGCGGTGGTTTCCACCACGGGCAAAAGCTGCGCTGGATGTTCGGCCAGCGCGGACTGCAATTCCGCGAGCACGGTCTCCGGCAGGGTCCCAGCCGGCGGTTGCAGCACCCAGTCGCTGCGGCCGGCGAGGGCCTCGGTGAAGTGGCTGAAGCTCGCGACCGCGGCGCGGTTCGCCAGCCGGATCGCGAGGAACACGGCCACGCCCAGCGCCACGATGGCGACCAGCGCTGCCGTCTGCCGCGGCGCGAGCCGGGCGTGCCGCAGGGTGAAGCGCGCGAGCAGCAGCGCGAGGACCGGCCGCGCGCCGCTCATCGCTCGATGGCTCCGTCCCGCAGGCGGATCCGCTCGTGGCAGACCGCCGCCGCCTCCTCGCTGTGGGTCACCAGCACCAGCGCCGTGCCCGTCTCGTCCGACAGCTCCCGCAGCAGCGCCAGCACGCGCGCGCCCGCCGCGGAGTCGAGGTTGCCCGTCGGCTCGTCCGCCAGAAGGAGCGCCGGCCGGTGCACCAGTGCCCGCGCGAGGGCCACCCGCTGCTGCTCTCCGCCGGAAAGCTCCCCAGGCCGCGCCGTCGCTCGAGCCTCAAGCCCGACCCGGGCCAGCAGTGCCGCGACCCGCGCCTCCCGCTCCGCGCGCGGCACGCCGAGCAGCTGTAGCGGCAACTCCACGTTCTCTGCGGCGCTCAGGGTCGGCAGGAGGTGAAAGAATTGAAACACGGTGCCGATCCGCTCCCGCCGCAGCCGCGCGAGGCCCGCCGCGTCCGCCCCATCCAGAGTTCGACCCTGCAGCCACACGCGGCCCGCGTCCGGCCGGTCGATGCCGCCGAGGCAGTTGAGAAGGGTGGTCTTACCGCTGCCGGAGGGACCGGTCAACGCTACCCGCCGCCCAGCGGGAACGGTAAATGACACGCCGCGCAGCACCGGACGCCCTCCGTACGCCTTCCGTATGTCCTGCGCGATCAGGGCGCCCGCGGCGGCCGGGGCTGGAGCGGAGAGGGTCGGGTCGAGAACGGTCACCCTCTTGGTACGGGCGAACCGCGCGACGGACGCGATTTTTCCCGGCCGGACGTTGCCTTTCGCGCGGCCCGTCGTTTCGTTACCTTTGCGTCCTCCGGGTCGTCTTTCGAAGCGTGCCGCGTCCTTTGCCCTCCGCCCTGCTCACCGCCCTCGCGCTGGCCCTGCCGGCCGCGGGCCGGGACACCGCGCGCCCGCCGGAAACGCTGGCAACGTTTCATACCGCGGTGCGCCCTATTCTGGAGAAGCACTGTTACGATTGTCACGGCAACGGAATTTCAAAGGGAGGCGTCACCCTCGACGCCTTCGCCTCCGACGCCGAGGTGACCGCCCGGCCGGAGCTGTGGCACGCGGTGCTGCGCAACGTGCAGGCCGGCCTCATGCCGGCGCACGAGGAGGGCGTCGCCCGACCGTCGCCGGAGGAGCTCCGCACGCTCGCCGGGTGGATCAAGTACGGGGCGCTTGGCATCGATCCCGCGGACCCCGATCCCGGGCACGTCACGGTGCGCCGCCTCAACCGGGCCGA
>VHCI01000145.1 GCA_016871775.1 Verrucomicrobiota bacterium | reverse complement strand
GCTCCCGTCGCCCTCCGGCCGCACGCGCGAGTATGGCGTAACCCTCAACCTGCTCGATTCGAAGCTCGTGCTGCGCCTCAATCGCTACGAGTGCGACCTCGTTAATGGCGCCGCGAGCACCAAGTACGCCACTCTGGTGAACCAGGGCATCCTCAAACCGCTGGAGTTCCTGATCGAGGCCCAGCGGCTCGGCAACCTGGGCGCGACGACCCCCAATTACGCCCTCGCGGTGGAGGCGCTTGGCCGGCTCAACGCGATCATTCCGGCGCGCACGCGGACCTCTGCCAGCCTCGACGCGCCGGCCGCGGGCGGCGACTTTGCGCGGACCGAGCTTCCGAATCTCGGTGACACCCAGGATGTCGTGGGCCGCGGCACTGAGCTGGAGCTCACTTGGAACCCGAGCCCCAGCTGGCGACTGGCCCTCAACGTCGCGAACCAAGAGACGGTGATCGACAACTATGCCCCGCGCTTCGCGGAGCTGTGGGCCAAGGTGGAGCCGATTCTGGGGTCGGGCGGCCTGATCGGGCACCTACGTTACTTCAACGATCCGGCCACCGTCCCGCCTAGCTACATCAGCTACCCCGCGCCCGTCCCGGGCGACGCGCAGATGACGGTCGCCCAGTGGCTGGAGACGAACGTACTCTCGTCCTACCGCAACCAGAAGCGCCAGGAGGGGCGGGTCTCGACCGAGCAGCGCGCGTGGCGGGTAAACTTGGTGACCAATTACACGTTCACTCGCGGTCTGCTCGAGGGCTCCGGGGTGGGCGCAGCCGTACGCTGGCAGGACGGTGCGGTCATCGGTTACCCGACCGAGCTGGTGGGGGATACTCTGGTAGCGGATATCGATCGCCCGCACATCGCGCCGGCGATCACGAACGTCGACGCGTGGATCCGCCACAAGCGGTCGTTGTACCGCGGGCGGATCGAGTGGACGCTCGAATTGCGTGGGCAAAATCTGAACCACACGGCCCGGGATCTGATCCCGGTGCGAGCGGAGCTGACCAAGGTGTACCGAGTGGCCCAGTACCGCGTGGGCCCGCCGCGGGTCTGGACCCTGAGCAGCGCCTTCCGGTTCTGATCAGCGCGGCAGGGCGAAGGCCACGTAGGCGTCGCCGGGACCGGAGGGCCCGCCCACGCGGCCGCCACCCGTCGCGGTGATCACTACGTACTGGCGGCCGCCGACCGCATAGACCGCCGGCGCTGCCGTGCCCGCGTGCGGCAGCTTCGCCGACCAGAGCTCCTCCCCCGTGTCCGCAGCAAACGCCCGCAGCTTCTCATCCTCCGTCCCCGCCACGAACACCAGACCGCCCGCGGTCACGGTCGCGCCGCCCAGGTTGTGGGTCCCGGTCTTGGGCACGCCCGCCCGCGTGAGCGCCGGCAATTCGCCCAGCGGCACCCGCCAGAGGATCCGGCCCGTGCTCAGGTCGTAGCAGTTCAGCAGCCCCCAGGGCGGTTTGATGCCCGGGTAACCTTCGTGATCGGTCAGGAACTGAAAGCTGTCGAAACTGTACGCGGGCCGCGCCGGATCCTCGTCCGGCCGCGCTCCGCGGCTGGGCGGCTGGTTCCGGCGGAACAGGTAATCGATTAACTCGCCCTGGGCGGCCTCCGCCATCGGCGGCGCCGGCGGCATCGCCCCGCGCCCCGTCCGCAGCAGCTCCCGCACCTGCGCGTCGTCCATCCTCCGCCCCAGCCCGAACAGCGGCGGCGCCACGCCGATCCCGCCCCGGTTCGGCCCGTGGCACGAGGCGCAATGGGCTTGGTAATGCCGCTCCCCGGCCGAGGGCGGATGCCGCGGATCCCGTTCGCGGTCGTCGTTCGCCAGCACGGTGATCTTCGAGACCCAGCGGTTCGACGTCACATAAAGCCGCCCGGTCGGCACATCCACCGCCGCCCCCGACCACTCCGCGCCCCCGCGCGAGCCGATGAACAGGTTCGGCTTCCCCTCCGCGAAGGGCGGGAAGAACCCGTAGGTCGAACGGGCCACGATCTGCTCCACCCACGCCTGCGCCTCCGGGGTCCGGTCCGTAATCATCCCCGGCTCGAATTCCATCCGCGACACCGGCTCCGGCAGCTCCGGATCCGGCTGGTACGGGGACGTTCGCTCGCCCGGCAGCACCGACACCGGCGCCCGTCGCAACCGCCACGGGAACAACGGCTGACCGCTCAACCGGTCCAGCAGCGTGACGTGCCCCGACTTGGCCAAGCCCACCACCGCGTCCACGGGGCGGCCGTCGCGATTCACGGTCACGAGGTTTGGCGGCGCGCAGACGTCCAGGTCCCAAATGTCGTGTCGCACGTCCTGGAAGTGCCAGCGCCGTTCCCCGGTGAGGACATCGAGCGCCACCACGCAGTTGCTGAACAGGTTATCGCCCCAGCGGCCCACGCCGACCATATCCGGTCGCGGCGCGCCGAAGGCCACGAACGCGAGGCCGCGCCCCTCGTCGAGGGAGAGGCCGCTCCAGCCGTTCGCGCCCTGCTGCGGACCATCCCACGTCTCCGCGCCAAATTCCCCCGCGGTCGGAATGGAGCGGAAGCGCCACAGTAGCCGGCCGTCCCGGACATCGTAACCAAAGGCGTCCCCGAGGACTCCGCAGGTCACGAACACGTGCCGGTAAACCACCCCCGCCGCCGTCGAGCCGGTGGGGATGGCGGTGCGCCCGCCCTCGCCGAAGCTCGCCACGGGCTCCCCGGTGCGCGGATCGAGCGCGTAGTACCAGTCCCCAACGCCCGCCAATAACCGGGCCGGATGGGTCCCGTCGCCCGGCCAGTACACGAGGCCGCGGCGCGCGGGCAGGTCCTGGAGCCGCTTGCCTTGGTTCTCCGGGAAGGTGCGGCGCCAGCGTTCCACGCCAGTGGCCGCGTCCACCGCCACGATCGCGCGCCCGGGCGTGGGCGCGTAGAGCACCCCATCGACGATGACCGGGGTCGCCTGCACATTTGCACGGCCGTCACCCGAGCGGTAGGTCCAGGCCACCTCCAGCTGGCGGACATTGGCGCGGTTGATCTGGCGCAGCGACGAGTAACGCCGCGAACCGGCGTCTCCTTGGGAACGATCCCAGCGGCCGAACGGCGCCGGATCAACCGGTGCGGCGGGCGTGAGGTCCACGGTCCGCGCGGCCGGGATTACGACGAACTCCGGCAGCGCCCCGCGCGTGGCGGGGTCCTCGACCGGCGCGGCGAACGCCGGCACCAAGAGCAAAAGCAGCCTTGGGGTGAATCGAGTCGGGGGCATCGGGGGGTGGCCGGAGCGGCGCCCGCACCCAAAGGCCCGGAACCGCCGGCGTCGAGCCTGTGCCGACGCCGGCTGGAATTGCTTCGGCTTAGTACTCGCAGGTCAGCTGCACGCCGTAGCGGCGGGGCGCGCCGGGGCTGCCGGCGAAGATCTCCGGGTTGATGAATTGGTCGTACCGGCGGTTGGTGAGGTTGTGGCCGTAGACGGCCACGGTCCAACCCTGCACCCGGTAGCGGACCTGCGCGTTCACCAGCCCGTAGGCCTTCTGCTGGAAGGTCGCGGTGTTACGCTCGTCGTAGGAGGTCCGGCCCGTCGCCTGGTAGCTGCCGCTGACCGACCAGCCGCGGCCGAGGTCGAGGGTCAGACTGGTGCGCAGGGTGTAGCGGGGCACGAACGGCACCTGCTTGTCCCAGACCTTGGCACCGCTGGCGTCGCGGTGGTCCTCGAAGGTGGTCATCGCGTAACCGAGCTGCAGGTCCCACCAGACGCGTTCCACCGGGCTCCACATCGCCTTGGCCTCGAAGCCGCGGGAGAGCACCTCGGGGGCGTTCACGACCACGTAGTCGGTCGAGTTCGGGACGGTGCGCTCGAACTGGTAGTCGCGGAGCACCGACCAAAAGGCGAGGACGCTGCCGCCGAAGCGGCTGCGCTGGTCACCGAAGGTCAGCCCGGCCTCGTGGGCCCACTGGCGCTCCTCGCCGAAGCGGGCCAGCGCCGGGTTCGCGGTGAACCCGCTATAGCCCGGCGGCTTGTGGGCTACTGCGGTGCGGGCCACGAGGTTCAGGGGGGGGGAGATCCGGTGCTGCAGGCCCGCGCTGGCCGAGACGAGGGTCTTGCTCTGGTCGCGCGCGAGGCGCGGCTCCGGCGCGGTGGGGAAGCGGAAATTGTTCGAGCTGACCTTGGTGCGGTCGATTGAGGTGGCGTCATCCTCAAGGCGGGCGCCGAGGCGCAGCAGGGTGGCGGCGGTCAGGGGCTGGTCCCAACCGGCAAAGGCGGCCCAGGTGCGCTGGCCGAGGTCGAAGCGCGTGCGCTCGCTCTGAATGAAGCCCGGCGGCACGAACTGGTTCGGCGGGACGAGGAACTCACGCTGCGCGTCGCCCGCGATGTCCTGACTGGAGTGGTATAGCCCCGCGCGCCAGCGCGCCTGCGTGGCCGGGGCGTTGGACTCCAGCCGCACCTCGTGAGTCCAGAGCTGCTCCTGCTGCGCGACGCGGGAAGAGCCGAGCGAGAGCGGCGACAGGTCGAGGTCGGTTAGGGACGGGTCGAGCTTCCATTCCTGGCGGGCGGAGGTGGCGAGCAAGGAGCCCCCGGCGAAGCGCCGGCGCAGCTGGGCAGAGAACTGGGTCCGCTCGACGCTAGTTTCGCCGTTGAGATTGGCCGCGGTGGCGCGGCGGTCGGGGCTGGAGAGGGAGCTGAGGCGGGTGGCGTCGTCGCGCGAGGTCTCGTGGCGGAGGGCGAGGCGGACGCGGGTGTCTGCATCGGGGCGCCAGAAGAGGGCGCCGCGGGCGGAGACGGCGCGGCGGTCATCGGCAGTGCGCTTGAGGAGGGTGTTGGTGAGGTAGCCTTCGCGGTCGGAGAGGCCGAGGCCGACGCTGTAGCCGGTGGTGGCGGAGAGCGGCCCCTCGAAGGCAGCCTGAGCGGAGGAGGCATTGAACGAGCCGTAATCGAGCTGAATCTTGCCCTGGTGGCGGTTGCCCGGCTCGCGAGTCCGGATCTCGATCGCTCCGCCGGCGGCGTTGCGGCCGAGGTCCGCGATCTGCGGGCCGGCCTTCACGCTGAGGCGGTCGACGTTCAGGAGGCTGCTCGGGTAGGCCGAGACGGAGCCGCTGGGGACGTCGTCGATGTAAAGGGCGACGCCGGGGGAGCTGAAGAAGATCGAATTCGTGACCCCGCGGAGGGCGATGATGTCGCCGAAGCCCCGGGTGTCGCTGTTGCTCAGGAACAGGTTGGGGGCGGCGCCGGAGAGGTCCTGCAGCTGCTGGATGCCGTGCTGTTCTAAAAGATAGGGGTTGAGGAGGGCGGCCGAGGGTTGGATGCGGACGCCGTCGACGCCGGTCTCGGCCTCGACCTTGAAGGGCGACATCACGGTCGTGGCCGGGGCCGCGCCGTGGAGTCCGGCGAGGGGCAAGAGGACCAGCGCGGCGAACGCATGCGGATGTAGCGGGGGGAGGGAACGCATAGGTTAGCAAAAGACAAAGAAGCGGGCGAGGCCGGCGCAAACGCGTGTTCTCCCCCGGCCACTGCGGGTCGCGCAAGCCGTTTGTGCAGGCTGGCCAAGCTCGAGCGCAAGCGGGGGGCGACGGCGGTGGGCAGAGGGGCATTCCCGGCGGTTCGCCGTCGGTGTGGGCTTACCAGGCTCCGTGGGCGGGGGGGTGGCTGCGCGCCTGCTCCCACCAAGCTTCGGGCGGGATGGGTCGGGCGGGGGCGGGGCGGCGCGCGAGCTGGAGGAGCCAGCGGAGGGCGAGGCGGGCCTCGGGCCGGGCGATGGCGAGGGGGACGGTGGCGAGGTAATCGCGAGCGTGGGCGCGGGAGGGAGCGACCTGGAGGATCTCGCAGTAGCGGAGGAAGCGGTGGATCTCGGTGGCGAAGCGCCAGCGGCGGTCGGCGGGGAGCCGGGTTGCGCGGAGGGCGAGCCGCCAGCGGGCGGTGCAGGGGGTGGAGGGGAGCGGTAGGGAGGTCATCACCGCGCCAGCCGAGGCGGCGGGAGTCCGGGTGTCAGGTGCCGCAAGAACCGAAATCGTGGGGTTGCGCGGGGGCTCCGAGAGGCCTGGCGAAGTGGGTCAAGCGCGGCGGGACCCGTTTCCGCGGGGCGGGTCCGTCAAAGTTTAGCAAAAGACGGCTCGTAAATTGAGGGTCGGGCCGGTTTGGAGGGGATAAGGTAGAGGACTGGTGGCCTTGGTTCGGATTCCTCGGCTTGGAGTGCTCGCCGCTTGGCGTCCGCGGCGTCTAGGGACGCTATGGGGGACGTCGCCCGCGCTTACTCCACCTTCCGCACCGGCAGGCCGGCGGCGGTCCAATCCTTCAGGCCCCCCACATTCGCGGACTCGATGCCCTCGGCCGCGAGGGCCTCGGCGACCGCCTGCGAGCGGCGGCCGCCCGCGCAATACACCAGCACCTGCTTGCCCTTGTTTGCCGTCAGGAACGCCCGCCAATACTTCTGGTCCCCGTCGAAATCACTCTTCGGCAGCACCTTCGCCGGCTGGGCCACCCCCGACGCCGCGCACTCCTCGATCTCGCGCACGTCGACCAGCACCGCCTTGCCGCTCGCCACCAGCGCCGCGGCCGCCTTGGGGCTGACTACCTTGGCCTCCGCTGCACCCAATGGCAGGGCGGCGACAAAAACGGCGGAACGGAAGAAGACGGGGATGATGTTCATCAGGGGAGAGGGGTACGCGTGGAGCGCCCGCCCGCAAGGCGGAAGGCGGCCTCGTCAGCTCAGAAGAACGTGTAGTACTTCCCGGCGGCGAGGCGGCGGATGAGCAGCGCCAGCTCCATCGCGTGATAGTCGCCCCACATACAAGCCTCGCCGCACGGCACCTTCTGGCCCGGCGGGATGTAATCCCAGCCGTTCGGCCGATGATAGACACTGTGGAGCAGCAGGCCCTGATGGCGCGCGCTGGTCGACAGGTACGGCTCCGCGAACAGGGTGTCCGCAAGGGTGAGCCCGGCCTGCAAGTAACGGCGCCCGGCTGCGGCCTGGCCCTGGCCCGCGAGGTATTGTCCGAGGCGCAGGAACCCCTGGGCCGCGATCGCCGCCGCCGAGCTGTCCACCGGCTCGTGGTCGTTGAACGGGTCCGCGTCCACCGCGGTGAAATTGCCCAAGCGATGGGTGTCGAGGGCCGCGCTGTCCCAGTAGGGCACGCCGTCCCTCGCCGAGTAGCCGTCGATGTAATAATCGCTGGCAGCGCGGGCAGTCTCGAGGAACAGGTCGGTCACCGCCCGCCGGCCGCCGACGGCATCGAGGTCGGACCCGCGGACGGTATGGAGGAACTCGAGCTGCTCAGCGAAGCCGCAGATGATCCATGCGGCGCCGCGGGTCCAGGTCGTGAAGGGCGAGTAGCCCTGCTGGGAACTGGGGCAGCGGAACTGGCCGTCGTTGCGGTTGAAGATGCTCTCGTGGGCCACGCGGCCGCGGACGTCGTAGCGGTCCC
>VHCI01000144.1 GCA_016871775.1 Verrucomicrobiota bacterium | reverse complement strand
TCCAACCAGCTAGGACCTGCAAGATCTCGTGCTCGAGGAAGCGGTAGCGGTTGAGCAGCCGGCGGTTCGCATCGATCGGCAGGGTGATCGCACCCTGCGCCGGAGACGTGGAGTCGGGGCGTAAGACCATAGGAGGTTACGAGGCAAAGTTGCCGCACTGGGCTCGAACGCCCTGATCGGCCGAGGCGAGGGCGGCGAGATTGAAGCGGAGCGTTTGTTCGGCCGCCTCAAGGGAACAAAGGGCGGCCGGGCGTCCTTCCACGAGATCGAGGAAGCGATTAGCCTGGACGATAAAGAAGGTGTCGCGCTCTGCCGGAGGCATATCCTTCCACGTCCACGTGGTCTCGCCGAGGCGCTGGATCCCCCATCGGCGCAGGTGGGTCTCCATCCGCACACTGCCAGACTCCGCATTAAACTGCGTGAAGGACTCGTTGGGTGCCTGGAACTGGTTCAACGTATAGTTCACGAGCACGTCGCCATGACGCGCGCAGAGGTTCACGGTATCCTCAACCGTGACGTGGGCGAGCACCTGATGGGCGCAGTCGCAGTATAGGGAGTTGGTCGGACCGATGACGCTTTCAATCCAGTTTGCCACGTGGGTAAGGCCGTCTTGGATCGCGCCGCCGCCGGTCGCTCGGTCCTTATAGTACGTCTTGTAGTATGGTGCCGTATGGGCCGGGCGGCAGGTTGGGAAGTGCTGGCCGCTGTTGTGAACCACCTGTTTGACCGCCCCTATGCCGCCGCCGCGGATAAAGTCTCGGACCTCGGAGTGAAGATCGTAGGAGTGGAGGACGTACGCGACCGCAACGCGCAGGCCTGTACGGTCACGCAGCTGGCGGAGTTCCTCGATGCCTGCGACGGATTGCGAGAGAGGCTTCTCTACCAACGCATGGCAACCCGCCTGCAAGGCTTGGCACGCCATAGGCACGTGCAGATGTGCAGGGGTGCAGATCACCACCACCTGTTGGCGTCCGGACGCCAACTCCGCCGTCCAGTCGGTGGCGGTCTTCACCCCGTAGGTTTGCGCCAGCGTCGCGAGGAGAGGTTCGCTGGTATCGCAGGCCGTCACGAGCGCGCGGCCCGTTTTCTGGAAGCAGCGGAGATGCCGTTCACCGATGCTGCCGCAACCGACAACAAGGACGGAAATCATGGGCGCAGGAGTAGGTGAATGAGGGTGTGCTCAAAACGAACGAGCAGCAGAGTACGGCGGCATCCATCCTCGTGTGTACGATTGAAGGGAAACTGGATTTTCAGGGGGATCGGATCCGGGCGGGGTCTATCATAAGGGGAGCCGGAAGCAACGGCGATCGAGGTTCGCCACCGCTTCGCGAGCGTCAAGCAATGCTCCGGGCCCCCGGGAAAACATCTGCTGGAAGTTACTGGATTTTCACGGGGATCGGATCCGGGAGGGGTTTATCAGCACCGGTCCGAGGCTGTGGGTCGGGTATTGATCCGCGTTTCGCCGCAGCAGGTGCTGGCTGCTCCACGGCGGATGGCCCTCGGCGTCGATGTACCAGTGCATGCAATTGTGCGACTGCGCGCAGTGGCAGTGGACGATCGCGCCGAAGAGCCGGCCGCTCCTCGTTCTGCATGACACCAAGACGCGGGCGTGCGGTTCGAGTCCGCGAGCGTTCACCATCCTTTCGGGCCCGCCAGAGGAGGCCGCCGGGGTTGGCCTGTGTTGCCCTGAGGGCAAAGAGGCGCATCATCAGGAAATGCCCGGCCCGCGTCTTCCCCCCGCCCTGTGGTTCCTTGCCGTGGCGGTTCTCGCCCCTCCGGCCGCCGCCGTGTCGGAGCCCTTGCCGGTGACGTGGATGGTAGACGGCGTGGCCCGCGATGGGCTGCTGGCGCTCCCCGCTGCGCCGCCCGCGGCGGGGGCGCCCGTCGTGCTGGTCTTCCACGGGCACGGCGGCACCGCGCGGAACGCGGCCCGCTCTTTCGCGCTGCACCGGCACTGGCCCGAGGCGATCGTCGTTTATCCGCAGGGCCTGAACACCCCCGGGCGACTCACGGACCCCGAGGGCCGGCGACCGGGCTGGCAGCACGCGGCAGGCGAGCTGGGGGACCGGGATCTGAAGCTAGTGGACGAGGTTCTCGCGCGGCTGCGGCAGGAACATCGCGTCGACGAGCGTCGGATCCACGCCACCGGTCACTCGAATGGCGGCGGCTTCACCTATCTTTTATGGGCCCGGCGCGGCGGGGTGTTCGCGTCGTTCGCTCCGTCCGCGGCCGGCGGGGCGGCGCTGCTGGCCGCGCGCGGGCGCATTGAGCCCCGGCCCGTGCTGCATGTCGCGGGCAGGGCGGACGCGCTGGTGACGTTCGCGGCGCAGGAGCGGACAATTGCTCGGGTGCGGGAGCTCAACCGCGCGGGTCTCGGCGAGCCTTGGGCGCCGGGCTGCACGATTCATCCATCGCCCGTGGGCGCTCCGGTGGTGACGTTCGTGCACAAGGGCGGCCACGCGTTCCCCGCCGCCGCGCCCCCGCTGATCGCGCGCTTCCTCCGTGAGCACCCGCGGACCGGCTTGCCCTAAGCGTCCGCCGGAGCGGGGGGCAGAGGCCCGCGCGAGCCGCGGACCTTTAAGTTCATAAACTCGTTCCGCTTCAAACTTATAGCGCCGGCAGAAACGGCTCGCGCCCCACGTGGGCCCTAGGCAGGCTGCTTGCCGTAGTCCGGATCTCATGCGTCTCCTGCAGCTTCTGTTGGTCCTCCCCGGGTTGTTGCCCGCCGCCGCTCCGCCGGAGTCCCCACGCGTCACGTTGTCCGAGCCCGTGCTGGTTGCCGAGGGGCCGGCTGGCGAACGACGCTGGGGACGCTACCAGTTCCCGACCCTCGACCGCCTGCGGGACGATCGCATCGCGCTCTCTTTCCACGTCAACGAGGACAGCGCCCGCGCCTACGGCCGGAAGCCCGCTCAGCCCGATCGCGGCGTCTCGGCCGACAGGGGCCGCTCGTGGATCGCCGCGCACAGCACGGAACGGCCGGCCGGCCTTCTCCTCCCCAACGGCGACCGCCTCCTTGCCGGGCGGCCGGACGTCACTCCCCCGGCGATCCCGGTCGGCGAGCTGCGTTTGCCCGGGCCGGTCGGCACGATCATCGGAACGTACGGCCAGCTGCCCTACACCTTCTACCGGCACGACGACCTGCCGGAGGCGCTGCGCGGCGTGCCCGGGGCACGGCTCGTGGCGGGAGCCGGCGAGTGGGTGACCGAGCGCGCGCGGCTGCACGACCCGGGCTTCCAGCGCTACTCGATCCAAGAGGTCCTGCCCGTCGTCTGGTGGGGCGACCTCAACCTCGCGTCCGATGGCTCGCTCCTCGCCGTCGTCTACCCGCGTTCGCGGGACGGCGACGTGGCGTGCCACCGCTCGACCGACTTCGGGCGATCGTGGCACCTGCAGGGCCGCATCGCCTACGAGCCCGATCTGGCGGCGGATGCGTCGGCGCGCGCGCGGACGCAGGGGTTCACCGAGCCCGGCAGCGTGCTGCTCGCGGACGGCACGCTCCTGGTGCTGCTGCGCACGACCGACGGCCTCGGCGTGGGGCCGCTCTACGCCAGCCGCTCGGCGGACGCTGGGAAAACCTGGTCGCGTCCCGCGATCGTGCACCCGCACGGCGTGATGCCGCGGCTGCTCCGCCTCGGCAACGGTGTGATCGTCTTGAGCTACGGACGGCCGGGTGCGGAGGTGCGCTTCAGTTTCGACGGTCGGGGCGAGAGGTGGTCGGAGCCGCGGGCGCTGGTGCCCTTAAGCTCCCCCAACGTGCAGGCGGACAGCTGCGGCTACACCAGCCTGCTGCCGCTGACGGACGACACGTTCCTGATCGCCTACAGCTGGTTCCAGCGTCCGGGTGCGGATGGCGTGCCACGGAAGGCGCTGCTGGTCCGCGAGGTGACCGTTGCCGCTCCCGGCCCCGCCCGCCCCGGCGCGCCGTAGCGTGGCGGGCCGCCCTGCGGTCGCCGCGCGGCGCTTCCGGCCCGGGCTCTCCCGCGAATTCGGTTAACCTCCGGCCATCCTGCTGCGTCTCTCCTCCCAATCCCCACGCCCATGCACCGCTTCTCCGCCCGCCTCGTCCGCGCGTCCTTGCTCCTCTGGTCCCTGCTGCTCCCCGCGTTGGTCGTCCACGCGCAGGTGCGGCCGCCCGGCGGCGGGGGAGGCGGTACCCCAGGTCAACCCGCCATCGCCGCGCCCCCCGGCGCGCTCGTGGGCGTGCCGGTCGCGGCCATCGTCAACCTCGGTCAGGCTGGGGGCGGCCAGGCTGGCGCCAACGCCACCTACCAGTGGAGCGTCACCGGCGCCCGGCTGCTCTCGGACCCGCGCGTGGCCGGGGCCCAGTTTGTCGCTGAGGCCCCCGGCGCGGTGGTCCTCGCCGCGGTGGTCACCGTCGGGGGCAACACGCTCAACCTCACCCGCGAGGTCACCGCGGTGGCCGGCGCCGCGGCCGGGGCGATCACGGCCCCCGTCACTGCGCCCTCGAGCGACACGCCGGTCACGGCCTCCGTTCCCCCCGCTGAGAACGGCGACCGCACCTTCCGCTGGACGCTTGGCGGCGGCGCCACGCTGCTCAGCGGCCAAGGCACCAATACGATCACATTCCGCCCGGGCGCCGCCGGCCTCAAGCTCGTCACGTGCACGGTCAATCTGCGCAACCTCGTCAATGTCCCGCTGCGTTCCTACCTCGTCGCAACCGGCACCGGCGCCCCGGTCGCGCTCACGGTCAACGCCGGTTCCGGCGGTGGCACTTTCCCCGGTGGCTCGCGGGTCGACATTATTGCCGATCCCCCCGCCTTCGGGCAGGTGTTTGACCGCTGGACTGGCGACATCACGCTCCTCGGCAACGCCCCGCTCGCGGCCTCCCTGCCGCGCGCGACCGTCACGGTTCCCGTTGCCGCGGCCACCCTCACCGCCACCTACCGCGCGGCGGCGGCCTGGACTCCCCGGGTGATCGAGAACTTCAACCCGCAGACGCAGGCTGGCCCCAACAACACGACCACGACGGTCACGACCACGGTGCGCCACTTCGCGCCTCCGAACGCCGCCGGGCTCGTGTTCCTGCTGCACGACGCCGCCGGCTCCGGCGCGGACTGGTTCGAGCGTCCCCAAGCGCTGCTGCTCGCGCGCGACCTCGTCGCGGCCGGCTACGGCGTCGCCGCCCTCAACAGCCTCAACCGCAACAACGGGACCTGGGCCGCGCAGGGGACGCTTCCGGCGAACCTTGACGCGCTCAACCACGCCGCCGCCCACACGCGGCTGGTCGCCGACGGGGCCATCGCCGCCGGCCGGCCCGTGTTCCTTCTCGGCCGCGGCAACGGCGGCGGCGCCGCGATCCGCTACGCCGATCTCCTCGCGACCACCTCGCCTGCGCGCCCGGTGAAGGGTGCCGTCTCCTTCCTCAACCCCGGCCTCGAGGCGCTCGGCGTCACCTCGCGCGTGCCGCAGTACTTTCTCCTCGCGTCCAACGACGGCGTCGAGGGCGCTGCCGGCGTGGCCGAGGCCCGCGACCGCAGCGACCTGCTCCTCGGCCGCGGCGTCGCCTCCGCCTCCGCGGTGCTGCCCGTCTCCCCGCTGTACCCGGAGCGGCTGCGCGCGCTCGCCGTCAATGGCTCCGCCTTCACCGCCGCCGACGCCCAGGCCGTGTCGACCGCGTTGCGGGGCGCGGGCTGGGTCGATGAGAACCACTACGTGCGCACCGTGCCCACCCGGGCCGCGCTCAACGCCGCGCTGCCCGAGACGCTCCGGCCCCGCGTGGTGGACATCGCCGCGGAGATCGCGGTTGCGGCCGCCGAGCGGGAACTCTTCAGCGAGTCGAACCCGCGCGTGGTGGCCTTCCTCAACGCCCGCGCGGCCGACACTCCCGTCGCGCCCCCCGGACGGCTGGTCAATCTCTCCACCCGCTCCGCGCTCGTCTCGTTGGAGGATTCCCTCGCCCTCGGGTTCAACATTTCGGGTACGGCTCGGGCGACGCTGCTGGTCCGCGGCATCGGTCCCGCGCTGGCCAAGTTCGGGCTGGCCGGCGCGCTGCCGGCGGCGCGGCTCGAGCTCAACCGCGGCCAGACGCTCCTGCAGGCCAACGAGGGCTGGGACCGCCCGGGTGGTTCCGCCACCGCCGCGGAGGTCGCCGCGGCCGCCGCCTCCGTGGGCGCGTTCGCGCTGGAGCCCGGCGCGCGCGACGCCGCCCTCCTGATCACCCTCGATCCGGGCACCTACACCGCGACCATCCGCGGCCTCGGCGGCGCGACCGGCGACGTGCTCGCGGAGATCTATGACGTCAGCCGCAACGCCACGCGGCTGACCAACCTCTCGACGCTCGCGCGCATCAACGCACCGGGCGACCTGCTGATCCCGGGGATCGTGATTGCCGGCAACAGCCCGCGCTCCCTCCTGATCCGCGCCGTCGCGCAGGGCCTGCGCGACTTCGGGCTGCCCGAGGAGGCGGTGCTCGGCGACGCGCGGATCTCGGTGCTGCAGGGCAGCGACACGGTCGAGGTGAGCAACAACTGGGCGCAGGCGAACGCCGCCGCCCTCACCGCGGCGTTCCCCGCGGTCGGCGCCTTCCCGCTGCGCGCGGCCAGCGACGCCGCCCTCCTGAGCGCGCTCACCCCGGGCAGCTACACCTTGCAGGCCGGCGCCGCGCCCCTGCCGGCGCAGCCCCCCGCCAACTTCGTGCCGCCCAACGCCACTGGCTCCGTCCTGGTCGAGGTCTACGAGGTGCCGTGAGCCGCCCGCCGGCGCCGCTCCGCCTCGCCGCTCGACGTCCGGCGCGCCGCCCGCCACGGTCGCGGGCGCGATGGCCACACCCGCCCCCGTCCCCCCGCCCCTGCGCGTCGGCATCGTCGGCGGTGGCCTCGCGGGGCTCGCGACGGCCGCGCACCTGCTGCTGGCGGCGCCGGATGACTTCGCCGTCGAGATTCTCGAGGCCGCGCCCTTCGCGGGCGGCCAATGCGCGTCCTGGCGCGACGCGCGTGGGCGGACGCTCGAGACCGGGATCCACCTCGCGTTCCCCTGGTACCATAACCTCGCGGCGCTCGCGGCGGCGATCGGCCACCCGCTCCCGCTGCGCGAGACCGACGGCAATTATTACGTCTGCAACGGCGCGACCGGCCGCGTCGACACCCTCCTCGCTGGCAAGTCGGTGCTGAAGACCCTCGGCGGACTCGCGACCTTCCCCGGGCTCACCCCAGGCGAACGGTGGCAATTGGCGCGCCTGATTGGGCGCATCCTGCGGATGGACGACGCGGCCGCGGAGGCGCACGACGGCCAGACCGTCGCGGAATTCCTCGCGGCGCAGGGCGCCACCCCCGCCCTCGCCGGGCAACTCGCGCTTGCGGCGGTGACGATCCAGGGGCTGCGGCCGGAGGAGGCGGGCGCGACCTCCTTCCTCAAGTTCCTGCGCACGATGTACGGCAGCACGGGCCGCTTCGACACCGCGTTCTTCGGCGCGCCCCTCGGGGACGCCCTGGTCGAGCCGCTCGCGGCCTTCATCCGCGCGCGCGGCGGCCAAATCCGCCTCGGTTGCGCCGTCGCCGGGATCGAGGCGGGCGCGGACGGTCTTGGCGTGCGCCTGCCGGATGGCACCCGGCGCGGTTTCGACCACGTCGTCGCGGCGG
>VHCI01000143.1 GCA_016871775.1 Verrucomicrobiota bacterium | reverse complement strand
CGAGAAGGAAAATGTGGAGGCCCCCGCGGTGCAAGGCGGCGATGGAGAATTGCCTTTGACCACCACCGTCAGCGCGCCACGGTCCCGGCTGCATTCCGTATGTCCTCCTCCCGTCCCCCCGTGCTGCTGGTCATCCGCGATGGCTGGGGCCGCAACCCCGACCGTGCTCAGGACGCCTCAAACGCCGTGGCCCTCGCGCGTAAGCCCTGCGATGACCTGCTGCGGTCGCGCTACCCCCACGCCCTTCTGCGGGCCTCGGGCCGGGACGTCGGGCTGCCCGACGGCGTGATGGGCAACAGCGAGGTCGGCCATGAGAACATCGGCGCCGGCCGGATCGTCGACCAGGAGCTGGTCCGACTCAACCAGCTCTTCGAGGAGGGCCTGCTGGCCGGCAAACCCGCGTGGCGCGAAGCGATTGGTCGGGTCCGGGGCAGCTCCACCTCGCGGCTGCACCTGATGGGTATCGTCAGCGACGCTGGAGTGCACGGGATGCTAGAGCACCTCTACGGCATCCTCGCCCAAGCCAAGGCGGACGGGCTGCGGCCGGAGCAGGTGCTGATCCACGCGTTCACCGACGGGCGGGACACGCCCCCGATGAGCGGACTGGGCTACATCCGCCAAGTGGCGGCCCGCTGCCGCAAAATGGGCATCGGCGCGATCGCGACCGTGTGCGGGCGCTTCTGGGCCATGGATCGAGACCACCGCTGGGAGCGCGTGCGGCAGGCCTACGAGGTCCTTACCGGCCGCGTGGTCCGCGCCACCGCGCCAAGCGCGGAGGACGCGGTGCATGCTTACTATGGCGCCCCGTTGAGCGAGACGCAAAAAGGCGACGAGTTTGTCCCCGCGACCGCGATCCTTGGGGCGGATGGGGCCCCACGCGGCTTCGTCCGAGATGGCGACGCGGTCGTGTTCTACAACTACCGGGGCGATCGTCCGCGCGAGATCACGCGCGCATTCGTGCAGCCGGATTTCTCGGCCTTTGACCGGGGCCCGTTGCTCGACCTGCATTTCGCGACGATGACCGAGTACGAGAAGGGACTCCCGGTGCAGGTCATCTCGGGCAAGCCGCCTCCCCTGCGCAATATCCTCGGCGAGGTCGTCAGCCGCGCGGGCATCGCCCAGTTCCGCTGCGCGGAGACGGAGAAGAACCCGCACGTCACCTTCTTCTTCAATAATTACCGGGGCGATCCTTTCCCCGGCGAGGAGCGCGCCTGCCCCGCCAGCCCCAAGGTCGCCACCTACGACCTGCAGCCGGAGATGGCGGCGGGGGAGGTCACGCGGCTCGCCCGCGAGGCGATCCTCGGCGGCCGGCACGGGCTCATCGTGGTCAATTACGCCAACCCGGATATGGTCGGACACACGGGCTCCCTGCCCGCGACGATCCGCGCCGTCGAGGCAACGGACGCCGGGGTGGGGGAACTCCTCGCCGCGCTCGCGACGCGCGGGGGCAAGGCGATGGTGGTCGCCGACCACGGCAACGCGGAGCAGATGTGGGATCCGTCGGTCAACGGACCGCACACCGCGCACACGCTGAACCTGGTCGAAGCATTCGTCGTGGGCGGCGAGTTCGCGGCGGGCCGGACGCGGCTGCTGGAGGGCGGCCGTCTGGCGGACATCGCGCCCACCGTGCTCGCGCTGCTGGGACTGCCTCAGCCGCCGGAGATGACCGGGCGCAACTTGATCCTCGGGTGAGCGGGCCCCGACCGCGGGCGCCGCTCAGTAGGTTCCCTTGATGCCGAACGTCCAGTTGGTGCCGTTCACCTTGTAGAATTGCACCACTGGGGCGATGGCGCCGTCCTGTTCCATTTTTCGGTAGGGCTCGGTGAACAGGTTGCGGGCCGAGAAGAAGAGACTGTGGCGGGGCGTAAGCCGGTAGCCGCCGCCGAGGTCGACGTGCGCGGTACCGGTACAAGCGCGGGTTGCCGGTCACAGTGGTCGGGTAGTTGTCCCGCCAGGTCGCGGAGGCGTACACGTTGAAGCAGCGGTGGGCGTAGCTGGAGCCGCCGTTGACCGAGTGGGGATCAGATTCGCGCAGCGCAGGCTCGCGTAGCTACGGGTGCAACTGGTGCGCACCCTTAGCCCGCGCCACGCGCCTCGCAGGAACGAGAGGCTCTGCGAGTACTCCAGCTCCATCCCGCGGACCGTGACGCGGTTCGCGCTAGGGGTGACGATGAACTCGTGGTTAAAGAGGTCGAAATCCCCCTAGTACCCGAACTCCGCCGCGGTCAGGCGGCTGTTGATGAAGAGGTCCCTCAAGTTGTTCTGGTAGACGTTCGCCGCGAGCATGCCGACAGGTTCGAAGTAGGAGGCCAATCGCGCCGCGAGGTTGCGTGAGGTTTCCGGCTGTAGCCCGGTGTTGGGCGCGCCGGCGGGGAGGTTGTCATCGTTGATCACCCACAAGCCGGCGACGTCGCGGAAGGCCGGGCGGCCGAGGTTTGAGCTGAAGCCGAGCTGCGCGTCGAGGTTGGTCCCGGCCTTAAACTTGAGGGAGGCGCTGGGGAACAGGTTGTCGTAAGCGCCCCTGCGGCGGGTCTTCGGCTGCCTGAAGAACTGGTGCTTGAGCCCGTCGATGGTGGTCGCGCGGCCCTTGGTCTCGGCGAAGCCCGCCGCGGCCAGCTCGCGGACCGAGCGGGGGTTGAGATCGAGGAAGTCCGCGCGCGTCTCCTCGCGCCGCAGCCTTGAGGTTGAAGACCGTCACGGGCAGCACCTTCTACTGATCGAGCCGCTTGAAATAGGGGCCCGTCACGGTGGACGCCTCCAGCCTGACGGGGCCATCTGCGGCTTCGCGGCCGGGGCGGCAGGCGCGGCCTGAGCCGGCAGATGCGGGGCGATCGAGAGCGCAGCGAGCGTGAGCTTCAGGAAGGGCAGCTTCATGGGTCGGAGACGAGACAGGTGCGCCGGAAGTGGCGAAGGCCTAGCGGATGGATTTCGCTGCAAATGTCATCCGTCGTGGGCTGAGTATTGTGCTCACTGGCGGCCGCAACAGAGTTTGCTGGTTGGAGGTCGCCGCGCCTGGCCTGCACCACCTGACCGCCGTGACCGCGAATGCGCGGGTTACTTACCAGCGAACCACGGAGGTGGCGAGGAAGAGGAAGATCGCCCCCGCGCCCACCAGCCACAGCATCAGATCGGCCACCCAACGCAGCCACGCGCCGAACGGGATGCCTGCGATCGCGAGGACGCCCATCGTCACGCCGCTCGTCGGGATCACGAAGTTGCAGAGCCCGTCGCCCAGCTGGAAAGCGATCACCGCCGCTTGGCGCGGGATGCCCAGCAGGTCCGCGAGGGGCGCCATAATCGGCATCGTGAGCGCCGCTTGGCCGCTGCCGCTCGGCACTAGGAAGTTGATCCCGAACTGCACCGCGAACATCCCCTGAGCGGAAACCGCCGGCGGCAGGCTGCCGAGGCCAGAACTCGCGTGGTGGAGTAGGGTGTCGATGACGCGTCCTTCCTGGAGCACGACGAGCACCGCTTTGCTCAGGGCCACAAAAAGGGCGGGCATCACCATCGCGCGCGCGCCGTCGCCGAAGGCTCCCGCCGCCCGGTTCGGGCGGATTCGCCCGATCAAGGCGGCACCAGCCGCGAGCCCGAGGAACAAACCGGCCAACTCGTCGATGTACCAGTCCCACCGCGCCACCCCCATCACCAACGTCACGATCCCGAGCGCAAACAGCGCGAGCACGGCCCGCCGCGCTCCGTCCAGCGCTGGCGGCTCCGCGCCCGGGTCCGGTGCGTTCCAAGTGCCCGCGTCCCGCGCCGCCTCGAGGCGGGAGATGTGGCGCAGCACGAACCCGATGGCGATCGCGGTGAGGACGGCCCACATCGCGAGCCGGAACGCCCAGCCACTGAACAACGGAAGTCCGCTAATCCCCTGCGCGATGCCGACCGTGAACGGGTTGAATGCCGCGGCCGCGAACCCAACGCCGGCGCCGATGAAGGGAATTGCTACCCCGGTCAGTGGATCCCAGCCCATTCGCCGCGCCAGCCCAAGCGTGAGCAGGACGAACACAAGAACCTCCTCGCTCATTCCGAAGGTGTTCCCGCCGATCGAGAAGGCGAGCATGAGTGCGGCAACCAGCCAGCGCCGCCGGGCAGGATGCTGGACCGCACGCCGGGCCAGCGCTCCGATGCCCGCCGCGACGGCGCCGGTGGTCTCGACCACGCCAAACGCCCCGCCGATCAGCAGCACAAAGGCGATGATCCGCGCCGTGTCCCGGTCGGCGAACCCCGCCACCGGGGCGGTAAACAGTCGGTGCCACGGGGCCGGGGCTGCCGCGACCTCCTGATAGGAGCCTGCGACCACGACCTGCCGGCCATTCGAGCGCTCCCGCTTAAATTCTCCTGCGGGCACCAGCCAAGTCAGCGCCACAGCCAGCGCCAGGACGAAGAACAGTACCAGCAGCGCGTCAGGCGGGCGGCGTTCAGCGGGGTTCATCGGGTGACGCGGGAGCGAAAGCCGGCGCGCGCCCGACCCCAAGGCTAATCTGGATGGGTTGAACTGCCGAAAGCGCGCTGCGAAGCCCGACCAGCTGCCTTGGCGCGAAGCCCTCACCCACGCCCGGATTGCGCTTGTAACGGGTCCTCCCCCGGCGAGCACGTCGCCAGCAACTATCCGCAGGCGCCGGTCTTCCGATTCTCGGCGACGCCCGACGTCTCGCTGGCGGTCTCCACCCGCAAGTCTGACGTGGCCTTCTGGCCGCGAGAAGCGGTGCGCGAGATCTTTGCCACCACGCCGAACCTCGCGATCCTCGTGCCGGGGGCTCATCGCAGCGCGGTGACCGGGAAGGTCATCGCCCTGCAGCCCTCCCGCGCGGACGTCCGGCTTGAGCTGGTCTGCTCCGCCCACGGCGAATTTAGCGGCGTGCTTGCCTTGCAGATCGGGGCGGATACCTCGCCAGCCCGCTGCTCCGCAGCCGCGCGGAAGAGGTCAGGGACTCGCGTGAAGGGGATCGTAACGTCAACACGTCGCCCGCTTGGGCTACCCGCTGACTGCGGCGCGCGCGGCGAAAAAGGGCGCCGGATGGTCTCCAGAGGCGAGAATCGGCATTGACCGAGCGGAACGCCAGCCTACGATTTCCTTCTTACTTTCATCGAAAGCCTGCCCTTGCCGTGAACGTCCAACTCAATCACCTGACTGCCTCTCGGAAATCCATCGTCGTTGTGCTCGACGCGGCCGAGGTCGACTCCGAGCGCGCTGGCGTGGTGCGGGAGATCTCTCAGCTGGCGCGGATCCCAGGTTTCCGGCCGGGCAAGGCGCCTGCGGCGATGGTGCTGAACCGCTTCGGCAAGGAAGTTTCCGCCGAGCTCAAGCAGAAGGTCGTCCGTAAGGCCTACGAGGCCGCGCAGGAGCAGCAGAAACTCGACGTCGTCAACGTGGTGAAGGTCGAGGAGGGCGAGATCAAGGCCGGCGCTGCCGCGACCATCACGCTGATTCTCGACGTGCGCCCCGAGTTCACCCTGCCCGTCTACACGGACCTTCCCACCGAGGTCGCGCCCACGGACGTTTCTGACGCCGAAGTCAGCAAGGTCATTGAGAGTCTGCGGGCGGAAAGGGCCGACTTCAAGGCGGCCGCACGGCCCGCCGCCAAGGGCGACTTCGTCAAGCTTTCCTACGCGGGAGCGATCGACGGCCAGCCGATCACGGAGCTGGCGGGCGACAAGCCGCTTTACGCCCAGGCGCCGCAGACCTGGGAGGAAGTTGAGGGCGAGCACGACGGTGTCATCCCCGGCCTCGGCCGCCAGCTGGCCGGCCTGGAGGTCGGCGGGAAGCGGACCGTCAACGTGACGTTCCCGGCGGATTTCGCCCCGGTTTCCGCTTTGGCGGGCAAAGTGGTCGCGTATAACGTGGAGGTCCAGGAGATCCGGGAGCGGGTTCTTCCGGACCTCGAGGAGGCCTTCTTCAAGGCGCAACAGGTGGATGACCTTGCCGGCCTCCAGGCCAAGATCAGCGCCAACTTGAAGCTCCAGAAGGACTACGAGAACCGTCAGGCCCAGCGTCGCCAAATTACGGAGAAGTTGGCCGCGGCGGTGGACTTTCAGGTGCCGGAGTCGCTCGTGGACGCCGAGACCCAGGGCCTGCTGCGGCAGTTCATCGAGGAGAACATGCGCCGCGGGGTCGCGGCCGAGCAGTTCAAGAAGGATAAGAAGGAACTCTTCCAAGGCGCCCGCCAAGCGGCCACGAACCGGGTGAAGCTGCAGTTCATCCTTGGGAGCATCGCCGAGCGGGAGAAGCTCGAGGTCACCAACGAGGACCTCAACAACTTCATCTACCGAGAGGCGATGCGCACGCAGCAGAAGCCGGATAAGCTGGCGCAGGCCATTGGGGCCGACCGCGCCCAGCTCCGCTCGGTCCAGCAGTCCATCATCTTCGACAAGGCGGTTGATTTCGTGGTCTCCAAGGCCAAGGTTACCGTCGCGGCGTCCGCCTCCTGAGGCTCCCGCCATCACTCGTGAGCTACTACGTCCCCGTCGTTTTGGAAAACACCGGCCGCGGCGAGCGGTCGATGGATATCTACTCCCGCCTGTTGAAGGACCGCATCATCTTCATCGGCACGCCGATCGATGACCAGGTCGCCAACCTCGTCATCGCGCAAATGCTATTTCTCCAGATGGAGGACGCGAAGAAGGACATCCACCTCTACATCAACTCGCCGGGCGGGGTGGTGACGGGCGGGATGGCCATCTACGACACGATGAACTTTCTGCAGTGCGACATCGTGACCTACTGCGTCGGGATGGCCGCCAGCATGGGCACGGTGCTGCTCGCCGCCGGGACGAAGGGCAAGCGCTTCGCTCTGCCGAACAGCCGAGTGATGATCCACCAGCCGAGCGGCGGGGCGGGGGGGCAGACCGCGGACATCGCGATCGCCGCCCGCGAGATTCTGCGCTGGCGTAAGACCCTCAACGAGGCCCTCGCGCGCCACACCGGCAAAACCGCCGACCAAATCGGCCGCGACTCAGACCGCGATTATTATTTGAGCGCCCCGGAGGCCAAGGATTACGGGATCGTCGATCACGTGGTCGCCTCGACCCGGGAAGCCAAGGCCGCCGTCCAGTCGGCCGCCTGAGCCGGGCTGGCTGGGCCAAGTCTGGCCTCGACTCACCCGCCCGCCCGTTCAGGCTTCCCGGATGGCGAAGTCCGCTCGTTTGTCCCTCTGCTCCTTCTGCGGCAAGTCGCAGTCGGAGGTGCGCAAGATCATCGCCGGACCGGGCGTCTACATCTGCGATTCCTGCGTTAACGTCTGCAAGACGATCA
This sequence comes from Verrucomicrobiota bacterium, assembly GCA_016871775.1. GTDB lineage: Bacteria > Verrucomicrobiota > Verrucomicrobiia > Opitutales > Opitutaceae > ER46. The sequence continues at coordinate 533 of VHCI01000143.1, read as the reverse complement.
TGGATCGGGAGCTGAAGCCGGCTGCGAACGAGGCGCGCCCCGCGTTCCGGTTGGTCAAGCCCGCAGAGCTGAAGCGAGCGCTCGATGAGCACGTGGTCGGTCAGGACCACGCCAAGAAGGCACTGTCGGTAGCGGTCTACAATCATTACAAGCGCCTGACCTTCCACGCCGATAGCGGCCGAGGGGCCGCGGCCGCGGCGGAATTCAGTGACGTCGAGGTGGAGAAGAGTAACATCCTGCTCGCGGGGCCGACGGGCTCGGGCAAGACGTTCCTCGCCCGGACCCTCGCCCGCATCCTCGAGGTTCCCTTTGCCATCTCCGACGCCACCACGCTGACGGAGGCGGGCTACGTCGGGGAGGACGTCGAGAACGTTGTGCTGCGGCTGCTCCAGGCGGCGAACTACGACGTTAAGAAGGCGGAATGCGGCATCATTTACATCGACGAGATCGACAAGATCGGCCGCAAGACCGACAATGTCTCGATCACCCGTGACGTTTCGGGCGAGGGGGTCCAGCAGGCGCTGCTGAAAATT
>VHCI01000142.1 GCA_016871775.1 Verrucomicrobiota bacterium | reverse complement strand
TCGACCTGAACCGGGTGGCCGTCGGCGCCCCGCCGCCGGAGGAGCCGCGCAAGGGCAAGAACGAGAAGGCCAAGACCGAGAAGGCGGGCCCCGTCGAACGCCTTGAGGTGGGCGCCCACGGCCTGCTCCACGCCTTCGGCAGCCTTTACGTGATGGTGAACGAGAACCGAGCCCGCGCCGGGCTCTGGCGCCTGCGCGACACCGACGGCGATGACCAGTACGACGAGGTGAAGTACCTGCGCCCGCTCAAGGGCGCCGGCGAGCACGGCACCCACTCGCTCGTCCTCTCCCCCGATGGCCAGACCATTACCGCTTCCTTCGGCAACTTCACCGACCTGCCTGCCACCGTGGAGAAGACCCGCCCGACGGCCTGGGGCGAGGACCACCTCCTGCCGCGGATGTGGGACGCCCGCGGCCACGCCCGCGGCCGGATGGCCCCGGGATCGCACATCGTGCGCTTCGACCCCGAGGGGAAGGTCTACGAGCTGTTCTCGATCGGCTTCCGCAACCAGTTCGACATCGCCTATGACCAGAACGGGGAGCTGTTCACCTTCGACTCCGATATGGAGTGGGACCAGGGCACCCCGTGGTATATGCCGACCCGCATCAACCACGCGGTCAGCGGCGGCGACTTCGGCTGGCGCAGCGGCGCCGGCCGCTGGCCCGAGTATTACGCCGATAGCCTCGGCACCGTCGTCGACATCGGCCCGGGCAGCCCCACCGGGGTCGCGTTCGGCACCGGGGCGAAGTTCCCCGCCAAGTACCAGCGGGCCTTTTTCGCCGCCGACTGGACCTACGGCACCCTCTACGCGATCCATCTGCAGCCCGAGGGCGCCGGCTTCCGCGGCGAGCGGACCGAGTTCATCACCGGCAAACCCCTCCCGCTCACGGACGTGATCATCCACCCCGGCGACGGCGCAATGTACTTCGCGGTTGGCGGCCGCCGCACGCAGTCCGCCCTTTACCGGGTGACCTACACCGGGACGGAGAGCACCGCCCCGGTCGGCGCCCTGCCGCCCACGGCCGAGGCGAAGGCGCGCCGGGCCCTCGAGGAATTCCACCGCGAGGGCGCCCCCGCCGCCGCGATCGACACCGCCTGGCCGCACCTCGCCAGCCGCGACCGCAACCTGCGCTTCGCCGCCCGCGTGGTGCTGGAGCGCCAGCCCTCCGCCCGCTGGGCCGAGCGCGCCCTGACCGAACTCCAGCCGCAGGCCTTGATCGAGGCGATGATCGCCCTCGCCCGCACCGGGGACAAGTCACTGCAGCCGCGGCTCATCGCGGCCCTCGGGCGGCTGGACCTCCGCACCGTCGAGCCCGGTCTCCGCCTGCTCCTCCTGCGCGCGTGGCAACTGGTGTTCACCCGGATGGGCAAACCCTCCGGAGAGGTCTGCGCGACCATCGCCGCCAAGCTCGATCCCCTCTTCCCCCACGCCGACCCGCTGGTGAACCGGGAACTGCTGCCGCTGCTCGTCTTCCTCGATTCCCGCCAGGCCGTCGCCAAGGCGGTCCCGCTGCTCAGCGTTTCGGAGCCCGTGACCGTGACCGGCGAGGAGATCGGCGGGGCGGCCCTGATCGCCCGCAACGACCGCTACGCTGCCGCCGTCACCGGCGTGAAAGCCAACCGCCCTGACCGCCAGCAGATCGCGCTGGCCTACACCCTGCGCCACGCGACGGTGGGCTGGACCCCGCGCCTGCGCACGGAGTTCTTCTCCTGGTTCCCGCGCATCGCCACCTGGAAGGGCGGCAACAGCTTCAGCGGCTTCATCCAGAACATCCGCACCGAGTCCCTCGCCAACGTGCCCGACAAGGCCGAGCGGGCCGCGCTTCAGACGCTCTCGCAGCCGCCCCCGCCGTCCTTCGCCGCGCCTTCCGTGCTGCCGCAGGGTCCCGGCCGGCCCTACACGCTCGCCGAGGCCGCGGGGCTGATGCCCGCCAAGCTCTCCGGCCGCGACTTCGCCCGCGGGAAGGCGATGTACGCCGCCACCGCCTGCGTCCTCTGTCACCGCTTCGGGGACGAGGGCGGCAGCGGCGTCGGCCCCGACCTGACCGGTGCCGGCGGCCGCTATTCGATCCGCGACCTGCTGGAGAACATCCTCGAGCCCTCCGCGGTGATCAGCGACCAGTTCGGGGCGGAGCAGGTCGAGCGCCGCGACGGCGACCCGCTGGTCGGCCGCGTGGTGGGCGAGGAGAACGGGGAACTGCTGGTGATGGCCAACCCCTTCATGCCCGACGAGAAGGTGCGGGTGAAGGCCACCGACATCACCGCGCGCCGCCCGTGGGCGACCTCGCTGATGCCCGCGGGCCTCATCAACAGCCTCAATCCCGAGGAGATCCAGGACCTCCTAGCCTACCTGCTGAGCGGCGGGAACCCGCAGGACCCGATGTTCAAGCGCTGAGGCGGACCGGGTCCGTCCGCCGGAAACATCTGGCCGCCCGCCCCTCGGGGCGCGGCGGCTGGTGCGAATGCCGGGAGTCGAACCCGGATCAATGGCTTCGGAGGCCACTACACTATCCATTGTGCTACATTCGCAGGGCCGAAGCTCCGCGATGAAGCGCGCCGCCCCACCGACCGTCAAGCAACGAAACGGCCCGCGGCCCGCTTCCGCCGCAACTGCGTCGTTGCCTCGGCCCGCGCCAGCCCGCAGCCTCGCCCCCAATGTCCGCCGAGTCTCCCGCCTCCGGGGCCCCCGCCGCACCCACCGACTTCATCCGCGACCTGGTCGCCGCTGACGTCGCCGCCGGCCGCCACGCCCGGATCATCACCCGCTTCCCCCCGGAACCCAACGGCTACCTCCACATCGGCCACGCCAAGTCGATCTGCCTCAATTTCGGCATCGCCCGCGAGCACGGCGGGGTCTGCCACCTCCGCTTCGACGACACCAACCCGGCCAAGGAGGACATCGAGTACGTCGAATCGATCTCCCGCGACGTCCAGTGGCTGATCGCCGGCTGGGCCGACCACTGCCTCGGTCTTAAACCCCGCGGCGCCACCCCCGCCGCTACCCCCGGTTCCGCCACCCCCGACTTCCACCTCGCCGCCGCCGGCGCCGGCGAACGGGAGGCCTTCTTCGCCAGCGACTACTTCGAGGCTCTCCACGCCTACGCCGTGGAGCTGATCCGCCGAGGCAAGGCCTACGTCTGCGACCTCACCCCGGAGGAGACCGACGCCTACCGTGGCGCCCCGGACCAGCCCGGCCGCGACTCCCCCTACCGCGACCGCACGGTGGCGGAGAACCTCGACCTCTTCGCCCGGATGCGCGCCGGGGAGTTCCCCAACGGCGCCCGCAGCCTCCGCGCCCGCATCGATATGGCCTCGCCCAACGTGTGGCTGCGCGACCCCCTCCTTTACCGGATCCGCCACACCGCCCACCACCACGCCGGCAACCGCTGGTGCATCTACCCGCTCTACGACTTCGCCCACTGCCTCAGCGACTACATCGAGGGCATCACCCACAGCATCTGCACGCTCGAGTTCGAGGTCCACCGCCCCCTCTACGACTGGATCCTCCAGAGCCTCGACCTGTCCCGGACCCTCCCGCACCAGTACGAGTTCGCCAAGCTGAACATCAGCTACCTCGTCTTCAGCAAACGCCGCCTGCTCCAGCTGGTGGAGAACAACCTCGTCGCCGGCTGGGATGACCCCCGGATGCCCACGCTCTCCGGCGCCCGCCGCCGCGGCATCCCCGCCGCCGCCATCCGCCGCCTCGCCAGCCTCGTCGGGGTCACGAAGTACGACAGCCTCACCGACATCGCCCTCTTCGAGCACGCAATCCGCGAGGAACTCAACCCGCTCGCCCTCCGCCGCCTTGCGGTCCTCCGCCCCCTCAAGATCGTCCTCACCAACCTCGCCCCCGGCGAGGAGATCCCCTGCCTCGCGACCAATAACCCGCAGGACCCGGAGCCCACGACCCGCCCCCTCGCCCTCACCCGCGAGCTGTTCATCGAGGCCGAGGACTTCGCCGAGGTTCCCCCGCCCAAGTTCTTCCGCCTCAAGCCCGGCGGCGAGGTCCGCCTGAAGTACGCCTGCATCATCAGCTGCCAGCAGGTGGTCAAGGACGCCGCCGGTCAAGTGACCGAGCTGCACTGCACCGCCGACCTCACCACCCGCTCCGGCCAGCCCGACGCCGACCGCAAGGTCAAGGGCACGCTCCACTGGGTCAGCGCCACCCGCGGCGTGCCCGCCAAGGTCCAGCTGTACGACCGGCTCTTCGCCGTACCTGAACCTGCCGCCAGCGACGACTTCCGCGTACACGTGAACCCGCGTTCGCTCGAGACAGTCACCGCCGTGGTCGAGCCCGCCCTCGCCTCCGCCCAACCGGGCGACTGCTTCCAATTCGAACGGCTCGGCTACTTCGTGCCCGACGCGCGCGACAGCGCCCCGGGCCGCCCCGTGTTCAACCGCACCATCTCCCTCAAGGACGCGTGGACCGCCAAGGGGCCGGCCCGCGCCTGAACCCTCGCATCCTCGCGATGAACGTCGGATTCCTCCTCTTCCCCAAGCTCACCCAGCTGGACCTCACCGGCCCCTACGAGGTGCTCGCCCGCGCCCCCGGCGCCAAGCTCCACCTCGTCTGGAAATACCCCGATCCGGTCGAGAGCGACCGCGGCCTTCAGCTCACGCCCACCACCACGTTCACCGATTGTCCACAGCTGGACATCCTGTGCGTCCCAGGTGGGCCGGGTCAGGTCGACCTGATGGACGACCAGGAGACCCTCGACTTCCTCCGCCGCCAAGCCGAGGGCGCCAAGTGGGTCACGTCCGTCTGCACCGGCTCCCTGATCCTCGGTGCCGCCGGCCTGCTCCAGGGCTATCGCGCCACCTCGCATTGGGCCTCGCGAGACCAACTGAGCCTGTTCGGGGCAGTGCCGGACGACGCCCGCGTGGTCCTCGACCGCAACCGGCTCACCGGGGCCGGAGTGACGGCCGGGCTCGATTTCGCCTTTCAACTGGTCGGGGCCGCCTGCGACGAACGCACCGCCCAGGCGATCCAGCTCGCCCTCGAATACGAGCCGCAGCCGCCCGCCTGGGCCGGCACCCCGCACCACGCGCCGGCGGATGTCTTGGAGGAAGCCAAGCTGAAGATGGCCGCGTTTATGGAGAAGCGCCTCGCCGCCAGTAAACGCGCCGCCGCCCGCCTCGCGCCGCCCGCTGAGGGCGCGGCCGCTGAACCCTGGCTCACCTGAAAGCGCGCCCGTGAAGCAAAGCATCGTCACGCTCGATATGGAGGGCGTTCTCACGCCCGAGATCTGGATCGCCGTGGCCGAGGCCACCGGCATCCCCGAGCTCCGGCGCACCACCCGCGACGAGTCCGACTACGACAAGCTGATGGGCGAACGCATCGCCATCCTCGACCGGCACGGGATCACCCTACCGCGCATCCAAGAGGTCATCGCCGGGCTGCCCCTGCTCCCCGGCGCGGCCGAGTTCCTCACCGCGCTCCGCGCCCGGACGCAGGTCATCATCCTCTCCGATACCTTCGAACAGTTCGCCCAGCCGCTGCTCCGTCAGATGGGCTGGCCGACGATCTGGTGCCACCGCTTGGTGGTGGAGAACGAGCGCATCGCGGGGTACCGCCTGCGACTCCCCGACCAGAAGCGCCGCGCCGTCAGCGCCCTTCAGTCGCTCAACTACCGGGTCATCGCCGCCGGGGATTCCTATAACGACACGACGATGCTCGGCCAGGCCGACCTCGGGTTCCTCTTCCACGCCCCGGAGAACGTCGTGCGCGAGTTCCCCCGCTTCCCCGCGCTCAACTCCTACGGCGACCTACTCGCGCGGATCACGGCCTGTCTCTGAACCGGCGTGGACCGGCGCCGCCCGCAGGGGCGCGCCGGATCACAGCCTGGCCCGCAGACGCTCCAGCCGGGCGCGGACGCGCTCCCGGCCGAGGACCCGCATCATCCCGGTGAGGCTCGGGCCCACGTTGGAGCCCGACACCGCCAACCGCACCACCGCCTGGTAGTCGCCAAAGGCCAGCCCTCCGCGGGCAGCGAGCGCCTTGATCCCCTCCTCCAGCGCCCCGTCGGTGCCGAAATCGAGCCCCGGCAGCGCCGCGAGGACCTCGTCCAACCGCGCCCGCGGGTCGCCCTTGGCCAGCACCTTCTCGCGCACCTTGGCATCCAGCGGAAACTCCTCGGTGAAGAAGTGCGCCGCGTAAGCCGGCAACTCCTCCAATCCCTTGAGCTTCGGCTGGCAGAGCAACGCCACGTCGCGAAAGTACCCCGCCTCCGCCGCCAACCCGGCCGCGCCCGTCGCGGTCGGCCGCGTGTGCTGCTCCCGCGCCCGCGCCACGAAGGCGTCCGCCGGCAGCTCAAGGAGGTAAGTCTGGTTCATATGCGCGAGCTTCCGGTCATCGAAGCGCGCATTACTCTGGTTCACGCCCGGCAGATCGAACAGCCGCACGATCTCGGCCAGCGGCATTTTCTCCCGGTCATCGCCCGGGTTCCAACCCAGCAGGCAGAGGAAGTTTACCAGCGCCTCCGGCAGGTAGCCGCGGCGCTGGTACTCCTCAATCAGCGCGCCCTGGTCGCGCTTCGACATCTTGCCCGGGCCATTCTGCTTCAGGATCAGCGGGATATGGGCGAACACCGGCGGCGGCACGCCGAACCCTTGGTACAGGTGCGCGTGCTTGCTCGTGTTCGAAAGATGGTCCTCGCCGCGAATCACATGGGTGACCCGCATCGCGATGTCGTCGACCACGTTCACGAGGTGGAAGACCGGGTTCCCGTCCGAACGCACGATCACGAAGTCCTCGTCCTCGACCCGCTCCACCCGGCCGCGGATCCGGTCCTCGATCACCACCGGCGCCGCCGCCACCTTGGTGACCGTCTTGCCCCGGTGCTCGTCGAACACCTCGCGCCGCTCGCCCTCGAGCCGGAACCAGATGGCCCCGTCCTTCTCGTAGGCCCGGCCGAGGTCGCGCAGGCGGTTGACGTGCTCGCGGTAGATCTCCGCGCGCTCGCTCTGCCGGTAGGGGCCGCAGTCCCCGCCGCCACTGGCCCCGAAACGCGGGCCCTCGTCCCAGTTCAAGCCCAGCCAGGTCAGGCTCTCGTAGATTAACCGCAGGTACTCGTCGCTGTTCCGCTCCTTGTCCGTGTCCTCGATGCGCAGGATGAACGTCCCGCCGGTGTGGCGGGCGTAGAGCCAGTTGAACAGCGCGGTGCGGGCGCTCCCGATATGGAAGAAGCCGGTCGGACTGGGCGCGAAGCGGACGCGGACGGGAGACATGATGGTCAAGGAAGGCCGGCGCCCGGAAAGGGCGACAGGCACGGGCATTTCCCGCCACCCTCGACCGGGGCTCAATGCCGAAATCGCCGGAATTTCACTTGTCGCCGCCACCGGATTGGGGAACCCGTGTCCGATTGCCGATGAAGCCGCTCAAGCTTGTCCTCCTCATCCTTGGTGCCGGAATCCTGCTTGCCGCCGGACTCGTCGCCCTCGCGCTGCAGCCGTCCGTCCAGACTTGGGCGACCCGGCGGGCCCTGGAGGGCTCCCCCGTGGCGATCGATCGCGTCGCCGCCAGTCCCGGCGCGGCACGGCTGGAGGGCATCACCTTCCGCCAGCCCGGCCTCGTCGTCCGGGTCGGTTCCCTCGAGACCACGCATTCGCTCGGCGCGTGGCTCGGTTCCCGCCGCTTGGAGGTCGAGGAAATCAACCTCCGGGATGTGGTGGTGGAACTCACCCCCGCGCCCGCGGCGACCGCCCCCGCGGCCAACCAGCCCAGCCCGGCAGCCCCGGCACCCGGTTCCGCGACCCCGCCCGCGTCCGGCAAGGCCGAGGCGCCCCCCAAGGCCTTCGCCGGCCTGCTCGACCCGGCCCGCCTCCCGTTTGACCTGCGCGTTGGCCGCCTTGGCGTGGCGGGCCGGGCCAGCCTCGGGAACGGCCAGACGGCCACGCTCGACCTGAAGGGCACCAATCTCGCCACCGGCGGCGCCGGCAAACTAGAATGGACGATCGATTTCGCGGACGCCACCCCGACCGCCGCCCTCCGCGGCCTCCGGTCCACTGGCACCGCCACCCTGACGCTCGCCGCCGACCGGGCGCTGACCGCGGTCGGTTTGGCGACGATACTCGCCGCCGTCGGTCCCGCGCTGCCGCCGGACC
>VHCI01000141.1 GCA_016871775.1 Verrucomicrobiota bacterium | reverse complement strand
ACCTCGACACCCTGCGCGAGATCCTGGCCTGAGCGATGGAGAACGAGTGCCACTTCTCGCCGGACCGCCGGCACCGCTACGCCCTAATTCATCGGTGGAGCCCCCTGCTCGGCGACCGGCTGATCCTCTGGATCGGGCTCAACCCGAGCACGGCGGACGAGCGCCAACTCGACCCGACCCTGGCGCGGATCGCCTCATTCTCGCGGCGCGAGGGCTTTGACGGTTTCTGGATGGCGAACCTCTTCGGCCTGCGCACGCCCTACCCCGAGGAGATGCGCGCGGACCCGGACCCCGTGGGCCCGGAGAACGACGCCCAGCTCCTTCGGGCGGCCGCGCGCTGCGGGCGAGTGGTCGCGGCCTGGGGCGTGAGCGGCGTGCACCAGGAGCGCGCGGCGGCCGTCACGCGCCTCCTCGCCGGCCACGAGCTCTGGTGCCTCGGCACGACGCGCGAGGGGCACCCGCGGCACCCGCTGTACGTGGCCGGGCTCCAGCCCCTCGTCCGCTGGCGGCCGCCGGCGGCGGGTTGAGCGCCGCATTCCGGGATCGAATCGCGCCCGCCGGCCCGCCACGCTGCCCCCACCCCCTTCCCCGATGCCCACCATCGCCGTCCTCGGCACCCTCGACACCAAGGGCCCCGAACACGCCTTCGTGGCGGACTGCATCCGCGCCCACGGCCACACCCCCCTGCTGATCAACGTCGGCTCGCTCGGTGAACCCGCGGTGGCGCCGGACGTGGCGGCGGCGGACGTCGCCGCGCGCGGCGGGGCGGACTGGCGCGAGGTGCTCGCGCGGCGCGACCGCGGGGAGTGCGTGGCCCTGATGGGCCGCGGCGCCGCGGCCGTCCTCGGCGAGCTCGCGGCCGCCGGCCGCATCCACGGGGTTATCTCCCTCGGCGGCGGCGGCGGCACCGCGATCGCGACCGCGGGGATGCGCGCCCTGCCGATCGGGTTTCCGAAGCTGATGGTGTCGACCCTCGCCAGCGGCCAGACCGCGCCTTACGTGGGCACCACCGACCTCGCGATGCTGCCGGCGGTGGTCGACGTCGCGGGCCTCAACCGCGTGTCGCGCTCGATCTTCGGCAACGCCGCGGGCGCCATCTGCGGGATGACCGAGGCCGCCGCCACGCGCGCCACGGCCCCGGCGGCCGGCGACCGCCCGCTCCTTGTCGCAAGCATGTTCGGCAACACCACCGCGTGCGTCACCGAGGCCCGGCACCTGCTCGAGGCGGCCGGTTACGAGGTGCTCGTCTTCGCCGCCACCGGCAACGGCGGCCGCGCGATGGAGGCGCTGATCGCCAGCGGCCTCGTCGCCGGCGTGCTCGACGTCACCACCACCGAGTGGGCCGACGAGCTGGTGGGGGGCGTGCTCACCGCCGGGCCGGAGCGCCTCGAAGCCGCGGCCGCCGGCGTGCCCGCGATCGTGACCCCGGGTTGCCTCGATATGGTGAACTTCGGCGAGCCCGCGTCCGTGCCCGCGCGCTTCTCCGGCCGGACTTTCTACAAGCACAACCCGCAGGTCACCCTGATGCGCACGACGCCCGCCGAGTGCGCCGAGCTGGGGCGCGTCCTCGCGGGTAAGCTCAACCGTTACCGAGGGCCGGTGACGTTCCTCATCCCGCGGCGCGCGATCAGCGTGATCAGCGCCCCCGGCCAGCCCTTCCACGATCCGGCCGCGGACGAGGCCCTGTTCTCCTCCCTGCGCCAGCACCTGCGCCCCGGCCTGCCGGTGGTCGAGCTCGACTGCGCGATCAACGACCCCGCGTTCGCCCGCGCCTGCGCCGAGACGCTCCTCGGCCACCTCCGTGCCCAACCCGTCCCCCTCTCCCCACCCCGATGAACCTCCCCCGCCTCCTCCCCCTGCTCGCCGCCCTCACCGCGCCGCTGGCCGCCGCGCCCGAAACCCTCTTCGACGGCCAATCCCTCGCCGGCTGGGAGGGCGACCCGAAGTGGTGGCGCGTCGAGGACGGCGCCCTCACCGGCGGCTCGCGCACCGAGAAGGTCCCGCACAACTACTTCCTCGCGACCACCCGCTCGTTCCAGAACTTCGATCTCCGCCTGCAGCTGAAGCTCATCGGCGTGCCCAACACCGGGATGATCAACAGCGGCGTCCAGATCCGCAGCATCCGCGTGCCCAACAACACCGAGATGGCGGGCTACCAGGTGGACGCGGGCGACGGCTGGTGGGGCAAGCTTTACGACGAGTCCCGCCGCCGCCGCGTGATCGCCGAGCCGCGAGACGCGGCGGCCGTCAACGCCGCGATCCGCAAGGACGGCTGGAACGAGTACCGCATCCGCGCGGAGGGCCCGCGGATCCGCTCGTGGATCAACGGGGTGCCGGCGCTCGACTACACCGAGACCGAGCCGCGGGTGGCGGCGGACGGCCGCATCGCGGTGCAGATCCACAGCGGCGGCCACGCGCTGGTGCAGGTGAAGGACGTCGTGATCGAGGAATTGCCGCCGACCCCCGGGGCCGCCACTTGGGCGGAGGTCGGGCTGCCGCCCCCGCCCCCGCCGCGGGAGAGGAACGCGAAGAAGAAAGTCGCCGCGCCCGCACCGAAGTAAGCCTGGCGCCCGGGGCGCTTGACCTCGGTCCGCGCCCGCGCGCCCTTGCCGATGCCCCCTCTTCCCTTCCCCGGCGCCCTTGCGGGCCTGCTACTCCTCGGCGCCGTCCACGCCGCCGAGACCCGGCCCCCGGCCGCCGCCCCCAAGGCCGGCCGCGACCTCAGCTACAACGCCCTCGGCTCCGCGCCGCGCACCCCCGAGGAACAGCGCGCCGCGTTCCGCGTGCCCGCCGGCTTCGAGGTCGAGCTCATCGCCGCAGAGTCCCCCGGCCTCGGCAAGTTCATCGGTCTCGCCTGGGATGCGCGGATGCGCCTCTGGACGATGACCGCGCTCGAGTACCCGGTCGACGCCAACGAGAACAAGCCGGAGTCCGACGCCCTCTTCGCCCGCGGCGGCCGCGACCGCGTGGTGGTCATAGATGAGCCCCACGCCGCCCGCCCGGGCCCGCCCCGCGTCTTCGCCGACGGCCTCGTGATGCCCCTCGGGGTCCAACCCTGGGGCGACGGCGCCCTCGTGCAGTACGGACCCGAGATCCGCCGGTACCGCGACACCGACGGCGACGGCCGCGCCGACCGGCACGAGGTCGTCCTCACCGGCTTCGGCACGCAGGATTCGCACCTCTTCCCGCACCAGTTCCTCCGCCAGCCCGGCGGCTGGATCCTCGTCGCGCAGGGACTCTTCAACTACTCCCAGGTCCGGCGCCCCGGCGGCCAGCCCTTCGCGGACGGCGCCACCACGGTGCCGTTCAACCAGTGCAAGCTCGCCCGTTTCCTGCCGGACGGCTCGGCATTCGAAACGCTTACCGCCGGGCCCAACAATATCTGGGGCCTCGTCACCAGCCGCGAGGGCGAGACGTACCTCCAGGAGGCCAACGACCAGGGCTACCCGGTCATCCCCTACGCGCCCGGCATCTGGGTCCGCACCGGCTCCAAGGACCTCCTCCGCCCCTACCAGCCGCTGATGCCCCCGCCGCTCGCGCCCGCCCAGATGGGCGGCACCGGCCTCAGCGGGCTCGCGCTCGCCGAGGACCGCGGCACCCAGTTCCTCGCCCCCGCCGGCGCCACCGCCCCCGGCACGCGGGTCTTCTACCTCGCCAACCCGATCACCGGCGCGATCCAACTCGTCACCGCCACCCCCGACGGCCCGCGCCTGCGCTACGCGAAGGGCCCGGATTTCCTTACGACGGACGACCGCTGGTACCGGCCCATCGCGATCGCGTTCGGCCCCGACGGCGCGCTTTACGTCGTCGACTGGTACAACCGGATCATCTCGCACAACGAGGTGCCGCGCACGCACCCCGATCGCGACAAGGCGCGCGGAAGGATCTGGCGGATCCGGCACCGCGACCAGCCGCGCGCCGCGCCCCCCGACCTCACGCGGCTCGCCCCCTCGGAACTCCTCGAGCAACTCGGCCAGCCCAACGCGCTGGTCTCACGCCTCGCCTGGCTTGAGCTCACCGACCGGCGCGCGACCGCGGTCGCCCCGGACCTCGCCCGGCTCGCCGCCGACCGCGGGGCCGCGCTGGACCGCCGCCTCGCCGCACTCTGGGCACTCGAAGGCCTGCAAGCGCCGCCCGCGGACCTGCTGGCCGCGCTGGCGACCGACGCCAATCCGGCGCCGCGCCGCGAGGCCGCCCGGCTCGCGGCCGCGGCCGGGGAGGACGTGTTTCTCCGCGTCGCCGGCCTCCTCGCCGCGGACCCGCACCCGACGGTGCGCGCGGCGGTGGGCGACGCACTGCGCCGCGTCCCGGGCGCGGGCCCGCAGCTGATGGCGGTCGCGGCCCGCCTCGGCGGCGGCCCCCTCGGGGCCGGCGCCGGGGAATGGGACCGTTACGAGCGCGAGTTCGAGCGCTACCTCGCGCGCTGGGCGATGGAAAGCCGGCCGGACGCCACCCGGGCCCTGCTGGCGTCCCCCGCCGGCCAAGCCCTGCCGGTCGAGAACCGCGTCCTCGCCACCCTCGCGCTCGGGGGCCGGGAAGCCGCCGCCGGCCTCGCCGCGCTCGCCGGGGAATTGTCGCGGCCGCTCGCGCCCGAGGAGGTCCGCGTGCTCTCGGCGCATTTCGGTGAACCCGCGGTGCGGGCCGTCCTGGCCGCCGCGCTGGCGGGAGAGCCGACGCGGCGCCCCGTGCTCCGCGCCCTGCTCGCCGGGCGCACGGGCATCGACCCGGCGCCACTGGCCGCGGCCCTCGCCGCCGCAACCCGGCCGCTCCTCACCGCGGCCGCGGCGGACGACGTGCTGCTGGGCGCGGAGGTCGCGGGGGCGTTCCGCCTGCGGGCGTTGGCCGAGCTCCTCCAAACCCTCGTGGAACGGGAAGGCGGCACCACGCCCGCGTCCCTCGCCGCGCTCCGAGCGCTGCGCGAGACGGGTGAGGGGCGCGCGGAATCGCTCGCTGGCTTGCTGGCCCGCGGCCCCGCGGGACCGATCACGGACGAACTGATCGCCGCCCTCGCCGCCACGCGCGATCCCACCGGCCCGGCGACCCTTGCGCGGCTCCTGCCCGCCCTCGGCGTCGGCGCGCGCGGGCGCGCGTTGGAGCACCTCTCGCGCACGCCGGCCGGCGCCGCCGCGGTCGCGGCCGAGTTCACCGCCGGGCGTCTCCCCGCCGGCGACCTCGGGCCCGCCACGCTCGAACGCCTCCGACTCCAGTTGCCCGGGGACGCCGCCGTCGCCGGGCTCGCCGACCGCACCGGCGCCGCGGGCCTGGGCGCGCTGCGGCTCGGCGGTGCGGACGCCGATTACGCGGCTACGCAGCTGACCTTGCGCGGGCCTTTCACCGTCGAGGCTTGGGTGAAACTTGAGGCGCCAATCTCGAACCACGACGCCCTGCTCGCCGCACCGGGGCGTTTCGACCTCAACTTCTCCGGCGGCCAACCGCGGCTTTGGCTCGGCTCGGTGCGGAAGGACGTCGTCGTCGCGCGCCGGCGGCTCACGCCCGGCGTGTGGACGCACTGCGCGCTGACCCGCGACGCGGAGGGGGTTTTCCGGCTCTACGTGAACGGCGAGCTCGACGCGACGGGCACGCACGCGGACCAGACGGATCACGTCGGGCTCGACCTCGGGCGCAGTTCCCCGCGCGCCGGCGGCACCGCGGGCTGGATCGCGGAGTTCCGCGTCTGGGAACGCGCGCGCGGCGCCGCGGAGATCCGGGCGGCGTTTGACCGCACGCACGCGGCGGACCCGGCGCCGCCCCGGGCGCTGACCCGCGTGTTCGCCGGGGCCGACTGGGGAACCTTGCACGGCGCGGCGCGGGTGGAGCGCGTCCGTGACGGCCCGGCGCTGCTGACGCCGGCCGAGGCCGCGGCACAGGAGGAGAAGTTCCGGCGCTTCCGCGCTCTGGCGGCGGCGGGCGGCGATCTGGCGCGGGGCCGGCAGCTGTTCGCGGCACTGTGCCTCGCGTGCCACCAGCAGGGCGGCCAGGGCGCGCAGCTGGGCCCGGTCCTCGACGGCGTAGGTCTCACCGGAACTGAGGCGCTGCTGCGGAACCTGCTCACCCCGAGCGTGGCGATGGAGAGCGCGTACCGGACGTACCGCGTCGTCACTCGCGACGGCACCGTGCACGAGGGCTTCCTCGCGGCCGACACCGCAGAGGCGCTCGTGCTGCGGCTGCCCGGGGCGCCCGACCGGCGCATCCCGCGCGCGGACGTGCAGACGGCCACCTACTTGGGGCGTTCCCTGATGCCCGAGGGCCTGCTCGAGGGCCTCGCGCCGGAACAGGCATCGGACCTGCTCGCGCACCTGCAATCCCTGCGCTGAGGAGGCGGCCCCGGGGGCGCGCCGCTTGACTTCAAAGGGTCAGGCGGCAGCACCGGGAGGATGCTTTCCCGCCGCGTCGCCCCGACCCCGTTCCGGTCCGCGGCGCTCGTCTTCCTCGCGTTCCTCGCGGGCGCGGCGGCCGCCGCGCCCACGCCGGCGGAGCCCGAGGTGCGGGCGAATCTGGCCTACGCGGGCACGGCCAACCCGCGCCAGATGCTGGACCTGTACCTGCCGCGCGAGCGGCCGGCGGGCGCGCGGTTGCCCGTGATCGTGTACTTCCACGGCGGCGGCTGGGTCGGGGGGAGCAAGGCTTCCGGCAAGGCGACGCTGACCCCGTGGGCGACGGCGGGCGGCTACGCGGGCGCGGCGGTCAACTACCGTCTCGCGGGCGAGGCGCCGTGGCCGGCGCAGCTCCACGACGCGAAGGCGGCGATCCGCTGGCTGCGGGCGAACGCGGCAACCCTCGGCTTGGACGCGGACCGGATCGCGGTGGTCGGCACCTCGGCGGGCGGAACGCTGGCGACCCTGCTCGGCACCAGCGGGGGCGATCCGGCGTTGGAGGGCTCGGTCGGCGGGCATCCGGGCGTGGACAGCCGCGTCACCTGCGTGCTGAACCGCTTCGGGCGGCTGAACTTCCTCGCGGACCCGGCGGCGCGCTCCTCCCCGGCCCAGGCGGAGGCGCTGGCGGGGCGGTTGCGCCAGCTGTTCGGGGGGCCGCTGGAGGAGCGCACGGAGCTCGCGCGGGCGGCGTCCCCGCTCACGCATCTGGGCGCAGAGGATCCACCCATTTTGACCGTGCACGGCACGGCGGACGGGGTGGTGCCGATCGCGCAGGCGGAGGAGTTCGACGCGGCGGCGCGGCGCCTTGGCGCGCGGCACGAACTGGTGCGCGTCGAGGGAGCCGGGCACGGCTTCGACCGGCTCGACGAGCGGCGCCGCAGCCACGAATTCCTCGCCCAGCACCTGCGGGGCGGCCCCGCGGCGCCGGGCCGCTGATCACTCCGGGTAGGTCCAGCCAGCGCGGTAGGCGCGGCGCAGGAGGCGGGAGGCCTCGGGGTCGCCCAAAATCTCCTCGCGCTCGGGGTCCCACGCGACGCTGCGGCCGAGGCGCAGGCTGATTATCCCGAGCAGCGAGCAGACCGAGGCGCGGTGGCCCTCCTCGATGTCGCTCAGGGGCCGGCGGCCGGTGCGGATCGCGTCGAGGAAGTCGGCCCAGAGCGCGCGGATCTTCTGTCCGTCGGGCTCGTTGAGGCGCGCGGGCTGCTGCCGGGGCGGCCCGCCGTCGGCCGGGTAGAAGGTCCCGCCGCCCCGGTAACCCAGGTGGAGCATGCCCTTGGGCCCGTAGAAGTTGGCCGGCGCCGGGTCGCCGCGCTCGGCCGCGTTCAGGCCCGAGTGAAGAAAGCGGTGCCATTGCATCATCTGGCCTAGCGATTTTGTCACGACCAGCCCTGCGCCGCTTCTGGCTTGTACCCGGCCGTGGAACGGGCGCACTGGACCAGGCGAGCAAATCCGCCTTGCCCGCTCGGCGGGCGGACCCACCTTGGCGCCATCCCGCCCGCAGCCCGCGCAGTCCGAGGCCCACCTTGATGACCACCCTTCCCGCCGCCGCTCCCGCCCCCGCGGGGAGCCTCGCGCCCCGGCGCGGCGGCCCCTGGGCACGCTTGCCGGCGGCGTGGCGGCAGCGACTGGTGCTGATCGGCCTGACCTTGCTGGCGCTGGTGCCGTTGGCGTACGTCCTCGAGCGGTCCGCGCCGGGGCGGCTGAATATCGTCTATTGGGACGAGTTCGACACCGCGTTGCGGCTCGTGGTCAAACTGCACGAGGGCCAGCCGATCGGGGCTTTACTCACGGACCTTTTC
>VHCI01000140.1 GCA_016871775.1 Verrucomicrobiota bacterium | reverse complement strand
TGGTCGGATGTTTTCCCGCTTGCCGGTCGGGCGGTGGCGGGCGGCCAATATGGCGTGGTCCCCGCGCCGCCGACGATTGTTCACCTCGATGCCGATGCTTTCTTCGTCTCCTGCGAGCTGGCCCGCCGGCCGGAGCTGCGCGGGCGTGCCTGCGCGGTCGGAGGCCGGGAGCGCGGGATCATCGCCTCCGCTAGCTACGAAGCGCGCGCAGCCGGGGTTTACACCCCGATGCCGACCGCGCGAGCGCTGCGTGTTTGTCCCGGTTTGGTCCTGATCCCCCCGACTCCTGGGCTTTACGGGCAGGTCTCGGCGCGGATGTTCGACCTTTGCGGCGAGCTCACCCCCTGGGTTGAGCGGAGCTCGATCGACGAGGGGTACCTCGATTTGCGGGGCAATGGGCTCGCGGACGAAGCGGCGCTGGCCGCGGAAGTGCGCCGGCTGCAGGAACGCCTCTGGTCCGAGCTGGGCCTGCCGGTCTCCTTCGGGATTGCCGCCAACAAACTGGTGGCGCAGGTGGCCTCTAAGCTGCGCAAACCGCGCGGGTTTGTGGTGGTGCCGCCAGGAGGGGAGGCCGGATTCCTCGCGCCCCTGCCGGTCGGGCGGCTGCCGGGGATCGGGCCCAAGACCGAGGCGCGGCTTGCGGAGCGGCACGGGCTGCGGCGGATCGGCGACTTGCACGCGCTACCGGAGGACTTGCTGGAGGCGGCGTTCGGCGTGGGTTGGCGGGAGGTGCGCGCGGCGGCGCACGGCCAGGATGACCGGCCGGTGGTGACCGAGCCGGGCGACGCCCAGAGCTATTCCCAGCAGGAGACCTTCGCCGCCAATGTCCGGGACCGGGATCGGCTGGTCCGGGTCCTGAAGGGAATGGTTGACGAGCTGCTGCCCAAGGTCCGCCGCGACGGGAAACGGGCCCGCACCCTGACCGTGCGCGTGCGGTTCCCGGATTTCAGCGAGGGGCTGCGCAGCCGGACGCTGCCGGAGGCCGCGGACCTCGAGGGGCCCTTTTATCCGCTGCTGGAACCGCTGCTCGCGGCGGCCGGGGCGGGAACGCGCCCGGTCCGGCTGGTGGGCGTACGGATCTCGGGCGTCGAGGCGGGCAGCGGCCAGCTAGAGCTTTTCCGCGGCGACGAGGCGCGCCGACGGCGGCTGGCCCGCGTGCGGGACGAACTCAACGCCGCGCGCGGCGCGGGGGCGCTGCGGCACGGCCACCAGCTTGCCAACCCCGCCGACGACGCCTAGGAACGTGTGGTCTTATGCCGATCTACGAGTACTACTGTCCGGACAACCACACGGTCTACCAGTTCTACGCCAAGACGCTCGCCAAGGGGCGAACCATCCCCCGCTGCCCTGACAACCCCGCCTACCGGATGCGCAAGCTGATCTCGGCCTTCGCGATCACGCGCGGCGGCCCCGGGGCCCCGTCGGCCGCGGAATCCGTCGCGCCCGGCGAGCCCGCGGAGGACGCGCGGATGGAGCAGGCGCTCGGCGCGATGGAACGCGAGTTCTCCTCCGCCGACGAGAACGACCCGCGCGCGATGGCGCGAATGATGCGCCGGATTTCCGAGCTCACCGGGGAGTGCATCGACGGCGAGATGGAGGAGGTCGTACGCAAGCTGGAGGAGGGCGCCGACCCCGAGTCGCTCGAGGACCAGCTGGGCGGCGGGCCGGGGGAAGGCGAGGGGGGACCGGACGCCTTCGACGGGTTGCCTTCGCCGGGAGAGGGTACCGCTGCGGAACCCAAGGCCGGACGCCATCGCTACCGCATCCGGCGCTCGGCCCCGCGCCGCGACCCGCGCCTGCACGATTACGAGTAGGCCTTCGGATTGCGGCTGGTTTTCCGCCCGCGGCGGCGCCAGCGTCCGGAAATGGATCCCGTGCAATTGAATCTGCGGGTCGCCGCGGCCCGCGCGGCGGTGCTGGCCCAGGTCGGTTTGCTCCACCGTGAATTTGGCCGAGCTGAGAGCCGCTGGAAGGCCGATGGCACCCGCGTGACGGCCATCGACGTCGCTATCTCGGAGGGAATCTTCCGCGACTTGGCCCTCGCTTTCCCGGCGGACCAGTTTTTAAGCGAGGAGTTGCCTGATCCGGCGGGGCCCGTGGCGGTCACGCGCGCCTTCGCGTGGATCCTTGATCCCATTGACGGAACGAACAACTTCGCGCTGGGAATCCCTCAGTGTGCCATCTCCCTCGCGCTGCTCTGGGACGGTGAGCCGGTGTACGGCGTAGTCTATGACCTCGGGCGCCGGCGCCTGCTCCACGGCGGGCCGGGCCTGGGCGTATTCGACGGCGAAGTGCCCGCCCGGGTCTCGGCGCGTCCTTGCTCGCGCGAGACACTGGTGGGCTTCCACAGTCCGGGGGATAAGACGTGGCTTCCGGCCGCGGTCGCGGTGCTGGGCGACTTCAAGATCCGCGGCCTTGGTTCGGCGACACTTCACTTGGCCTACGTGGCGACGGGCCTGCTCGACGGCTGCGTGGATTTCAATGTCAAGATCTGGGACCTCGCGGCCGCGATCCCGCTGGTCCGCGCGGCTGGGGGCGAAGTTCATTTCCTGAATGGCGAGCAGTTGCCCGCGCGGCGCTTTGACCTCGGGATGCCGCGGATCGTCTATCTGGCCGGTTCACCAGAGATCTGCCTCCGGCTCCGGGAGCGGATGAGCGGAAAAAGGAATTGAGCCGACCGAGGCGCCCACGCGAGTTGTACCAGAACCCCGCCACCTCCCGATCCGATGATGCCCCGTTTCCCGCTCTGCCCCCAAGGCCCCGAAGTGTCTGCCATCGCCTACGGCCTCTGGCGCCTCGCGCAGGATCCCGAAGGTTCCGCCCCCGCGCGCGTGCGGGCGAAGATCGATGCCTGCCTGGAGGCCGGGATCACGACCTTCGATCACGCGGACATCTACGGCGGCTACACCTGCGAGGGCCTGTTCGGCCGCGCGCTGGCGGAGGCCCCGGGGCTGCGGGACCGGATGGAGATCGTCACCAAGTGCGGGATCAACGCCGTGGGGCCGAACCGCCCCGGCGCGCGCGTGAACCACTACGACGCCTCCGCCGCGGCGATCGCGCGCTGCGTCGAGCGCTCGCTGCGGGAATTGCGGACGGACCGGATCGACCTGCTGCTGATCCACCGGCCCGACTGGCTGACGAGCGCCGAGGACACGGCCCGCGGACTCACGGCGGTGGTGGCCGCGGGCAAGGTCCGGGCGGTCGGCGTCTCCAATTACAGCGTGCACCAGTCCGCGCTGCTGGCCCGCTTCCTCGGCCGCGCCCCCGCCACCAACCAGGTGGAGGTCAGCCTCCTGCAGATGGGGGCGATCACGGACGGCACCCTCGACCAGTGCCAGGCGGCCGGTTCGCGGCCGATGGCGTGGTCCCCGCTCGCCGGCGGGCGGTTGCTGTCGGGTGAGGACCCTGCGGCGGTGCGAACGCGGGCGGAGCTGGCGCGCATCGGCGCGGAGTACGGGGTGAGTGCCGAGCAGGTCGCCCTCGCGTGGGTGGCGGCGCTCCCGAGCGGTCCGCAGGTCGTGATCGGCACCAACCAGCTGGCGCGGATTCGCGCGGCCGCGGCGAGCGCCGGGCTACGGCTGGAGCGCCAGCACTGGTACGAGTTGTGGACCGCGGCGCAGGGCCGCTCGGTGCCCTGAATCGCCGATGTTCCTGCCCGCCGCCCAGCCCCCGGCCGCCCCAGCGATCCGCACCCCGGACCGCCGCGGGGAGTTCGCCTGGTTCTCCGCGCTCTGCAACGAGGATATGGAATACCTCGGCTTGCCCGATGGCCCGCGGCGCAGCAGCTTCGAGCATTGCGCCGGGCTGGTGCGCGCCGCTGACAGCCTCGGGTACCAGAACATCCTGCTGCCCTCGGGCTGGGTGCCGGGGCAGGACGCGCTGACCTTCGCCGCCGCGCTCGCGCCGCAGACCGCGCAGATCAACCAGTTGGTCGCGCTGCGGATGGGCGAGGTCTGGCCGCCGATGCTCGCGCGCGCCATCGCCACCGTCGACCACCTCGCCCGCGGACGGCTAGTGCTCAACATCATTTCCTCCGACCTCCCGGGGCGGCAGGAACCGAACGAGGTGCGCTACGAGCGCAGCAGCGAGATCATCCGGATCCTGCAGCGGCTGTGGACAACCGACGGACCCCTCGAGTGGGACGGTAAGTACTACCAGTTCCAGCTGCCGGATTGCGAGGCGGCCAAGCCGTACCAACAGAACGGCGGCCCGCTCCTGTACTTCGGGGGGATCTCTCCGCTCGCGCAGGAGCTGTGCGCGCGGCATTGCGACGTGTTCCTGATGTGGCCCGAGACCGAGGAACAGCTCGCGGCTACGATGCGGCGGATGAGCGAGCTGGCCGGGGCCCACGGGCGACGGATCGACTTCGGCCTCCGCATCCACGTGATCGTGCGGGAAACGGAAGCCGCGGCGCGCGCCGCCGCCGACCGGCTGATCTCGCGGCTGGACCTCGCGCAGGGTCAGGCGATGAAGGCCCGCTCGCTCGATGCCAAGAGCGCCGGCGTGCTGCGGCAGGATGAGCTGCGCGCGCGCCTCGGCCCCGACCTGCTCCTTGAGCCCCAAGTCTGGTCAGGGATCGGCCTCGCCCGCAGCGGCTGCGGCAGCGCGCTCGTCGGCGACCCCGACCAGATCGTCGCCAAGCTCAACCGCTACCTGGAGATGGGCTTCCGCGCCTTCATCCTAAGCGGCTACCCGCACCGGGAGGAGGCCGAGCTTTTCGCGCGCCACGTGCTCCCGCGCCTCCCGACGTGCCGCCTGAACGAGCTGCAGGGCCGGCGGGTGCGCGATCCCGTCACCCCGCTCACCACGGCCCCGCGCCGCTGAGGCTTCCGCCAATGTCGACTCCACCCGCCCCGGTTCGTTTCGGTCTCGTCGGCTTCGGCGCCTGGGGCCAGCTGCACGCCCAATCCATCGCGCGCCTGCCTGACGCTCGCCTCGTCGGCATTGCCGCGCCGTCCGCCGCCTCCCGGGCCGCGGCGGTCGCCGCCTATCCCGGAGTTCTCGTGTATCCGGATCACCGGTCCCTGCTGGCGGCGGGCGGATTGGACATCGTGGACGTGGTGACGCCGAGCCACACGCACCTGGACGTCGCGTCGGACGCCCTCGACGCCGGCTGTGATGTCCTGCTGGAGAAGCCGATGGCGCTCAAGGTGGCGGATTGCCGCGCGCTGGTCGTCAAGGCGCGCGCCTTGGGCCGGAAGCTCGCGGTGGGGCACGAGCTGCGGCTCTCGTCGCAGTGGGGCGAGATCCGGCGGCTCATCGACCGCGGCGTGATCGGCGAGCCCCAGTACGTGCTGGTGGAATTGTCGCGGAAACCCTACCGGCAGGGCGCGTCGGGCTGGCGCTACGATCCCGCGCGGGTCGGAAGCTGGGTGCTGGAGGAGCCAATCCACTTCTTCGACCTCGCCCGCTGGTACCTGGAGTCCGCGGGTCACCCGGTGGAACTCCACGCGTTGGGCAACTCGCGGGATCCCTGCCGGCCCGGCCTTTACGACAACTTCAGCGCGACTTTCCGCTATGCGAACGGAGCGTACGCGGTCGTCTCGCAGACCCTCGCCGCGTTCGAGCACCACCAGACGGTCAAGATCACGGGCCGGCGTGGCGCGATCTGGGCCGGTTGGAGCGGCGCCCTGGACCGGACGCTCGAGCCCAGCTTTTTCCTGAAGGTGTTCGATGGGGACCGGCTGGAAAATGTCGCGCTCGCGCGACACAGTGGGGAGGTTTTCGAGTTGCGGGAGGAGATCGCCCGCTGCGTGCGGATGGTCCGCGGGGAGTGCGCGCCGGCGGCCACGGGGGAGGACGGCCTTTGGTCGACCGCCCTCTGCCTCATTGCGGAGGAGTCGATCCGTCAGGGGCGGCCGCTGCCGGTCGGGGATCCGTTGGCGTAGAGTAAACGGTGGTCAGGGGGAGGCGGGCCTCAAGCTCTGTCCAGTTGGGTTCGGAGCAGAGGAGGCGCACCTACAAACGTGGAGTATATGCGCGCCGCGTTGCTCACGCAGGAGACGGCCGCGCTGCGCAACCGCGGGGTGGCGCACACCTACACCATCGCGCCGAAGGCGGCACCGTGAGGCCCTCGCGGGCGACGCGGAACGAACTTTCCAAGCGCTGAAACCGCGCGCGGGCGCGGGCCGTCTTCCCGCCGCCAATGGCCCGGTATCCCGCGCTGACGTTCGCCCGTGTTCTGCCCGCCCTGCGGGGGCTCGCGCTCGCCGCGCTGATCGGCACGGGCGCTGCGGCGCCGGTCCCGTCGGAGGCAGGGAACGCCGGGCGCCTCAACGCGCGGCCGCTGTTCCTCGAGGCGGCGGACGCGCTGCTCGAGCTGGCCGTCAAGCCGGACCAGGCGCCCGTCTGGCGATTCCCTGGCCTGGTGCCCGACGAGGTCGAGGCGCGCCTCCGTCGGGCGGGGGTGGAGGAGGAGCAGCTTTCCGTGCTCCGGCGTCCCGAGGTCCGCCGGGTGGGCTCGGACGGCGTGGCGCTGCTGCCTCCCGTGGCCCTGCTGCTGGAGTTCCGCCCGGAGGTCCGGATGGCGGTTTACGCGGAGCTCGCCCGCTCGCCGCTGAATCCCGATTACTTCGCGCCCCTCCTCCTCTTTGGGGAGCCGGATGCTTGGCTGGTGGGCTCAGACCTCAGCGCGTCGCAGCAGGGCCTAGTCAAGCGCCTGCGCTGGCAGCGGGGCGGGCATTGGCGATTCAGTGATGTCTCGGCGCTCATTCAGGCCGCGCGGTCCGCGCCGGAAGTCCTAGCGGCGCGCCGGTTTATGACCCGGCGACAGGCTTGGCGGCTGTGGCTGGAGCCGCCTGCGCTGGCGCAGCAGGAGGCATTCGTGCGCTACTGGACCGCCGACGCGCGCCATCTCGATGCACAGCCATTGCTGACGGCCTTGGCCGCTGGCCGCGCGGGGGACTCGCTGGAGTTGGCGCTGCTGCTGCCGCCGCTCGCGCGCGAGCGCGTCTACACCTACCCCTCGCTGCGCGACGCCGTCGCCGGGCGTTTGCCGGACTGCAACTGGACGGCGCTGAACTTTTTCGCCGCCCGACCAGAGACCTACTACCTCGACCCGCAGCCAGCCTACCTCGAGCTGACGCAGAACTACCGCGAAGTGGCGGCGCCGGGAACCTTCGGGGATCTCGTGTGCTTCATTTCTCCCGAAGGCCTCGTTTTCCATTCCTGCGTCGTCCTCGGGGGTGAATTCGTGTTCACCAAGAACGGCGAGGGTCTGTTCGCCCCTTGGCTGATTATGCCGCTCCGGGACCTGGAGGCCGTCTACGGCGACGAGGGTCGGCGTCTGGTGCGCTACTTCCGCCTCAAGCCCTAGGGGATGACATTCTGTCAATCGGCGCTCCTCCGGTGTTGTCATCCACTGGCGCTTCAATCGTGGATGATCGCTGCGCGCAGTTTCCCGCTTCGGGGTGAGCATTGCTGCACTACAGCCGGCTTCGGCGAGACCGGGGGGGAGGAGTCGCTCGCTCGGGCTCGCTACCCTTGATACCCGGGGTAATTCGAACCGGCGTCGGCGGATTCCACAGCAGCTCATCAGCGAGACGAACTTTGGCCTGAGCAATCCCTCGATTAACTTCAGCCTGCTCCCGTCGCACCCGCGGGATCTGCAGCGTACGGGTGATCCCGCGACATCTACGACGCGGACGCGGTACGCCCGGGTAACTGCCCGAGGACTGGCTCAGGCTGGAGACTTTGGCGAGGAACCACGCCGCTGGGTCACTGGGAATCGAGGTCGCCGTAGTGGGCAAGCCTCCGGAGTGGCGCTGGCCGAGATTTACCTGTTACCGTGAGGTGGCTCAGCTGACGCCCAGAATCCAGCCCTCTACGCGGGCCGCGGTTTTCTCCGCCCGGGGCAGCGCGGGCTCGAGCCAATCCTCCAACTCGCCCGAGTGGTCCGCGGCCGCGAGGGCGGCGGCTGTAGCGAAGGCGTCGTGCTGGTCCGCAGTACGGTTCCCCCGTGGCCAGCGCGCGCTCCACCGGGACGGATAAATCTCCGCGAGCATGTGGGCGCCGGGTGGAGGCTGCCAGCCATCGAACGGCCAAACGTGCAGGCGCGGGCCGAGCGCGCCGCGCAGTCGTCGCACCCAGGCGAGCCCGGCGTGGGTGGAGGTCGCGACGCTGCCCGGCACATCGAAGTGAAAGACGGATTTGGCCCCGGTGCGCCGTTCGCAGGGGCGTCGCCACCG
>VHCI01000139.1 GCA_016871775.1 Verrucomicrobiota bacterium | reverse complement strand
GCGCGAGACAAGGCGCGCTGGCTCCTGCTGGCGGGGCTCGCCGGCCTGGCGCTGGGCTTGCTTGGCGCGGCCCTGGGGATCCCGCTGGTGAAGCGGATCTGGACGCCGAGCTGGGCCCTGTGGTCCACCGGCTGGTGCGCGCTGATTCTGGGCGGCCTGTACTGGACGGTGGACGTCCAGCGGTGGCGCGGTTGGACGTTTCCGCTGGTGGTGGTCGGGATGAACTCGCTCGCGATCTACGCGATGGGGATGCTGCTGCGGCCGTGGGCGGCGAAGACTTTCCAGACGCACCTTGGATCGGACGTGTTCAAGGTGCTGGGTGCGGCGAACGCGCCGTTTGTTCAGGCGACGGTGGTCGGCCTAGTGTTCTGGCTGGCCTGCTGGTGGCTCCACCGCCGCCGGATCTTCCTGCGCCTCTGAGTGCGCGGGTAAGAGGCAGGTATCCCAGCTCAAATTTCCTTGAGCCGGACGCCGGTCGCCTCGCGAGCGGGGCCGGCGGGAACCAGCGGGGGCGTTCAGTTGACCTTGTAGACCTCGATTAAGGCGGCTCCGGTGGTCGCCCCTCATGCTGGTAATCTGGGCGGCTCAGGCGCCCCGGGCGAGGTGCAGCAGCAGGGACGCATCAGCGGGATCCGTGGCAGGGGAACGGCTCCCGCCCAGAGTCCCGCGCCGAAGATCGCGCCGGCGGAGGCACCAGCCCAACCGGGGTTGCGCGGCACCACCGAACTCCCTTGGAAGAGCGTCAGGTTAAGTCGCGCCAAAGTGTCGGGAGGACCAAGCGTTCCTCCGTCCCGGGCCGATGCCGCGCCCGAGGAGCCGCGTGATCAGGTCCCCGCAGGTGAAGAAGTGGGGGATAATTGATTCCCCGCGCCGACGCCAGCGCAAGGAGGGTTAATTTCGCGCTGGGCGGGATGCCAGCGCGAGCGCGGTGAGCAAAAAGGGGGGCCGAGACGGACAATTCGGCTCTGGCGGAGGGGCGTCGTGGAAGGGGTGTAATCAGCTTTGGCTGTCGCGGGTGCGCTGGCGGGGAGTGTCATCGCCGATGAAGGCGACAGGGGCCGGCTTTAGCTGGGAGAGCTGGCCGTTCTGTCGCAGGATCACGGCGGGCTTCGCCGAAAAGCTCGGGGCGTTGGCCGGGTAACGCACGACGATGGTGAACTCGGCGCGGCCCGCGGGCACCTCCGTAAAAGCGAACTCGAGGGTGCCGCGCGTGCCAGCCTCCGGGGCGATCTGCGGGGGCGTCTGGCCGGCCACGCTGACCAACGACCAGTCGGCCGGGAGCTCGACGGACCAGCCGACCGCGCCCGGGGAGCCTTCGTAGGAAAGGGTCGCCGTGAGGGCGAGAGTGCCGCCGCTGGGGGCGAGGTGCGGGTTGTCCGCCTTAAAATCGGCGGTTTGGGCCGAGGCGAGGGGCAGCAGGGCTAGAAGCGCGAGGGTAACGAATGCGGGATGTGCTTTCATGGTGGTGATGAACGGTTGGGTGAAGGCTGGTTATCGTTTGGATTTAGGGGTGGGGCGCGCGCGGGAGGCGCCAGCGGAAGTCGCCGACGGAGCTCGGCGAGACCCCATAATGGGACCGATTTCCTTGATCGAGAAATCTTTCCGGCAGAGCTCTAAGTTCGCGGCCTGGCCCGGCGCGACCTTGACATTTCCACCGATCAGCGAGGGCAGGGCCCGCTGGAGCGAGCTCTTGAACCATCGTCACCGAATGGGGAAAGCGGTTCAAGGTCAGGCCGAGGGGGATTTCGGTCAGGTCGCCTAGGAGAGTCAGCTTTTGCATCGCGCCAGCACGTTTGAATTTTTGAAGGCGTTGAAAAGAGACTGCGCCTAGCGTGGGGTGAGGCGAGCCTGAAAATCTCAACAAACATTTACACAGCTCCCCATTTGCCCCGAGGAAGCCGGCCCGGGGTAAATACCGGATACGATTCCCACCCCGCGCAATTGGAAGGCGGCAGCGGCGAACAAGTTTGGAATCCGAATCGAGTGAGAAAGGTTGCAGCTTAGCGATGCCTGCAGTTCGGCGCCGCGAGCTAAACGTGGGCAAAGCAAAAGCTGGCAATCGTCGACGACCTTCGCTTTCCGGACCCTGACCTACCGGGCCGAACTCTGGCGCGAGTCAGCGCCGCGTTTCACGGGGCGCGCGCCTTCCCTCCCGCAACTCAGATTTCCCCGAGCCGGATGCAGGCCGCTTCACGTGCGGGACCGGCGGGTACCAGCGGGGGCACCGCCTCCCGGCAGCGCGCCACTGCGTGCGCGCAGCGGGGATGGAAGGCGCAGCCCGACGGCGGGTTGATCGGCGAGGGCGGATCGCCCGGCAGCACCAGCCGCTGCCGCGTCCGCTCCACGTCCGGATCCGGCACCGGGATCGCGCTCACCAGCGCCTTCGTGTAGGGGTGCTGGGGTCGCTCGATCACGTCCGCCGCCGTCCCCAGTTCCACGATCCGTCCCAAGTACATCACCGCCACCCGGTCGGAGATGTGCTTCACAACCGAGAGATCGTGCGCGATGAAGATCAGGGTGAGGTCAATTTCCCGGCACAGGCCGGCAAGGAGGTTCAGGATTTGGGCCTGGATCGACACGTCGAGGGCTGACACCGGCTCATCTGCCACGACGATCCGTGGCTCCAGCGCGAGGGCCCGTGCGATCGCGATCCGCTGCCGCTGGCCGCCCGAGAACTCGTGCGGGTACTTGCGCAGGAACCGCGGCGCCAGACCGACGCGCTCCATCAGACGGTGCACGCGCGCCGGGATGGCTTCCAACGGGCAGACGCCGTGGACCCGGAGCGGCTCGGCGAGGGTGTCGAACACGGTCATCCGCGGATTTAGCGACGCATAGGGATCCTGGAAGATCATCTGCAGGTCCCGCCGGGCCGCCCTCACCTCCGCGGCGTCCGCGGTGGTCAGGTTGCGCCCGCCCAGCAACACGGTACCTGCGGTGGTCGGCAGCAATTGCAGGATCGTCCGCGCGAGGGTGGACTTCCCGCAGCCGGACTCCCCGACGAGGCCAAGGACCTCGCCTTTCTGCACGCTGAGCGTGACGCCGTCGACGGCCTTTACTGTGCCCGCGTCGCGGCGGAAGATCAGTCCGCGGTGCAGCGGGAAGTGGGTCTTGACGTCGCGGAGCTCGAGGATCGGGGCGGACATCGGGCGGGACGATCAGAGTTCGCCAGCGTGCGCGCGCGGGCACGCGTGGCGGTGGCCGGTGCCAGCCTCGCGCAGTTCCGGCCGCTCGCCGCGGCAGGCCGTGACGGCGTGCTCGCAACGCGCGGCGAAGGCGCACCCCGCGACCGGCCGGGAAAGGTCCGGCGGCAGGCCCGGGATGGTGTAGAGGGTCGAGCCCTTGGCCTGCAGGGCCGGGATCGAGCGCTGCAGTGCCCGGGTGTACGGGTGCTTCGGCGCGTGGAAGAGCGTCCGCGTGTCGGCCGTCTCCACGATGCGCCCCGCGTACATCACCTGCACGCGGTCACACAGGCCCGATACCACGCCGAGGTCGTGCGTGATGAAGATGACGGCCATCCCAAGCTCGCGCTGCATCCGGCGGATCAGCTCTAGGATCTGCGCCTGCACCGTCACATCCAGCGCAGTGGTGGGCTCGTCGGAGATGAGGAGCTCCGGTTTGGTGATGAGCGCCATCGCGATCAT
Organism: Verrucomicrobiota bacterium; assembly: GCA_016871775.1. Lineage (GTDB taxonomy): Bacteria > Verrucomicrobiota > Verrucomicrobiia > Opitutales > Opitutaceae > ER46. The sequence goes on along the minus strand of VHCI01000139.1, from coordinate 4,668 downwards.
CACCCGTTGGCGCATCCCACCGGAAAATTCGTGGGGGTAGAGGTCGATACGCCGCGCGGCATCGTTGATCCCAACCGCCTCCAGCATCGCGAGGCTGCGACGGCGCGCATCCTCCCGGGAGAGGCGCTCGTGGATCAGCAACGGCTCGATCAGTTGGTCGCCGATCCGCAAGTATGGGTTCAGCGACGTCATCGGATCCTGAAAGATCATTGCGATGCGCTTGCCGCGCAGCGCCCGTGCCTCCTCGGGCCGGCAGCGGAGCAGGTCCGTCCCCGCGAACACCGCGCTGCCCCCCTCGATTCGCCCCGGCGGCTGCGGGATCAGGCCGAGGATCGAGTAGCAGGTAACCGATTTGCCGGAACCGGATTCGCCGACGATGCCGAGGGTCTCGCCGCGCTCAAGGCTGAAGCTCACCCCGTCAACGGCCCGCGTCACGCCGGTGCGGGTATGGAAGCTGGTCCGGAGATCGGTGACTTTGAGGAGCGGCACAGGGACGGGGTGCCTAGTCGGCAACTAGGCGGGGGAAATAGGCAACATCTCCCGCAAAGCCGCGGCGACCTCCTGGGGGCTGAGCGCGGACAGGTCGCCGCCGCCGTGGGGAGGGCACCCTAAAGGCTGCAGCACGCGGTGCAGGGTGGCGAAGACCGGGCCGGTCCGGAGCGGGTTGGTCGGGCCGAAGAGCGCGAGCACGGGCACCCCGAGGGCGTTGGCGAGGTGCATTCCCCCAGTGTCGTTGCTGACCAGCAGGCGGCAGGCGCTAAGCGCGGCGGCAAAGCCGGTCAGGTCGGTCTCCCCCGCCCGGTTGCGCACACGCCCCTCCGGCCAACCGACGGCGATGGTGGCCGCAAGCGGGCGGTCCCCGGGGGTACCGAGCAGCTCGAAACGCAATCCGGGCAACGCTTCGATGAGCCCTCGCCACGCGGCCACCGGCCAGCGCTTCGCGGGAAAGTTCTCCGAGCCGATGATCAGGCCAACGGGCGCGTCTGGCCCCGGTTCCAAGCGGGGGCCGAGCGGGCTGAGATCCGGCGACTTCGTCAGGCCAAAGTGGCCGAGGAACTCTGTCCAGAGCGCGAGCTGGTGCCGGTGCGATTCATCCCAATCCTTGGGCACCGGGAAGCGATGCGAAAGCAGCGGCCGACGCTGACCGGCCCGGATGAGCCCGAAACGCTGGCGGGACCCGGCGCACCACGCCTCGAGGTCGCCGCGCAGGGACTGCGTGAACAGCAGCCAGACGTCTGGATGCTCCGCGGTCAGCCGGCGGAAGGCGCGGAAGTAGCCTGGCCCGCGCGCCGGCAGCGGGACGAAGCGGTCCCCGAGGCCCCACGTTTCGAGCAGCGGGCCAAAGGCGGCGCGGCCGACGAGGATGAGTTCCGCGTCCGGCCGACCCTCGCGCAGGGCGCGGAGCAGCGGCGCCGTCATCACCACGTCGCCGAGCCAATTCGGCAGGCGGATCCAGATCCGGGTTCGGCGGGGCAGGGTGTTAAGGCCGCGGGCACGCAGTTCGGCCGCAAGCAGGTTGCGCCTCGACTCGAGCCGGAACCGGAGCGCAGGCTGGTCTTGATGCCGCCAGCGGTCGTGCGCCCAGAGCCACGAGGCGCACAGATCCGCGTCCGCGGTGAGCATTTCCTCGAGCCATCGATTAAGACCAAACGTGACGGCCTCCGAGGTGCCGTCGTGCGAGAGCTCGCGGGCACCGATCTCAACCCGCCAGAAACCGTGGCGGCGCGGGTAGATCCCGTAGACGCGGGCCGAGAACTTCTCCGCCAGCAGGCCGGGTAGCTCGGTGGTCGCGCAGACGCGGCCGAAGAGCGTGGTGAGCGCACCCTGCAGTCCGGCGTTCTGGTCGAAGAGGATGCCGACAAAGCCGCGACGCCGGAGAATCTTGAGCGCCTCCGCGAAGCCCTCCTTGCGCGAGAGGAGGCGCATCCCGAAGCGCTCGCGGGCCGCGCGGACAAAACGATCCGCGGCGGGGGAATCGAGCGGGCGGTAGATGATCCCGAACTCCGGGAACGCCCCGGGAACGGTGAGCGGCTGCGCGGTCTGCACCTCCCAGTGCGCGAGGTGCGGCGAGCAGATCAGAACCGGGGCCGGATCCGCCTGATGCCGGGCGTGTAGCGCGAGCAACTCGGGCCCGGCCCAAGCGATGCGGCGCAGGCGCTCCGGGCCAAGGTAGGGCAGGGCGAGGGAGAGCAGGCCGGTCTCGACGAGGCGGCGGCAGCTCTCGCGGCCGATGCGGCAGCGCCAGCACTCTTCTCGGTCCGGGAACGCGTGGTGCAGGTTGGAGAGGATGAGCCGCCGGCGGCGGGGCAGCAGCAGAAAGATCCCGTCGCCGAGCGCGTGCGAGAGCAGGCGCAGCAGGCCTTCCGGGCAGTGCGCGGCGAAGCGGCCGAGGAGTTGCAGGAGCAGGAGCAGCACGGGGTGCTTTCGCCGCCGGTCGGCCGGCGCGTGGGGCATCTCAGCGTTCGCCGGCCTTGGCCGGCGCCTTGCGCTTGCCTCCGCCTCCCTTGGCGCGCCGCGCCTCCGCCTCGGCCTCAACCGCTTGCATAAAGTTGGCGCGCCGCGCCGGATCCTGCCGCGCGCGGAAGACCTCCAGCAGCGGGTCGCGGGTGCGGACCATCCAGGCCTCCAGCATCGCAGTGAGCTTTTCCTCGGTGGCGCGGTGCGCCCGCTGCCCGATCAGGTTGCGCAGGGCGTCCGGGTCGGAGGCGTAATGATATAGTTCCTCGGGGCGGCGGTGCTCGAAGAGGTCCAGCCGGGCCGCGACTGCCGGGTCGGTGCGGGCGAGCGCCTGCATCCGCCGAAAGGTGTCGCTGCCGCGGGTCGCGGTCGCCATCACGCGTTTCCCGTCGGACCACGGGTTGAATAGGTAGCCGTGCTCGCGGGTAACGATTGTCCGCATCGGATGTCGGTGGCCACCGGAATTCTCGTTGTACTCCGCCACGATGTGGTCGCGCCCCGCTTGCGTTTCGCCGCGCAGCAGTTCGGCGAACGAGCGGCCGTCGACCCCGGGCGGCAGCGCCTGGCCCAGAATCTCGAGGACCGTGGGGAGCAGATCGACGCCGGAGACAAGATGGCGGTCGTCGATGGCGCCAGCGCGAGTGACGCCGGGCCAGCGCACCATCCACGGTGTGCGCGTGCTGTGGAAGTAGAGCTGGGTCTTGGCGAAGGGGAGGGGCATCCCGTGGTCCGAGAGGAACATCACGACGGTGCGCTCCTCCTCGCCGGATTCGCGGAGCGCCGCGAGGATGGCGCCGAGGCCGTCGTCCGCGCGGCGCACCGACGAGTGGTAGCGCGCGAGCTCGGCCCGCACCTGCGGATCGTCGAATAGGAAGCCCGGCACCGGGACCTCGGCGGGGGTGAACACGCGGCTGGGCCGGTAGCGGGCGTCGGCGGCCGCGTCCTCGCCGAAGAAGGGCTTGTGGGGATCAGAGAGGTTGAGGTTTAGGAAGAATGGTTTCCCCGCGTGGCGGGCCTCGGCGATCGCGCGGCGCGCGCTCTCCCCGTAGGAGGCGGGATCTTTCTGGTGGAGCGGCGTGCCATCCGGCCGCCGGTCGAGGACCACATCCCAGCCGGGGTAGGGAGAGTAGGGGGTCGAATGTTCCACCTTGTGCCGGATCCCGGTGTAATAACCGGCCGCACGGAGGAGGTCCGAAAGATGGGGCCAGCCCGGATCGCGCACCTGGTAAAATCCTTCGATGCGGTTGTTGTGCGGGTAGCGTCCGGAGAAGAGCACGTTGCGCGAGGGCATGCAGTTACCGACCTGCACAAAGGCGTGGGCGAAGCGCAGGCCGGTCCCTGCCAGCCGGTCCATCTCCGGGGTCGCCCCGGGCAGCGGGCAGCCGTAGACGCCGAGCGAATCGCAGCTCAGGTCGTCGGCGGTCACCAGCAGGAGGTTCCAGCGCGGGGTGGCGGCGAGGAGCGGGGCGGCGAGGGCGAGGAGCAGGGCAAGGCGGCGGGGCGGCATCGGATGTGGGCGAGCGAGCCGGAAGCGGTCCGCCGCGTCAACCGCGCCCACGGACGTTTTGGGGTTTAAACGGCGGTCCGAAAGCGTGGATCGGCCGAAGCCCCTGCTAGTTCGCCCCAATGAAGAGGGGAGGCGCCGGCACCACGCAGAACACCTTTGATGCGATCGCCACGGGCGCTGGTATCAGCGGTGGCTGGGCCGCGAAGGAGCTGACCGAGAAGGGCCTTCGCCCGTCGCTGCCCGAGCGTGGCCGCGACGTGAAACACGGGACTACCCCACGGCGATGATGGAGGCGTAGGAGTTTCCCGGCCGCAATCGGCACTCAGGCACCGAGCTGGAGCGCCAAGCGAAGCAGAGCCGTCCCGGCTATACCACCCACCAGCGCAGGCGCACTGGTTCGTCGATGACGTCGACCACCTGCATTCCGAGGATCGGCCGTTCGGCTGGATGCGCGGCCGCCACGTCTGGGCCGCCCTTCGCTCAAGGCCCGGCAGTCCTATCGTTTCGGCGAGCAGGATTTCGAGGCCAACGCTGCCGGCGGCGTGAGCGTCGATTAGCCCGTTTGCTGCGGCGACCTCTACCGCCCGCCGCCGCCTAGAGCAGCAGGAGGGCGGGGCTCTCGAGCAGCGTCTTGAGGGCGTTGAGGTACTGGGCGCCGACGGCGCCGTCGACCACGCGATGGTCGCAGGACAGCGTGACGGTCA
>VHCI01000138.1 GCA_016871775.1 Verrucomicrobiota bacterium | reverse complement strand
ACTTCCTCATCGAGCGCACCACCGGTCGTGCGATCAAGGAGCAGGTCGACGCCGCCTACGTGGAGTTCAACACCCGCTGGCGCGACGTGCGGCTGAACCTCGGCGTGCGGCGCGAGCGCACCCGCACGGTCGGGCGCACGTTCGACATTTTGCCCGCGCCCCTGGTTCGCGCCGCGGGGTACACCCCGAACACCATTCCGTTCCTCGCTTATCAGTACCGGAATTTTGTCCGCTTCAACAAGTACGGCGGCTACGAGCACGACTTCCTCAGCGGCGGCGCGAAGTATTCCCTCGCGCGCAACCTCGTCCTCCAGCTCTCCGCCAATCAGTCGATCGGACGGCCCGATTACAACAACCTGGCCGGCGTGATCACGGTCAACGACAACAACCAGACGGTGCAGGTGCCCAACCCGGATCTGAAGCCGGAGACCTCCGACAAGTATTACGCCAGCGTGCAGTACTACATTGAGCCGGCGGGCACGCTGAGCGTCTCCGCCTACCGGCTCAACGTGCGCAACCTCGGCGTCGCCAACCGCCCGGTCCCCGCGGAGGAGGTGGGCTACGCCGATGATCCCGAATACACCGGCTACACCTTTTTGCGCCCGAGCAACCTCGATGGCGTGCGCCGCCTCAAGGGCGTGGAGGTCGAGTACAGCCAGCAGCTCGTGTTTCTGCCCGGGTTCGCCCGCGGGTTCAGCGTCTTCGGCTCCGTCTCCCGCGCGATCCCCGACCTGCGTCTCACCAATATCGTGCCCAAGGCCGCCAACGGCGGCATCCGCTTCTCCAACCATCGCTTCAACCTGCAGCTGCGCTCCACCTGGTCCTCCGCCCGCGCCACCTCGATCGGCGTCAATCAGGCCCAGTGGCAGTACGAGCGCCTGATGTTCGACGTCAGCGGCGGCCTCAAGCTCGGCTCCACCTACGAGTTCACGCTGAGCGGCCGCAACATCCTCAACTCGCCCAACCGCGGCTACGCCGACGAGCCCGGGAACCTCCGCATCAATATGTACTACGGCGCGGTCTGGACGCTCGGCCTGCGCGGCCGCTTCTGAGCCGACGTCCCCGCGCTGCGCGTCCCGCCCCGATGTTCCGCCGCGTGCTCACCGCCCTGCTGCCGGCGCTGCTTGCCCTGCCGGCCATCGTCGCCTCGGCCGCCCCCGCGTCGCGGCCCAACGTGCTGTTCATCGCCGCCGATGACCTGCGGACGGATCTCGGCGCCTACGGCCACCCGGAGGCGCGCACCCCGCACCTCGACGCCCTCGCGGGCCGTGGCGTCCGCTTCACCCGCGCCTACTGCCAGCAGGCGGTCTGCAACCCCTCCCGCGCCTCCGTCCTCACCGGGCGGCGGCCCGACACGCTCCGCGTCTGGGACCTCCGCCGTCACTTCCGCGAGACGCTGCCGGACGTGGTCACGCTGCCGCAGCACTTCCGGCTCCACGGCTACACCGCGGTCGGCCTCGGCAAGCTGTTCCACAACGAGTCGGGCGCGAAGCCGCCGTTCCCCTTCAGCGATCCGCCCTCGTGGTCCGAGCCGCCGCGGTTCGCCGATGGTCCGCACTGGGCGGACTGGGTCTGGCCGGCGGACGCCACCGCGCCCCGGGCCAAGGGGGCGGCGGTGCAGTGCCTCGACGTGCCAGACGAGGCCTACCTCGACGGGCGCATCGCCGCCGCCGCGGTCGCGCGCCTGCGTGAGCTCGCCGCGCGGCCCGGGCCTTTTTTCCTCGGGGTCGGCTTCTGGAAGCCCCATCTGCCCTTCAACGCGCCCCGCCGCTACTGGGACCTCTACGACCGCGCGCGCCTCGCCCCGCCCGCCCCGGCCACCGCGCCCGCGGACGCGCCCGCCCTTGCCGGCCATCCCGGCGCGGAGCTCCGCGGCTACGCCGGCATCCCGAAGGAGGGGCCACTCCCGCCCGCGCTGGTGGCCGAGCTCCGGCACGGTTACCTCGCCTGCGTCAGCTTCCTCGACGCGCAGGTGGGCCGCGTGCTCGGCGAACTCGGGCGCCTCGGGCTGGCCGAAAGGACGATCGTGGTCTTCTGGAGCGACCACGGATTCCACCTCGGGGAGCACGCGCTCTGGGGTAAGACAAGCAACTACGAGCTCGATGCCCGGGTGCCGCTCCTGATCGCCGCCCCCGGCGTCGCCCGCGCCGGTGGCGCCGCACCCGGCCTCGCCGAACTACTCGACCTCTACCCGACGCTCGCAGAACTCTGCGCGCTGCCGCCTCCCGCCGGCACAGAGGGCCGCAGCCTCGTTCCGCAGCTGCGCGATCCCGCCGCCCCCGGCGCCCGCTTCGCCGCGTCCCAGCACCCGCGCCCCTCGTACGGCCAGGCCACCCACTTGGGCCGCGCGCTCCGCGACGACCGTCACCGATACGTCGAATGGCGCGAGCTCGCCACGGGCGCTCTCGCCGCCCGCGAGTTGTACGATCACGCGGCCGACCCGGCCGAGACCCGCAACCTGGCCGCCGAATCCGCGCTCGCCCCCGTGGTGGCCACCTTCGCCGCCGAGCTCGCCGCCCGCGCCACGCCCATCCCCTGATGCCGATGTCCCGTCCTTCCCGCCGGCTCCTGCCGCTCGCCCTGCTCCTCGCGGCCGCCGCCCCGCTGGCCGCCGCCGGTCCGGCGCGTCCCAACATCCTGCTGGTCCTCGCGGACAACTGGGGTTGGCCGCACGCCGGCGCGCTTGGCGACCCGGTCGCCCGCACCCCCGTCTTCGACCGGATCGCGCGCGAGGGCATCGTGTTCGAGCACGCGTTCTGCCCGGTACCGTCCTGCTCGCCGACCCGCTCCAGCCTGCTCACCGGCCGCGCCGCCCACCAGCTGGCGGACGCTGCGAGCCTGTGGAGCCGCTTCGACCGGAGTCTGGTCGTCTTCACCGACCTCCTCGCCCGCGGCGGTTACGACGTGGGCTTTACCGGCAAGGGCTGGAGCCCCGGCAATTTTCGCGACTCCGGCTGGCCGCACAACCCCGTCGGCCCCGAGCACGCGGACCTCGCCGCCTTTCTCCGCGCGCGCGACCGCTCTCGCCCCTTCTTCTTCTGGCTCGGCAACACCGACACCGCCCGCCACCGCTGGCGCTACGACCCCGCCGACCACGCGGGCCTCGACGCCTCCCGCCTCGTCATCCCGCCCCAGTTCCCGGACGACCCCGTCACCCGCGCCACGCTGCTCGCGTATTATGCCAGCGTGGGCCGGATGGACGCCGCGGTCGGCGAGGACCTCGCGCGCCTCGAGGCGGCCGGCCTCCTCGAGGACACGGTCGTCATCTATACCAGCGACAATGGCTGGCAGATGCCCCGCGGCCTCGCCAACTGCTACGACACGGGGACGCGCGTACCCTTCGCGGTCCGCTGGGGCCGGCGGCTCACCGCGGGAAAGGTGCGGCCCGAGTTCATCAGCCTCACCGACCTCGCGCCCACTTTCCTCGAGCTGGCCGGCCTGCCCGTGCAGCCCGAGATGACCGGGCGCGGGTTCGCCGACCTCATCCTGAACCGCCCCGACGCCGTGCGGCGCGACGCGGTCTTCCTCGAACGGGAACGGCACGCGAATGTCCGCCGCGGGGACCTCAGCTACCCCGTGCGTGGCATCCGCACCCGGGACCACCTCTACCTCTGGAACCTGCGCTCCGACCGCTGGCCCGCCGGCGACCCGGAGTTGTACCATTCGGTCGGACCGTACGGGGACGTCGACCTTTCCCCACTGAAGGACCTGCTGGTGCAGGGCGGGGCGCGCCCGGACCTCGCACCGTTCCGCGCGTGGGCGCTCGAGCGACGTCCGGCGGAAGAGCTTTACGACCTCCGCACGGACCCGCACCAGCTGCGCAACCTCGCCGGTGATCCCGCGCACGCCGAGGCGCGCCGCGAGCTGCGGGAGCGCGTGGAACGCTGGATGCGCGAGACCCGCGACCCGCGGGCGGATCCCGCCCACGACGCGTGGGACGCGTACCCGTACTTCGGCCCGCCAGCGCGCCCCGAGGGCGGCGCCCGCAAGGCGGCCCCCGCGCGGCGCTGAGCCGTCCGCGACTTCGATGGCCGCACTTCGGGCGCGACAACCCCGCGCGCGCCGGGCAACGTTCGCCGTCGTGACGCCCCGCCTCGTACCCGCTTTCCTGCTGCTCGGCGCGCTGCCGCTCGCGGCCGCCGAGGACCGCCAGACCCGCAGCCCGGACCGCGCCGCGCCCGCCACCGGCGAACTCGTGCTCCACAAGTGGTCCGGCGCGATCAACGTCCCTGATCCGGTCGCCTGCGCGGTCGACCCGGCCGGTCGCGTCTACGTGGCCGCCACCACCCGCCGCAAGGTCGGGGACCTCGACATCCGCGAGCATTCCCAGTGGATCCCCGATGACGTCGGCCTCACCTCGGTCGAGGCCAAGCGTGAGTTCTACCAGCGCGAGCTGGCCCCGGGCCGCCTCCGCGCCCCCCGCGGGATGCTCGCGGACCACAACGGCGACGGCTCCATCGACTGGCGCGACCTCACCCACCACTCCGAGCGCATCTACCAGCTGCGCGACACCGACGGCGACGGCACCGCGGACCGCATCACCGTGTTCGCCGAGGGCTTCAACACCGAGGTGACCGGCATCGCGGCTGGCGTGCTCTGGCACGACGGCTGGCTCTACGCGACCATCGCGCCCGACGTCTGGCGCTTCCGCGACACCGACGACGACGGCGTGGCGGATGAGCGCGAGGTGGTCTTGACCGGCTTCGGCGTCCACATCGCCTATGCGGGCCACGATATGCACGGCCTCGTGGTCGGGCCCGACGGGCGTCTCTACTGGAGCATCGGCGACAAGGGCGGCAACGTCGTCTCGCGCGAGGGCCGGCGCTTCGCTTTCCCCAACGAGGGCGCGACCCTGCGGATGGAACTGGACGGCTCCGGGTTCGAGGTGTTCACGCGCGGCAACCGCAACGTGCAGGAGCCGGCCTTCAACGAGGTCGGGGACCTGATCGGCGTGGACAACGATGCGGACCAGCCTGGCGAGCGAGAACGCTTCGTACATTTGGTCGAGGGCAGCGACAGCGGCTGGCGCTGCAATTACCAGTACCTGCGCACCGACAGCCCGTGGATGCGCGAGGGCCTGTGGAAGCCCCGTTTCCCCGGGCAGGCGGCTTACCTGCTCCCGCCGCTGCTCAGCTACTCCGACGGCCCCGCCGGTTTTCGCTTCAACCCCGGCACCGCCCTCGGCGGGCCCCAGGACGGCCTGTTCCTGCTCAACGAGTTCCCCTCCGGCAAACTGCGCGGGTTCCACGCCGAGCCCGCCGGCGCGACCTACCGGATGACCGGCGCCCGCATCCTCAACGACGGCGTGATGGGCATCGGGATGGCGTGGCACCCCGATGGCGCGCTGATGATGGTCGACTGGATGGGCGGGTACCCGCTGGACGGGCTCGGCGCTCTCTGGCGCGTCGACGCGCGGGAGGACGTGCGGAACCCGCTGCGGGCGCGGACCGCGGAGCTGCTGCGCGCTGGCTTCGCGGAGCGTTCGCATCTCGAGCTGGCCGGCCACCTCGGCAACCCGGACCAGCGCGTGCGGCAGGGGGCCCAGCTGGAGCTGGCCCGCCGCGGCCGCCACGGGGAACTGCTCGCCGTCGCCACCGCCGCCCGCACGGCCCCGCTCGCCCGCTACCACGCGCTCTGGGGCTACGGCCAGTTGCTGCGCCGCGGCGCCGCGGAACCCGCCGGCATCCTCACCCTCCTGCGCGATCCGGACGACGAGATCCGCGCCCAGGCCGCCAAGGTCCTTGGGGACGCCGCCAACGCCGCCGCGCGCGGCCGCGGCGCCGCCCTCGTGCCGCTGCTGGCGGATGCCGCTCCGCGCGTGCGCCTCCAAGCCGCGATCGCGGTGGGCAAGTTCGCCCTCCGCGCCGCGGTCGAGCCGCTCTTCGCGCTCGCCGAGGCGGCCGGGGACGACCCCGTGCTCCGCCACGCGGCGGTGATGGGCCTCGCCGGCTGCGCGGACCGCGCCGACCTGCTCGCGCGCGTCCTGCATCCCTCCCCGCGGGTGCGCCTTGCGGCGGTCGTCGCGCTGCGCCGCCGCGTCGATGCCGGGGTCGCGGACTTCCTCGCGGACGCGGATCCGCTGGTCGTGGCCGAGGCCGCGCGGGCGATCTACGACGATGAGTCGCTCCCGGCCGCCCTCCCGCGGCTGGCCGCGCTGCTCGCGACGCCGCCGCGGGACGAGCCCACGCTGCGCCGGGCCCTCCACGCCAACCTCCGCGTCGGCACGCCGGCGGCCGCCGAACGGCTCCTCGTCCTCGCGCTCGACCCGGCCGCGACCGCCGCCGCCCGGGGCGAGGCGCTCGGCGCCCTCCGCCTCTGGGCCGTCCCGCCGCGCCTCGATCCTTTCGACGGCTGGGCGCGCTCCCTGCGGCCCGAGCCCATCGCCGCCGTGCTGACCCCGCGCGTCGACGCGCTCCTTGGCCTCGAGGACCCCGCGCTGCGCACGCGCGCGATCGAGATCATCATCGCCCACGGCCTGCGCCCCGGTGCCGCCCGCGTCGCGGCAATGGTGGCCGACGCCGGCGCCGCGCCCGGACTGCGTGCCCAGGCCCTGCGCCTGCTCGCGGGGGAGGGGGATTCCGGGCCCGATGCGCGCCGCGCCCTCGACCTCGCGCTCGCGGCCGGCTCCCCGGGACCGCTGTTCCACGCCGCCGTGGAACTGCTCCCGCGCCTCGCGCCCGAACGCATCGTGCCGGTCGCGCGGGCGGCCTGGACCGGCCGCCCCGTGCCCGAACGCCAGCCCGCGATCGCCGCGGTCGCCGCGCTGGCGACCCCCGTTGCCGACGCGCTCCTCGAGGAGTGGGCGGCGGCGCTGGCGGCGGATCGCGTCGAGGACGGCGTGCGTCTCGAGCTGGTCGAGGCCCTGCGCGCCCGCGCCGCCGCCCGGCCCGCGATCGCCGCGAGCCTCGAGGCCTACGCGGTGTCCACCTCGGCCCGCGCTCGCCGCGAGCTGCTCGCGGGCGGCGACGTTGCGCGCGGCCGGGACTTGGCCGCCAACCACCCCGCAGCCAATTGCACCGCCTGCCACAACTTCGAGTCGTCGGCCGGTTCCGAGGTCGGTCCCGCGCTCCGCGCGATCGGCAGCCAGCGCGACCCTGCCTACCTGCTGGAAGCGCTCCTGCAGCCCTCCGCCCAGATCGCCGAGGGCTACGGCATCGTGAACGTCTCGCTGCGCGACGGCACCGAGGTCACCGGGACCCTCGCGGCGGAGTCGGCCACGGAGGTCACGGTGCGGCTCTTCGACGGCCGGCGGCGCCGCGTGCCGCTCGCGGAGATCGCGGCACGCACGCCCACCGTCTCGATTATGCCGCCGATGGAGGGCGTCCTGCAGCCGCGTGAGCTGCGCGATCTGGTCGCCTACCTCGCCAGCCTCAAGGGCGGGTGGGGCGGTCGTCCCAGTGCCCCGCGCGGACCGGGCGAGTGACTCGCCGCGCGTGGCCGATTCACAGGCGCAGGGGCCGCGCGTGGCCGGTCAACTCGAGGTAGCCGCGCCCGAGCTCCGCGCCGTCCGCGCCCTTGATCCGGCACGCCCCTTCCCAGTAGGGGATGCCGCCGAGGGCACCGGTGAGTTCCTGGTCCTCGGCCAGCGGCTCCACGTCCAGGATCACCGCCGCGCCGCTTACCGGGTCGGTCGTGCGGACGCGGACGCGGGTGGGGTAGGCGGCGTCGGTGGCGGCGCTGCGCCAGAGGCGTTGGATTTCCCAAGTGAAGGGCTGAACGCTCGTCCGGCCCGCGGCGTCGATCCACGTGAGGCGTGAAGCCGGGTCTGCCGAGCCGTCAGCGCGCCGCAGCCGGTAAAGCATCACCTCGCGCCCGTCGCGCAGATGCACGCTGAGCCAGTCCCAACCGACCTGGCCAGACCCGAGTTGGCTGCTGCTGAACTCGTGGTCGAGCCACGCTTCCCCGGTGACGGCGACCTCCTCCAGGCCCTCCGGCCCGGCCAAGCGCAGCAGACCGGTCGTCGCGAGGCGGGTGAACGTCAGGTAGTGGCTGGCCGCGGTGGGTTCCGCGCCCTTGCGGGACACGCCGTCCTCGCCGAAGACCACGAGCGGTTTGCGGGACTCGAGCGAAAGCCGCAGCGCGACCTCGGCCCGGATGCCGCCGCGCAGGTCGAGTCGCTCCGGCTCATGCGGGCCGGTTTTTGGACGCAGGCGCAGGTTCCAGTCGCCGTTGCGGACGTCGAGGGCCTCGGTTGCGGCGCCGGCCGCCCAACCCTCGCGGTGCAGGCGCTCCTCGTGCCGGAACGCTCCGCTGCGCACGTCGAGCAACGCCATATGGGCGAGGAACAGCTGGTCGCGGCCGAAGGCGCCCGCCGGTTCACTCGCGTGGGGCCGCGGGGCGGCCTGGCGGAAGAAGGTCGCCTGGAAACCG
>VHCI01000137.1 GCA_016871775.1 Verrucomicrobiota bacterium | reverse complement strand
GCGCCGATGGGGGATCCAGCGCCTCGGCGAGACCACTTGGACGTGGAAGAATATGCCTCCGGCAGAGCGCGACACCTTCTTTATCGTCCAGGCTAATCGCTTCCTCGATCTCGTGGAAGGACGTCCGGCCGCCCTTTGTTCCCTTGAGGCGGCCGAACAAACGCTCCGCTTCAATCTCGCCGCCCTCGCCTCGGCCGATCAGGGCGTTCGCGCCCAGTGCGGCAACTTTGCCTCGTAACCTCCTATGGTCTTACGCCCCGACTCCACGTCTTCGGCGCAGGGTGCGATCACCCTGCCGATCGATGCGAACCGCCGGCTGCTCAACCGCTACCGCTTCCTCGAGCACGAGATCTTGCAGGTCCTAGCTGGTTGGATGCCGGCGGTGGGCCACTTCGAGACAAAGTGCGAGGTGGGGCGCACCATCTGGGAAGGCGCGCTGCGCGTAAATGCGTTCTATCTGAGGCTGCGCGAGATCCAGTCGCCCGCGTTCCAACGCCCCGACGACGGGGCGTTCGTGCGATTGGGCGGCGAGTTGCGCCACGCTCCCAACGAGCAAGCACTCGTCCGAGGCATTTACCGGGTGGCGTTTCCGGCACTGATCAAGGCCCTCGCGGACCACGAGACCGCGACGTTCCCAAACAGCGACCTCCCCAGCGTCTACGCGATCAAGCATGCCTTGCTCGATCTGCGCGCGCAGCAGGAACGGGTGCTCCCGCTGCTCGCTGCCGCTGAGGCGGAATGCGCAGACCCCACCGGCGCCGCAGCGTGGGAACGCTACATCCAAGCGCTCCTCGATGCTTCCGGGGGCGTGTCCGGTGCCGGCCCCCGCGCTGCCGTGCCGACCCCGCCGCCCGCGCGCCGAGCGTTTACCCCGCCGCGCGAAGCCGCCCGCGACGCCCGCTTCACTAATCGCGGTGCCGACTTCGCCGCGATGCCCCCGGAGGAAGATCATCGCGCCCACACCATCGAGGAGTTCGAGCGCTACTCCACGGAGATGCTGGCAGCGGAGACGGTCGCCGTGGTGCTTTACGGACTTCGCGACATGCCGTGGGAATTCCATTTCGACTGCGCGCGCCATCTCTACGACGAGGTGCGGCATTGCCTGATGGGCTACGAGTGGATGCGCCGCAACGGCCTCGATCCTTTCCAGAGTCCGCAGTACCTGCAGGTCTTCCGCTGGCGCTGCCAGTTCCCGCCGGTGATGCAGTACTGCATGCTCACGATGGGCAACGAGGTTCACGCGTTCCCCTATCGACATCGTCGCGTCGAGGCCCACGAGAAGTCGGGCGACCGCTTGAGCGAGCAATTCGTGCGCTACGATATCGCCGACGAGACGCAGCACGTGCGCTTCGGCCATCGCTGGCTTCCGGAGCTGCTCCGCCACATCGGCGAGAACCGCTCCGTCGACGCTTACACCGCCGACGTGCTCCAAGTCTGGGAGAGCCAGTACCGCTCCGGCAAGCTTCCCCTAAGCGTCGAGTAAACTCTTCTTTTTCATGCCCCTTGTCCGTAATCCTCAAGCCATCCGTCTCGCCATGCTCGGGTCGACGGTTGGCAACGGCCATCCGTACTCTTGGAGCGCCCTTTTCAACGGTTATGACCGCGAGCTGATGACCAAGGAGTGTCCGTTTCCAGGCATTCCCGTTTACCTGAACAAAGAGCCCGCCGCGACGGTCACGATCCCCGGGGCGCGCGTCACCCACATCCATTGCGCCGGCAGCGGCGGCTTCACCGCCGAGCATGTCGCCTGCTGCTCGCTCATTCCCCACGTGGTTGAAAAGCCCACCGACGTGATTGGGCACGTCGACGCGGTGATAATCGCCACCGACATCGGGCACGAGCACGTTGAACGCGCGAGGCCTTTCGTGGAGGCCGGCCTTCCGGTCTTCATCGACAAGCCGCTCACCGACAACGAGCCCGATCTGAAGACGTTCGTGCACTGGGTCGAGCAGGGCCTGCCCATCATGTCCTCCAGCAGCATGCGCTATACGAAAGAGTTCATGCCGTACCGCCACTCGACCCGCGACTTGGGTGACTTGCGCTTCGTGAGCATCACCACCGCCAAGAGCTGGGAAACCTACGGGATCCACGCACTCGAGGCCGTATACCCGATCCTCGGGCCCGGCTTTCTCACCGTGCGCAACACGGGCACGGCCGCCCGCAACGTGGTGCACCTCACGCACCGCCGCGAGGTCGATGCGGTCGTGGTCGCGTCCGCCGATATGTACGGCAGCTTCGGCGTGCTGCAGCTCTGCGGGACGGCCGGCCGCGTGCAGACCGCCTCCAGCGACTCGTACTACGCGTTCCGTGCCCAGCTGGAGGCCTTCATCGGTTACCTCCGTTCTGGCGTTTACCCCTACCCTTTCAGCGAGACGGTCGAGTTGATGAAACTCGTCATCGCCGGCATCCGCAGTCGAGAATCCGGCGGACGTGAGGTCGCGCTGTCCGAAATCGGCCCGTACTGATGATTCCCGCTTAGCCCTCGACCCTTTTTGATGCAACTACGTCCCAGCCGCATTCTCCGACTTCTCCGCGCGGGCCAGATCCCCTCGCTGCTCAAGATCACCTTTCCGACCCGCGGGTCGTGGGAATCGCCGGACTCTGCGGTGTCGACGGGGAGTGTCTCTGCTCCGAGCAGGTGCCGTACGACTGGATCGGCTTGGAGAACCAGATCCGCGCCGCGCGCATCCACAACATCGACGCGCTGGTGCGCGCCGCCGAGGGCAGCGACAGCGACGACATCAAGCCGTTCGAGATGGAGGCCGCTGTCATTATCGTGCCGCATGTCGCTGACGCCGGCGAGGCGCGGAAGATCGTCGACTGGGTCCGCTTCCATCCAGAGGGCCATCGCGCCGTCGATGACGCTAATATCGACGGACAATTCTGCCTTGTCCCCGCGCTCGATTACCCCGCCCGCTCTAGCCGTAAGAGAATGCTGATCCTTCAGATTGAATCCCCGGAGGCGCTTGAACATCGCGAGGTGATTTGCGTGGTGCCAGGCTTCAGCGGTATCCTGATCGGTTCCGGCGACTTCAGCCACCGCATCGGAGATGTCGCCGAACTGGATCATCCGTTGGTCGTTGTGGCCTGCCGCCGCATGCAAGACCTCGGGCAAGTTCTGCATGCCGGCGGGTATCTACGCCCCGTTTGGCGAGATGGTCGCCGAGGGATTCCGAGTCTTCAGCGTCGGCGCCGATGTGGTCGCGATCTCCAATTACACCAAGCAACGCACCGACGTGCTGCGGGGCCAAATCGACACCCTGCCCGCCGCCGAAAAGCCCGCGATCCGCTCTCCCTATGTCTGAACCCACTCCCCTTCCTCTCACTCTGCAAGGCAAGGTTGTCGTCCAGTTCGGTGGCACCGGACTGCTCGGCCCGGCGTTGATCGAAGCCGCCGTCGCGGCCGGGGCCACCGTCGTGATCGCTTCGCGCAATCGCGATTCCCTTAAGGACATCGTGGCCGCCCACGCCGCTGCCGGGCATACCGTGTACCCGGAGGAGGTCGACCAGCACTCCGAGCCGTCCCTGCACGCGCTCCGCGAGCGGATTCTCGCCCAGCACGGCCGGATTGACGGCGTAGTCTACAACTCCGCGTCCCGTCCGATGAAGTCCTTTGCCGACGACCTCGCTGCCTGGCGGCAGTCGATGGACGATAATGCGACCGGCTTCATCGCTACGATCCGAACCTTTGGCAACGTCATGGCTAAGCAAGGCTCAGGCAGCATCGTGAACATCTCGTCGATGTACGGTGTTGTCGGCATGAATCCCTGGCTCTACGAGGGCACGTCGATGGGGGCACCGCCCGACTACTTCTTTCACAAGGGCGGCATGATTAACGTCACCCGCTACCTCGCGGCTTATTATGGCAAGTCCAACGTCCGCGTGAACGTCGTCTCGCCCGGTGGCATCTACAACCCGACGAAGCCTCCGGCGGCGGCCTTCCTCGAGAAGTACGAGAAGATGACCATGCTCGGGCGAATGGCCGAGGCTCGAGAACTCGGCGGCCCGGTCGTCTTCCTGCTCAGCGATGCCGGCCGCTACGTCACCGGAGCCAACCTCGTCGTCGACGGCGGCTACACCGCGAGGTAATGCTGTGCATTCATGGCATTCCCGCGCTGGCCGAACGGTCCTCGTGGCGTACTCCAGAACCTTCTTCGCCAGCATCGAGTCGGCGAGCATCTTCTTCAGCTCCGTGTTCTCCCGCTCCAACTCCTTTAGCCGCTTGGCCTCGTTGAGGTTCAGGTGTCCGAACTGCTTTCGCCGACGGTGGTACGTCACGTCGGAGATGTTTTTCTCCCGACAGATGTCCACGATGCTCCTGCCCGCATCCACGTCCCGCAGGAGGCGGACTTTCTCCTCGGTGTTATAGCGTTTTCCTTTCATGATCTGGGTCCTTTCGGTTCGACCCAGACCGAACCTTCAAGCGGCTCGAATTTCCGGGATCACGTCAGGGTTGTTTTCAGGGGAGCGCCCGCTTTTGCAGAAAAATTCCGGAGGGGTGGGCCCGTCCGCGTGCGCTGGTGCCAAAAATAGGCCCCTACCCCGCCCCCCCGACTGGCTGTAGCGGACACCCGAAACTCGGTGAATCTCGGCGGCAATGCTGTGACCAGCTGCTGAGACTCGAGATCTCCCAACAAGCAACTCGTTAATGATGAGGATGGTGGACGCTCGCGGACTCGAACCGCGGACCCCCTGCGTGTGAAGCAGGTGCTCTAACCAACTGAGCTAAGCGTCCAGACAGGGCCGGAGACCGTGGGAAGCCCGCGGGGGCGAGGCAATCCCAAATCCGACGCGTTCACGCCGGGCGCACGCGGATCGCCCGCCGCCGCCCCGGATTCACTTCCCGGCAAAGCGGGCACACGGTGCCGTCACAGCCCCGGGCCGTGCAGTATTCGCGGCCGTAGAAGATGATCCGCAGGTGCAGCTGGTTCCAGTGCTCCTGCAGGAACAGGCGCTTCAGGTCGCGCTCGGTCTGGGTCACGCTCCGCCCGGTGGTCAGCCTCCAGCGCTGCGCCAACCGGTGGATGTGGGTGTCGACCGGGAACGCCGGCACGCCGAACGCCTGCGCCATCACCACGCTCGCCGTCTTGTGCCCTACGCCCGGCAACGCCTCCAGCTCGGCGAAGGTCCGCGGCACCTCGCCCCCGTGCCGCTCCAGCAGGAGCCGCGACAACCCGGCGATCGCCCGCGCCTTCTGCGGCGACAACCCGCAGGGCCGGATGATCTCCCGGATCCGCTCCTCCGGCACGCGCGCCATCGCCGCCGGGTTATCCGCCAGGGTGAAGAGACGCGGCGTCACCGTGTTCACCCGGCGGTCGGTGCACTGCGCGGACAGCAGCACCGCGATGAGCAGCGTGAAGGCATCCCGGTGATCCAGGGGCACGGGCGTCTCGGGGTAAAGCTTGGCGAGGCGGCGGTGGATCAGCGCGGCGCGTTCGGCGCGGTTCATTCAGCCAACCACACCCCGTCGCGCGGGGAAAACAAGGCCCGAATCCGGGGGCGCGACCAATGAGGAGAACGCGGTTGCGGCATCGGCCGGGCCCGGTACGGTCCGGCCGAATGTCCTCGCCGCGCGACCCCCTCTCCCCGACCGACACCTTCGCCCGCCGCCACCACGGCGGCGAGGGGGCCGACACCCGGGCGATGCTCGACCTGCTCGGCCAGCCGTCGCTCGAGGCCCTGGCCGACGCGGCGGTGCCGGCGGCGATCCGGCGCGAGCCCCTGCGGTTGCCGGAGCCCCTCGGCGAGGCGGCGGCGCTGGCCGAACTGCGCGGGCTGGCCGACGAGAACCGGGTGCACCGCAGTCTGATCGGCCTCGGTTACCACGGCACCCACACGCCGGGCGTGATCCAGCGCAACATCCTCGAGAATCCCGGCTGGTACACCGCCTACACCCCCTACCAGGCCGAGATCTCCCAGGGCCGCCTCGAGGCGCTGCTGAACTTCCAGACGATGGTCTGCGACCTCACCGGCCTGGAGATCGCCAACGCGTCGATGCTCGACGAGGGCACCGCGGCGGCCGAGGCGATGATGATGTGCCACCGGCTGAAGGAGGGCGACGACGCCGCGCACCGGCGCTTCTTCGTCTCCGCCGGCTGCCACCCGCAGACCATCGAGCTCGTCCGCACCCGCGCCCGCCCCCTCGGGATCGAGGTGATCGTCGGCGACCACCGCGCCTTCACCCCCGACGCCTCCTGCTTCGGCGTGCTGGTGCAGTACCCGGACACGACGGGCTCGATCCACGATTACGCCGCGTTCTTCGCCGCCGCGCACGCCGCGGGCGCCTTCACCATCGTCGCGGCCGACCTGCTCGCGCTCACCCTGCTGCGGCCGCCGGGCGAGTTCGGGGCCGATGTCGCCGTCGGCTCGGCGCAGCGCTTCGGGGTCCCGCCGGGCTTCGGCGGGCCGCACGCGGGCTTCCTCGCGACCAAGGACGCCTTCAAGCGGCAGATGCCCGGCCGCCTCGTGGGCGTCTCGCGGGACGCCCAGGGTGACCCCGCGCTGCGCTTGGCGCTGGGCACGCGCGAGCAGCACATCCGGCGCGACAAGGCCACGTCGAACATCTGCACCGCCCAGGTGCTGCTGGCGGTGATGGCCTCGATGTACGCGGTCTACAACGGGCCCGAGGGCCTGCGGCGGATCGCGCGGCGCGTGCGCGACCTCACCGCGCTGCTGGCCGCCGGCCTGCGGGCGGCCGGGGCAAAGGTGAACGCCGAGCCCGTGTTCGACACCCTCACCGTCGGCGGCGTCGCGGCTGAACGCGTGCACGCCGCGGCCGCCGCCCGGCGCCTCAACCTGCGCCCGGTCGACGACTACACCGTGGGCATCACGCTCGACGAGACCTCGACCGTCGAGGAGGTCGCGCTGGTCCTCGGGTTCTTCGCCGAGTCGGCCCGCCCGCCCGCCGCGGGGCCCGGGGCGGACTACGCGGCGCCGCACGCGCGGACATCGCCCTTCCTCACGCACCCGACCTTCCAGCGCTACCACACCGAGCACGAGATGCTCCGCTACCTGCGGCGGCTGGAGGCCAAGGACCTTTCGCTCTGCCACGCGATGATCCCGCTCGGCTCGTGCACGATGAAGCTGAACGCCACCAGCGAGATGTTCCCGGTCTCCTGGCCCGCGTTCGCCCAGCTGCACCCGTTCGCCCCCGCCGAGCAGACGCGCGGCTACCAGCGCCTGTTCCGCGACCTCGAGGCGTGGCTCGCCGAATGCACCGGGTTCGCCGCCGTCTCCCTCCAGCCCAACGCCGGCTCGCAGGGCGAGTACGCCGGCCTGCTCGTCATCCGGGCCTACCACGAGGCGCGGGGCGAGGGGCACCGCCACATCTGCCTCATCCCGACCAGCGCGCACGGCACCAACCCCGCCAGCGCGGTGATGTGCGGGTTCCGCGTTGTGCCCGTCGCCTGCGACGCCCGCGGCGACATCGATCAGGTCGACCTTGCCGCGAAGGTCGCCCGGCACAGCCGCGACCTCGCCGCGCTGATGGTCACCTACCCCTCTACCCACGGCGTGTTCGAGACCAGCATCAAGGACATCTGCGCCCTCATCCACGCGCACGGCGGCCAGGTGTATATGGACGGCGCCAATATGAACGCCCAGGTCGGCCTCACCTCCCCGGGCCACATCGGCGCGGACGTCTGCCACCTGAACCTGCACAAGACCTTCTGCATCCCGCACGGCGGCGGCGGTCCGGGAATGGGGCCGATCGGCGTCGCGGTCCACCTCGCGCCCTTCCTGCCCGGGCACCCCCTCGCCCCCGCCGCGCCCGGCACCGGTGACCAGCGCATCGGCCCCGTCTCCGCCGCGCCGTTCGGCAGCGCAAGCATCCTCGTGATCTCCTGGATGTACATCCGGATGATGGGCGGCGTCGGCCTCACCGCCGCGACGCGACGCGCCATCCTCAACGCCAACTACATCGCCCGCCGCCTCGAGGGCCGCTTCCCCATTCTGTACCGCGGCGCGCAGGGCCTCGTGGCCCATGAGTGCATTATCGATCTCCGCGGCTGGAAGAAGCACGGCCTCGAGGTCGAGGACGCCGCCAAGCGCCTGATGGATTACGGCTACCACGCGCCGACGATGTCGTTCCCGGTCCCCGGCACTCTGATGATCGAGCCAACCGAGAGCGAATCGAAGGCGGAACTCGACCGCTTCTGCGACGCCCTCCTCGCCATCCACGCGGAGATGCAGGCCGTGGCCGAGGGCCGTGTCGACCCGGCCGACAACCCGCTGAAACACGCCCCGCACACCGCCCGCGTCGTGTGCGCCGACGTCTGGCCGCACGCCTACTCCCGCGAGACCGCCGCCTTCCCGGACCGCCACACGCGCGCCGCCAAGTTCTGGCCCGCCGTCGGCCGCGTCGACAACGTCCACGGCGACCGGCACCTCGTCTGCTCGTGCGTCGGGATGGAGGCCCACGCCGGGAACTGACGGCGGTGCGGCTTGCGTCACGCCGGCGCGTCGGGCACCACGGGGAAGATGAAGATCATCCGCCACCTCACGCC
>VHCI01000136.1 GCA_016871775.1 Verrucomicrobiota bacterium | reverse complement strand
CTGGGCGAGAAACCTTTCGGCATCGATCAGGCGGCCAACGCCGAGATTCTCGCGGCGATCCGAGAACGCCCCGAGTTGCTCGCGCGCTGCTCGTCGGAATTCCCGTTCTTTCCTGCAGTCCAGCGCATCTTCGCACTCGCGGAGAGCGGCGCCCTGGGGCGCGTCATTGAGGTAAATACTGGTTTACTCCACTCAAGCGACCTCGACCCCGCCAAGCCGCTCAACTGGAAGCGCACCCGCGCCGCCAACGGTGACTACGGCGTGATGGGCGACCTAGGCATGCATGTGTGCCACGTGCCGTTCCGCCTCGGCTGGGAACCGCGCGACGTGCGGGCCGTGCTATCGAACATCGTGACCGAGCGTCCGGACGGCAAAGGCGGCCGTGCCCCCTGTGACACGTGGGACAACGCCACGCTGCTTTGCGATGCCGAGGACCGGGACAGCGTACGTTTCCCATGGACGCTGCGCACGCAGCGCATCGCGCCCGGGCAGAAAAACACCTGGTACGTCGAGATCGCGGGCACGCGGACATCTGTCCGTTTCTCGACTAAGAGTCCCAAGCGTCTCGAGCTGCTCACTTTCTCCGGCGGCGAGCAAGCGTGGCAGGAGATCGACGTCGGCTATGCGGGCGCCTTTAAGACGGTGTCGGGTGAGATTTTCGAATTCGGTTTTCCTGACGCTATGTTGCAGATGACCGCCGCCTTCCTGCATGAGCTCGCCCACGGGCGCCCTCTACGACCCTCCGCCGGCTGCGTGAAGCCCGAAGAAACCGCACTTAGCCACCGGCTGTTCACCGCGGCCCTGCGCTCGCACGAGCACGGGTCCACGGAGAAAGTCTAAACCAGCGTGCCTAGTCGGATCGTGAACAAGTTCGACCTGCTCTGCCCCAGGGGGATATGTGAAGAGTGGCGGGGCTGAGAAAAGAGGTCCTGCCAATGAGAATCTTGCCAACGAAGCGCCCCCTTCCGGCATCATCCTTAGCCACCCCCATGTCTGCCGTGCTCATCCAAAACGTGCGTCTCGTCCGCCCGGGTCGCGACATCACCACGGGCGACGTTCTGGTACGCGGCGACCAGATCGTAGCGGTCGGAACCGTGCCGCGGCCGGAGGCGGCGACGGCCACCACTCGCATCGACGGCGGCGGGAGGCTGCTCAGTCCCGGGCTGATCGACGTGCACACGCATGGCGTGATGCGGAGCCTGTACGAGAACGACCCCGCGGGGCCGGATGGCCTGCGGAGCGCGGCGCGAGAGCTTGCCCGGTTCGGCGTCACGTCGGTGCTGCCCACCATCGTGCCGCGTCCGAGCCCCGGCTGGCTAGAACGGATCGCGGCCATCGCGGCAGCGATCCCCGCGGCGTCGGAGGTACATATCCCCGGCCTGCATCTTGAGGGACCGTTTATGGCGGTCGGGGGAGCGGCATGTCCGACGCTGCCCGGAGACCTTGGCGTCCTGGAGGAGATGCTCGCGGCGTGCGCGGGCCGCTTGGCGGTGATGTCGGTGAGTCCGGAGGCGCCGGGGATCATTCCCGTGATCCAGCGGCTGCGTGAAAAGGGCGTCATCGTTTTCCTGACGCATACCCGCGCGAGCGTCGAGGACACGGCGGCGGCACTCGACGCCGGGGCGCTTCACGCGACGCATTTCTACAATGTGTTCTATCCGCCCGTGGAGACCGATCCCGGCGTGCGACCCGTTGGCGCGGTGGAGGTGATCCTGGCGGACCCACGCGCGAGCGTGGACTTCATCGCGGACGGCGTGCACGTGCATCCGGCGGCCATCCGCGCCGCGGTCGCGGCCAAGACTTGGCACGGCGTACTATTGATCACCGACTCCAACATCGGGGCTGGACTCCCGGAGGGCACGTACGACACGCCGTGGGGCTATCCGGTCACGGTTTCAGCGGCGCGAGCGGCGCGCCACGCGACGGATGGGTTTCTGGCGGGCAGCGCTCTGACGATGGACCGCGGGATGGCAAATCTCCTCCGTTGGCTAGGCCTGCCACCGGAGCAGGTCTGGGCCATGGGGACGCTCAATCCGGCTCAGCTGCTCGGGCTCCCGCGGAAAGGCCGCTTGGAGCCTGGGGCCGATGCCGATCTAGTGCTTTGGGACGACGACCTGCGCGTGCAACGCACTTGGCTTGGCGGGTCGGAGGTTTTCGCGCGCGAGTGAGCTGTCCGCCGCGCGTCCCATTGACGTCCTCCGACATTTTCATGAAATCACGCCGCCCCGCCCGCTTTACCTTCGCACCTGCGACCTTCGTGCCGTTCCGCGATCTAGGCGCCGTCGCGGCGGCGCGCGCGATCCGGCACCAGGACATCACCCGCCACCGCAACCCAGACTTCCGGATCACGGTGATACCGGACGCCGAGTTAGAGCGCCGCTGGATCGCCGACATGTTTTCCCGCGTTTCCGAAGCGATGGCCGCGGGCCGGAGCTACGTGATGATTATGCCAAACCCGTGGCCGGGTTACGCTAAGCTCGCGACGATGCTGAACCGAGCGCGCGTCAACTGCCGCCGGCTGCACACGTTCAACATGGACGAGTACGCCGACGAGCATGGCCGGATTGCGCCTGAGACGTGGGAGTTCGGCTTCGGCCACGCCTTCAAGAAACACTTCTACGCGGAACTAGACCCGAAGCTGCGTCCGCCGGAGCGGCAGATTCGCGTCTTCACCGACCAGAATCTGAAGGATTATGGACGAATGCTGGCTGACCTTGGCGGTGCCGATATCTGCTATAGCGGCCCGGGCTGGACGGGACACCTTGCGTTCATCGAGCCCGATGCGCCGGAGTTTGCCGGAACGTTCGAGGAGTGGAAGCGGATGGGACCGCGCGTGTGCACGCTGAGCCCGTTCACGGTGGCGCAGAACTCGCTGCACGGCTGCTTTGGCATGAGCGGCGACCTGACCGCGGTCCCCCCCAAGGCAGCCACGATCGGTCCGGCGGAAGTCATCGGGGCGAAGCACCGCATCCAGATGCATGGCATCACGGTGGACGGCTCGTTTGCGTCATGGCAGCGCCTCACCACGCGCCTCGTGCTGCACGGCCCGGTGACGAAACTCGTGCCAGAGTCGCTCCTGCAAACTCTACGAACGGACGTATGGGTGACGAAGTCGATCGCCGCTAACGTGGAGCCGCGCTGGGACAAAGGTTACTGACCGAATCCCCTTGCCTTTGACACCGCCGGCGCGACAGACCCCCTGCCAATCGCCCGCGACCCTGCCCCAGGCGCAAATCCCCACCTAATGAAGGCCCTCGCTCCGTCTTTCACTCTACTCGACTACGGTGTCTTCGGCGCGTATCTGCTACTCACCGCGGCGATCGGACTGCGCTTCGCGAAGGGACAGCGTAACCTCGACGAGTACTTCCTTGCAGGCCGGTCCATGGGCACTGTTGTGGTTGCGATGACGATCCTGGCGGCGTTGTTCTCCGGGATTTCCTTCATGGCGGGACCGAGTGAGTCCTACCTAAACGGCCCATTGTTTTATTTCGTCAACGTCGGGTTCTTCGTCGCAACCCCGCTGACGACGATCGTGTTCCTGCGACTCTACTACAATCCCCGCTTCTTCACCGCCTACCAGTACTTGGAGGAGCGTTTCTCCGGACCGCTGCGCACCTTGGCGGCGGTATCGTTCATCCTGCGCGTGCTGCTATGGCTGGCGGCTGCGACCTACGCTCCGGCACTCGCGCTCGAGCAGGTGACCGGGATGCCATTATGGTTCACCATCCTCTGCACGGGGTTAATCACCACGGTCTACACGACCTGCGGCGGCATGCGGGCGGTGATCTGGACGGATGTCATGCAACTGATCGTGCTCTTTGGCGGGATGCTCCTGATCATGGCATTTGCGATCGGCCGCGTTCCGGGCGGCTTGGCGCAAGTCGTCGAAATCTCGGGGCAAGGCGGGAGGATGAACCTGAGCCTGAGCTTTGATCCCACCGTGCGGATCACTCTCTGGGGCTTAGTGATCGGCTCGGTCTTTATGCATCTGGTACAGACGGCGACCGATCAGGTCTCCGTGCAGCGCTACCTTGCGGCGGCGAGCTTGAAGACGGCGCAGCGGGGACTTTGGCTAAAACTCTGGCTTCTGCTGCCCGTGACTGCGGTTTTCTTCAGCACCGGAGCCGTGCTGCATGCGTTCTACTCGGTACACGGCGACCCGCTTGCCGCTGGCATGATCACCAAGGCCGACCAGATCCTGCCCTACTTCGTGATTAACGAGCTGCCCCCCGGGCTGCCGGGGCTTTTCATCGCGGCGATCTACGCGGCGAGCATGTCGACGGTCTCCGCGGGCATCAATTCGCTGACTTCCTCAACCCAGATCGACTTGCATAGACGGCTCTGGCCCGGAGCCGACCGATCCGATCAGGCGCAGCTGCGCCTCGCTCGCGTGCTTACGGTTTCCTACGGCGTGATCGTGATTGCGCTGGCATTCCTAGTCGAGCGCCTCGGCACGCTGCTGGAGGCCACGAACAAGGTCGCCGGCCTAGTGGGTGGCCCGCTAATTGGTCTCTTCCTGCTCGGCATGATCACCGCCCGCGCCACGGCGCGCGGCGCGCTCATCGGCTGCGTTGCCGGCTTCTGCACCACGCTCTGGATCGCGTTCGACACCAAGGTCTCGTTCCTCTGGTGGGCCGCCGCTGGTACCTGCGCGACTTTCTCGGCCGGCTACCTCGCCAGCCTGCTCGAACCCAAGCCCTCGGACCACCAGCTGGACAAACTCACGTGGTCGAGACGGCCAACGCAGGAAGCTGCGGGCGCCCGCATGAAGCGTGATGCGGCGGATCACTAACATTATCGCGGTTGCGCTGACTGCTGTCGTTTGTGCAGCGATGGCATCAGCAGCCGGCTGGGGAAAGCGCGCGCAGCTGCTGGCAGGCAATGACGGCTTCGTCGCGGTCACGCTGCGGGGTCGCATCGTAATCGTTGGAGGCACCACTTGGGATTGCGACGTCAAGCGCTGGCTCGAGCTCGTTTGGAGCCATGATCCTGGGATCGGCTAGGGGAGTTAAGCCGGTCGGCTGCCTGCTGCCCTTGCCTACCCCAGGAACACCCAGATCGGTAACGCCCTCTGGTGGGCTGGAGTTAGGCCCGGAGCGGGCGACACGTGTGGGAGGATATCGACCTAGCCCGCCCGCGCTTCAACGTCCCTGTGGCGAAGCGCAACACGCAGAGCAGGCGAACGGCACGAGATTCGTGCCGCAGCCGCCCAATGGCTGCTCTTGTGCGAGGAATGCACGGGTCCTGCCTGCGAATCCAGCACGCTGAAGGAGCGACGAAGGCCTGAACCGCAAGCAACTCCGGACCTTGACGGAGACACGCGTCGTCTTTGAAGACTTCCGCCCGGACTACAATACCGAGCGGCCGCACAGCTCGCTTGGCTATGAATCGTCGCGACGCTTCGCGGCAAAAACGCCTTACCAAACTCAGGCTCCAGGCCGGCCAACCAAGCCGTTCCGTCCCTACGTCTGAGATTGCCAACGACTGCCAAACCTACCACTTGAACCCACGTCTCAGACTAACATCGAAGGTGGAACAGTTCCGGCGTCCCTCTCACCCTTCCCTCATAGCCGACCCGATGCGAGATCCTGAAAAGTCAGTTCCCTTTCCGCGACGCTCCTAGATCAACCCGCTGACCCCATTATGCTCTGCCTGAGCCCCTCCCGCTTGGCTGCGTCGCTCGTCCTCGCCTTGCTCTTGCCCGCCACCCTGCCCGCCGCCGCCTACATCAACAACTTCAACTCGCTCAGCGCCGACACCCCAAACGGCGTGATCAACGCCGCGATCAACCTCGGCGGCGGCACGATCAATGGAACGGCGGCGAATGTTACGCTGATTTCCAATCGCAAGGATGCTAACGGTACCGGCACGATCAATGTCGGCATCGTCAAGACGGGCATCGGCGCCAGCAACGAAACCGCACTGCGTCTCGCCGACAAGGGCACCGGTGGCGCGACCACCGCCCTCGTGCTGCCCGTACTCGATCCTAATGCCAGCGTGACCGAGTTCACCGTCACATTTCGGCTGCTCATGGATCGGCAGCCCAACGCTGTGCCGGCGGACGGGTTCAACATCAGCTTTGGCCCGGGACTGAGCGGCGTCGGCGGCGCCGCTGGGCACATCTCGGCCTTTGGGCTCGTCGTGAATTTCGACACCTACCAAAACGCCGCCAGCGACCCCCGGAGCATCGAGGTTTTCGCCGACGCCAGCAGCGTGGGCAATTACCTGGCCACCAACTTGCCTGGCGAAAATTTCACCTTCGATCAGACGTTCCGCACGGTCACGCTGCGCTGGAGTGCGACGACCGGCCTCGATCTGACCTATGACGGTATAGTCATTTTCACGCAGTTGCCGACACCAGGTTTCATCCCCACGGCCAACTCCAACTTCGCCTTCAATTCCTCCACCGGTGGACTTTCCCAGGACACGTTCATCGACGATCTGTCGATTACGACCGTCACGACTCCTATCGCGCCCGTCGCGACAAACAACGTCGTGATCGAGGAAATCCTCGCCGATAACGCCAACGGTCTTGAGGACGAGGATCGCGATCGACCAGACTGGATCGATTTCTACAACGGCACCCCGTCGGAAGTGAGCATCGCCGGCTGGCGGATCGACTACACGGGCGCGCCCGGAAGTAACACCGCGCCCATACGCTACGCTCTGCCCAGCCTCACCATCCCGGCTTTCGGCCATCAGATCATCTTCGCCTCGGGCAAAAACCGTTTTACCAACGTCCGCCCGCACACCAACTTCACGCTGCAAAAAGAAGGTGGCACCCTCACGCTCTCGCGCGCGGACGGCACCGTGGTGCACACGCTCACCTATGCCGCGCAGCAGCAGGATGTTTCGTTCGGCGGCTTGGGCTCCGCGCAAACGACGGGATACTTCGAGACCCCCACTCCCGGTGTGACCAACAGCGGCCGCCAAGCTGCGGGCCGCCGCGCTGCCGCGCCCGTATTCTTCAAGCCCGGCGTCGTGCCGCAGGCCGACCAACCCAGCGCGGTGATCACGGCGTCGCTCTCGCTGGGAATCCAGTTGCCACCCGGATCGCCCCCCGGCGCTGAGATCCGCTACACGCTGAACACCGCTGAACCCACCGAGACCTCCCCGCTCTACACCGCCCCGCTCGTCATCACCGCTGGCACGGCGGTGAAAGCACGCGTTTTTGCGCCGGGCTTCCTGCCGTCGAAGACTGGAAACCGCGCCTTCATCTGGCTCGGCAGCGGCGCCGACACCAGTGCCACCAGGCTGCTCAACGTTGCGACCAACTACAATTCCTCCGGCCAACCGTTCAGCAGCAACCTGCCGGTCATCGTCCTCGACAGCTACCTCCGTAACATCGACCTCCTCACCAGCCCCGCCGGCCTGCGCCCGTTTCGCTTCACGCAGATCGCAATTTATGATGTCAAGCCCGGCACCAACCGGGCCAGCTTCGCCAACGCGCCTGACCAAGTGCTGCGGGGTGCGGCGCATGTGCGGGGCGAGAGTAGCTCCGGCCTGGCCGAGCGCCCCTATGCGCTTGAGTTCTGGAAAGAGGACGAGGACGACGATCGCAACGAGCCGTTGCTCGGCCTGCCGAGCAACAGCGACTGGATCCTGCAGTCCGTCTGGTTAGACAAGTCGATGATGCGAAATTACCTCATGCAGCAGACGATGCTTGCCGCTAACGGCCCCGGAGCCGGAGTCCGCTGCCGCTTTGTCGAGGTATTTTTCAACCAAGGTAACACGACCCTTGATTACGCCGACTACCGCGGTGTCTACCTCCTGATGGAAAAACCCAACCGCGGGCGCGAGCGCGTGGACATCGCCAAGCTCAACGACAGCATGAGCGATCCCGCGCTGCTCGACGGCGGCTACATTTTCAAAAACGACAAGCAGCCCTACAAATACCGCATTAACGCCGCGTCCGTCGCCACCGTTCCCGGATCGAGCCGCAGCTACGACATCGCCGATCCCGAGCCGCCCACCACTGCACAGGCCGCCGCGCTCGTGGGCTGGCTCAACCGCATGACCGCCGCGCTTGGTTCACCCGACTACGCGAATCCCGCGAGCCCGAACTACTACGGCAACTGGCTCGACGAGCGCAGCTTTATCGATCGCACGCTTTGGCTCGAGCTCTGCAAGGAGACCGATGCCTACGTCTTTAGCTACTATTTTTCGGTCCTTCGGTCATTTCCGTGGGATGCGGGGGTGGGCGGGGCTGAAGCCTGAGTGACGGTGGAACTGGTCTTCGCCTCCGGCTCCGAGCCCCAAGTCGCTGGGAAGGAAGCCGGCGGTTGCGTGCGTCTGGGTCGTGCGCAGGCTCGCGAGCCGATGCAAGACCACGAGTTTTTCGCCCGGGTGCTGGGGTTGGAACAGCCCTGGCACGTCAAAGATGTGAAGCTGGATTTGCCCTCGCGCGTGGAGGTGATCCTGGAGTGCCGGGGTGAGCACGCCTGGACGGACGCGGAGGGCGGACGGATGCACGTGCACAGCTGGGAGGAGAGGCGGTGGCGTCATC
>VHCI01000135.1 GCA_016871775.1 Verrucomicrobiota bacterium | reverse complement strand
TGCCTCCTTCCGGCGGATCCAGGCGGAGGCTGCGGTAGGTCCCGGCCGGCAAGGGAAGCAGGAGGACGGCCGGCTCCGCCGCGGCCGGCAACGCCGCCTGCGCCTGCAGGGTATCCCGGTAGCCCGCGCCGTCATCGAGGTAGACCTGGACGCTCGCCGCCGCGGGCGCGGTGTAGCCCAGCTCCAGCGCGAAGCGATCCCCGCCCATCCGGGCCGCGGGCAGCAGCGGCAGCGCCACGGCCGCACTCAGCAGAGCGGCCGCCAGCAGTGCCGGCAGGGTCAGGAATCTCATCGGGGGCGAAGGTTCTTCCCGGCGAGGGGTCCGCGACAAGGCTTTAACCGGCCGGCCGCCGGCGGCGGACCAGCGCGGCGAGAGCCAACGCGAGGCTCGCCGCCAGCGCGGTCGCGAGCAGGGTGCCGGCGTGTTTGGTGGCCTGCCAGGCCGCGTGGGAAAGTCCGCCCATCTCCACCGGCCCGCTGAAGGCCAGCCAGTGACGTTCCGCGTCGTCGCGGGCCACCACCCGGTAGGGCACGGCCGGCGCCCGCACGTAAGCCGCCCGCCAGCTCTCGCCGGGCTCGCGCGACGGGACGACCAACCCCAGCACGCGGTCGTCTTCCGCCGCGCGCAACTCGAGCGCCACCCCCGGCGCCCCGGGATGCCCCGCCGTCTCGAACCGCAGCCAGCGGAGCCCCGGGGCGGGCAGCACCCCGCTCCGCCAAGTCCCCCGCGCCGCCGGCCCCTCCGCCCCGTGGCTGCCCCAGGTGACCCCGTAGTCCAACGCCGGCGTCCCGGGCGCCAGACCCCTTCGCGGGGCGTCGGGGGTTATCCAGCCCCGGGCGTCATTAACGCGGAAGACGCCTTCCTCGGGATCCCGCGGGAGCAGCGCGAGCGGGGTCCGTAGCGGCACCGGGAGGAGGGCCCGAAGGCCGGGGATGGTCAGGCGATCGACGAGGCCCTCGACGCTGGGGTAGGGAATGTCGGGCGGGATGAGGTGGTCCACGTCGCCGGTGGCAAGGTAGCGGCGCAGGTAGCCCTCCGCCTTCCGGTAGTAGGTGCTCGCGTCGCGGAGGTCGCTCCCGAAGGTGTCGCGCACCAGCGGCGGCAGGCCGGCGGCGAGGAGCCCCAACCACAGCAACCCGAGGCCGCGGACGAGGTGCGGCCGGGCGCCGGCGTGAAGGTGCAGCAGCGCGAGGGCGTTGGCCACCACGCCCAAGGCCAGGGTGTCCATATACCGGGAGGCCGGGTAGCCGCCGCCGGCACCGCGCGCGTAGGCGGTGGCGGCGACCTGCAGGAGCACCCAGCCCCCGAGACCCGCCACGAGCAGCGCGTGATTATCCCGCGGCCCCGCGGTTTTCCCTGGGGTGGGGGGGCGCAGCCGGCCCAGCGCGACCAGGGCCCAGGGCAGCCAGAGCGCGACGGCCGCCCAATCTTGTTCCCGCCACGGCCACTGCAGGCTGTGCGCGATGCTGGCGAGGAAGTCTGCCGCGGTGGGCACCTTCATCTCCTGGTGCCACGGAACCTCCACGCGCAGCAGGAACCCCGCGCCCACCACCACGGCAATCACGGCCAGCGTGGCGACGGCATCCCGGGCCGGCGCCTCCCGGCGCGCCCAGCGCACGGCCACGAGCATTCCCGCCGCCGCGGCCGCCAGCAGGCCCGAACCCATCGAGAAAAGCGCCAGCGCCGCCGCGGTCGCCCCTGCCCACCACCGCCCGCTCCCCGCCCGCGCGAAGGGCAGCAGCGCCACCGTCGCGACCGACAGGCCCAGCAGCCAATACTGCTGCGAGTGGAAGCCGCCGAGGACGTTTTGCCAGCCCAGCGGCAGGCCGAAGCACACCGCCAGCACCCCCCAGAAGCAGGCCAGCGGCCAGCCCGCCCAGCGCCGGGCTGCCAAACCCCACAGGCCCCACGCCACCAGGCCGTGCAGTAGCGCGTTGACCACCCCCTCCAACCGTGCGTCCCACTGGCCATTCGCCGCCGTCAGCGCCAACGCCTGCAGCTTGGTCAGGACGACCCGGTGCTCGTTGTGAGCCGCAAAGAGGTGGCCGAGGAATGCCGGGTCCCCTTCCAGCCACGGCACTAGCAGCGCTGAGGCCTCGGCGTCCCATTGGTCCCAATCCGGCATCGGCGAGCCGAAACGGTCGAAGGTCGCCCACTTGGCGGCGATGATGACCAGAAACAGGCAGACGCCGTAGGCGGCGCGGAACAGGGACGGCGTCACGGAGTTGCCCCGAGGGGAAACGAACCCCGCCGGGGCTCAAGCTAACAATCGGCGTCAGGTCGCCGGCGCCGCCGGCACGTCCGGCCGGCGGGCGCACGCGAGGAGATTGTAGTGCAGCGTGTTACCCTCGGGGGTACGCAGCGGGTAGAGGGTGTGGAAGCCCACCTCGACCTCCGGCCAGAACTCGCGCAGCAGGGCGCCGAGGCTCCAGCGGGTGAAGAAGTTGACGTGGCTCGCTTCCAGCATGTGCCACGGGGTCGCAAGGTGGTCCCAAAGGTAGCCGAGGAGCTCGCAGTTCGGGACCGAGACGATCAGCTGCGCCGGCGCCACCCGGGCGATCTCCCGCAGGAAGGCGCGGGGCTCTTCGACGTGCTCCAGCACCTCGAGGCAGAGCGCCGAGGCGAAGGCGCCGTCCGGAAACGGCAGCGTCCGCCCGTCCACCCGCTGGTGCGGCAGGCCCAGCCGGGCGAGCTCGGCGCAGTCCTCCGGGTTCACCTCCACCCCTTGCCAGGCGTAACCCTCGGCGATCAGGCCGCGCCCGTAGGAACCGAGGCCGCAGCCGACGTCGAGCACGCTCCGCGGCGGCGGCCCGAGGTGACGGCGGAGCAGTGTCGCCAGCTCGGTGCTCCCCTCGGCCTGCGAGGGCCCGGTGGCCCAGATGTTCTCCCGTCGCTGAATCGCCGTGGTGCTTTGGTCGAGCAGCACCCCGAAATGGTTCCGCCGGTAATCGCGGGCGATGGGGGTGACCGTCACCCAGGCCAGCACGGATCCGGCGGGCCCGCCTGCCGGCCGCCGGAGGAGTTCCAGCGTGAAGGGCGCGCCGCCCGCGCCCGGGTGGTGTGCCGCGAGCTCGAAGCCGCACGCGGTGCCCGCGGGCAGACCGAGGGCCTCATTCACGTCGGGCCGCTCGTAGCGGGTCAGGGTGCGCCCAAGGCACACGCCATCCGCCCACGTCTCCAGCGCCTCCCCGGGGGCAAACGGAGGCTCCGGCCGGACCCAGCCTTGCACTACAAAGCCGAGCGGGTCGAGGGGGACCCCGGCGACCGGGGCATCGAGGCAGGCGTACATCGCGGAAGCCGCCTCAGGCGAGCGGCGGCCAGGGGCGCGGGGGCAGCGCGAGCGTGAAGTCGTTGATCGTGAGCGTAAGGTTCGGGTTGTACGCGGGATCGCGGTCCAGCAACTCGCCCCACCGCGCGCGCATATGCTCCACCTCAGCGCGGAAACGGTCCCGCTTCTCCAAAGTGTCCTCCTTGCCGCGGCTCGCGCTCTCGAGGTGGTAGAGCTCCGCGTAGGGCGTCCAGAGGTTGCGGTAACCGGCCGCGCGCACCTTCAGGCAGAAGTCCACGTCGTTGAAGGCGACCTTGAGCTCGTCCGCGTTGAAGCCCCCCACCTGGAGGTAGACCTCGCGCCGCACCACGAGGCACGCGGCGGTCACGGCCGAGAGGTTCTGCTGGAGCAGGTTGCGGTGGGCCTGGCCGGCCGCGCCCCGCGGGTGCGTTTGCCAGGCGTGCGCCGCGACCCCGCCTACGCCAAGGATAACCCCAGCGTGCTGGATCCGGTCATCCGGGTAATAGAGTTTTGCCCCGACGCACCCGATCTCGGGCCGCAGCGCGTGCGAGACCATCTCGTCGAGCCAGTCGCCGTGGATGACCTCGAGGTCATTGTTCAGCAGCGCGATCAGCGGCGCGTCCGTGGCGGCCACGCCCGCGTTGTTGAGGGCGGAATAGTTGAACTCGCCCGGCTGCAGCAGCACGCGCACGGGCGCCCGGCCGGCCACGGGGCGAGCGACCTCCTCGAGGTAGGCCAACGTCGCCGGGTCGTCGCTGCCGTTGTCGGCGATCAGCACCTCAAAGTCCGGGTAGGTAGTGCGGCCGAGGAGGCTCTCAAGGCACGGGCGTAGCACCTCCAGGCGGTTGCGCGTCGGGATGACCAGCGTGACGCGCGGGGCGGGCACCGGCAGCGGGTAGTGGACGCGCCAGTACGAACCCTTGGTCGGCGACAGGCGGGCCTCCACCCCGATCCGGGTGAAGTGCTCGCTGATCACCTTCTCCGCCGCCTGCGCCGCGTAGTTCTTGGCCCCGATCAGCAGCGCCGTGGAACCAGGCACGCTGCGCCAATGGTACAGGATCTTCGGGATGTGGCGGATGCGGTCCGGCGCGCTCCGCTCGATCAATCGCATCGCGAGATCCCAGTCCTGCGAGCCCTCGTAACCAACCCGGAACCCGCCGACCTCGCGCACCAGCAGCGTCCGGTAGACGCCGAGGTGGCTGATGAAGTTCTGGACGTTGAAGAGGTCGGGGTTCCAGTCGGGCTTGAAGTACGGGTCGTACCGGTGGCCGTTCTCGTCCACCTTGTCCTCGTCGCTGTAGACGAGGTCCGCGTCCGGATGGGCGTCTAGCTCTAGGGCGACGCAGGCGAGGGCGTGGGGGCGCAGCTCGTCGTCGTGGTCCAGCAGCGCGATGAACTCGCCGTGGGCGAGGGCGAGGGCCGAGTTGGACGCCGCCGAGATGTGGCCGTTGGTGTCGCGGCAGACAACCTTGATCCGTTGCGGATCGCGGCGCTGGTAGCGCTCGAGCACGCGCCGCACGTGCGGTTGCCGCGACGCGTCGTCGGCGATGCACAGCTCCCAGTGGGGGTAGAGCTGGCGGCGGACGGACTCGATGGCGCGCACGAGCCACTTCTCCGGAGCGTCGTAAACGGGCAGCAGGACTGAGATGAGCGGCTTCCGGGAGAGCCCGGCGAGGCGCTGGCGGATCTGGGCCGCGCCTTCGGGCGTGAGGGTGTCGTAGGCGGCCACCCACGCGGCGTAGGTGTTGGGCGGGGGCGGAGCGGCCGCGGCGGTCCGGCGGACCGGGCGGGAGACGGCGGTGTGCCAGGTGCCGTTCGCGTCCTGCACCTCGATCTGCAGCAGGTGGCGGCCGAAGCGGGGCACGTCGACCTTGACGATCCAGCCCGAGCGCTCGGCGCCGGGAAGGTCACGGAAGTGGTCCAGCACGTCGAGGCGCTCAAGGCCGAACTCCACCGTGGCGAGCGTGCGGCCAAGGCGGGCGCGCACGGCCTGAAGCGGGATCCGGTCGCGGTGCAGGGACCAGCCGCGGACGTTGAGGGTGGGTGCGATCCGCGACCAGTCCTGCGGGTAATCCACATTGCCGAGCAGGGCGGCCGACGCGGCCGGCGCCGCGGGCCCGTCGAACAGGGCGCGGCGCAGGGCGCGGAACGGGGCGGTGGCGCGCCACGAGAGGGACTCCTGCATCCGGCCGATCTTATCCTCTCGGGTCCGGATTACGTCCTGGGCCTGGGTGAGGCGCTGGGCGCCGGCGGCGACCTCCGCGGCGTGGTGCGCTCGCAGGTCGTTTTCCGCGAGGCGGGCAGCCTCGGCCTGGGCGGCGGCCTCGCGGGCGGCGCGCGCGCGGGTCTCCACCAGCTCAGCGCGGGTGTCAGCCAGGGCGGGCCGGAGCTCGGCCAGCTCGGCATCGGCCGCAAGGATCGCGTTCTCTAAAGCGGTGACCTGGAGGCGGGCGGTGCGCAGGAGCACATCGGCCTGCTCGCGGCGGACCCGGTGCTGGTCGCGCTCGCGGGCGATGTGGTCTGCGTGGTTTTGGGTGAGTTCCCGGGCGCGCTCGAGGCCGGAGGCGTGCTCTCGGGCGGCGGCGAGCAGGGCCTCCAGGTTCCGCGCGTGGTTGCGCGTCAGCTCCTCGCGGGCGGCGACCGCGTCCCGGTCGGCCTGCGCCGCGGCCACGCGGTCGCGGGTGGCCGCCTCGACCCCCTGCTCCAACTGGCGGACGAGCCCGGCCAAAAGATCCGTCTGGGCCGCCAACTGGCGGGCGGCGGGGTCATCGCGGGTGGCGACGGCCTCGTTGAGCTGGGCCGCGAGCCCGCGGGCAAACAAGGTCGCGTCGGTCGCCGTGGGCTCGGCCAGCACGCTCCAGTCAGCGCGCGCCGGCCGGGCGGTGGCCACAGCGTAAAAGTCCGCGAGGAGGCGGGTGTTGTGCACGAGGTCGAAGTGCATCCGTGCGAACGCGGCGCCGTGGCGCCCGAGAGTGGCGCCAAGCGCGGGATCATCGAAGACCCGGCGGCAGGCAGCCGCGATCTCCTCCGGCGTACCCGCCCCGAGGAAGAGCGCCTCGCGACCCTCCTCCATCAGCGCGGCAAGGTTGGCGCGGGGCAGGATCACCGGCCGGCCCGAGGCGAGGAACTCCGGGACCTTGGAGGGCAGCCGGTAGTCGTTGTAGGGTCCGGGATGCCCGGGTTGGACAAGGACGTCCGCCAGCGCCAGCAGCCGGGGCAGGCGCCGCTTCTCGACAAAGCCCAGATCGGTCACGTGGCGGCGGACGTCCTCCGGGAGGCCGGCCTGGAAGCGGGGCGAATTCAGCCCGGTCCGCAGCAGGCGGCAGGGCACGCCCTGCTGGTTCAGCAGGGCGACCGCGAGGTAGAGTTCCCGCATCTCGGGCTCGTTGGCGAACGTGTTGCTCCCCGAGAACACCACGAGCCGCTCCCCCGGGGGCAGCCCCAGCGCGGCCC
This sequence comes from Verrucomicrobiota bacterium, assembly GCA_016871775.1. Taxonomy (GTDB): domain Bacteria; phylum Verrucomicrobiota; class Verrucomicrobiia; order Opitutales; family Opitutaceae; genus ER46. The sequence goes on along the minus strand of VHCI01000135.1, from coordinate 1,856 downwards.
GCTCGGCCACGACCTCGGCGCTGCCGGCAAGGTCCGGCCGGTAGAGCTGGAAGTCGACGCCCGGGAACAGCAGCAGCGCCGGCACGCCCGGCGGCACGTTTTCCGCCAGGGGCCCGATGATATGGGTCACCGCGTCGGCCAGGCCGAGGAAGCTTTCGGCTCGGAAGGGATGGGAGAGGCGCTCGTGGAGCATCCCGTCTAGGTCCGCCGGATTCATCCCCCGCAGTTGTTCCAGCGTCCGCCCGGTGTAGTTCTCCAGCAGGAAATGCTCGTTGTCCTCGAGGTGGAGGATCAGCCGGGCGGGCGTCTTGCCGGCGGCCACCACCGCCCGCTGGTATGCGAGGACGCACTTCCGCACGCCTTCGCGGGGTGTCCACGCGTGGATCACGTCCGCCGGGCGGCCGTCGGGGAAGAGGCCCGGTCGGGCCACGGCCTCTGCGTGGGAGATGGGGATGAACAGCGAGTCCGCAACGTGCCGCAGCGTCTCTAGGCCGTCCGGCACGGCCACCGCGCACGCGTGGCCCGCGGCGCTCAGGGTGTTCGCAAACCCCCCGATGTGGTTCAGGCTGTTGGTGGTGAAGTCCCCGTAATTGACGAAAAGGAGATTCAAGGCGCGGGAGGCGGGGCCGCCGGTCAAAGCTGGAAACCGCAGGCCGCCGCGTCCTTGGCGAACATCCGCACGGTGTCGAGGGAGAGGGCACCGAGGTCCTGGCCGAGCAGCGTGGCCGCCTTGGCGAGGATGTCGTGGGGCACGGTGATGATCGCGCAGCCGCAGGCCTGCGCCTGCAGGATGTTCAGGACCTCGCGCGTGCTCGCCCAGAGCAGTTCGGCTCGCGGCCGGTCCGCGAGCAGCGCGCCCGCCGCCCGCATCAGCGGCATCGGGTCGACTCCCGTGTCCGCGATCCGCCCCGCGAACACCGACACCACCGCCGGCAGATCAGCCGGGAGCGCCGCCGCGACGCCCGCCACCTGCGGCAGGGTCAGCAGCGCCGTCACGTTCAGCTTCACCCCCTCCGCGCCGAGCTCCCGGATCAGCGGCAGCGCCGACTCGCCGCGGGAGTTCGTGATCGGGATCTTCACGTAGACGTTCGCGCCCCAGGAGGCCAGCCGGAGGGCCTGGCGGCGCATCTCCGGGAACTCGTCGGAGAACACCTCTAGCGAGAGCGGCTTGGCGGTCACGGTGCCCAGAATGTCCCGCGCGAACGCCTCGTAGTCCTTGATCCCGGCCTTGCGCATCAGGGTCGGGTTGGTGGTCAGGCCGCGGATGTAGGGCTTGGCGTAAAGCTCGAGAATACCCGCCCGGTCAGCTCCATCGGCGTACAGCTGGATCGTGAGTTCTTGGAGCGACTTCATCGGCGGATCCGCGATTGAGGAGCCGGCGGGGAGGGGGGCGCAAGGCCGAAGTCCGGCGCCCGCCCGCGGTTCAGGCGTGGCGCAGGACGATCCCGGCCGCCTCGGCGAACGAGCCCGCGGTGAAGTCGGGGGCCGCCCGCAGCGCCTCGGCGTAGCCGTGGTCGATGAACACGGTCCGCACGCCCGCGCGCCAACCGCAATCGATGTCCCGCCAGCGGTCCCCGATCATCCACGAACGCCCGAGGTCGAGGCCAAGCGCGGCCGCCGCGTCACGCAGCATCCCGGGCTCCGGCTTGCGGCGCGGGTCGGGCGGGGTCTCCCCGCCTGCAGCGTAACACACCTCGATGCGCGCCAGCTCCGGCACGGCGGCGCGCAGCCGCGCGTGCATCGCCTCCACCACCTCGCGGCCCTGGGTTCCCCGGCCCACGTCCGGCTGATTGGTCACGGCGACGAGCGTGAAGCCCGCCGCCGCGAGGGCGGCACACGCGGCCGGGACGTCCGGA
>VHCI01000134.1 GCA_016871775.1 Verrucomicrobiota bacterium | reverse complement strand
GTCTCGCTCTCCGCGATGCGCGCCGACGACGGCCCGCTCACGGCGGCCTCGCGCGTCGACGTCCTCACCTCGAAGAACAGCACCTTCCGGCCGGTGGACGTGGAGTTCGGCCTCGACGGGGCGCTGTACGTCTCCGACTTCTCCAGCCTCATCATCGGCCACGCGCAGCACGCGATGCGCGACCCACAGTGGAACCACGAGCGCGGCCGCATCTGGCGCGTCGTCCACCGCGACCGGCCGGTGGCGCGGGACTGGCCGCGGATCGAGGGCGCGAGCGCCGGGGAACTCGCCGTCCTGCTCGGCCATCCGCAGGACCTCGTCCGCCACCACGCGCGCATCGGGCTGCGGCGGCTCGGCGCGGCCGCGGTGCCGGCGGTGGAACAGGTCGCGAATCCCGGCGGCGCCAGCGACCGCGTGCGCCTCGAGGCCTGCTGGGTCCTCCTCGCTCTCGGCGAGGTCCGGCCCGCCTGGCTCGACGCGCTCGCCCGTTCAACCGATCCGCTGGTGCGGGCCGCGGTCCCCGCCCTCGTGCGCTTCGGCGTGGAGCGCCTGCCCGACGCCGCCGCGCGCCTCGGCCTCGCGGCCGCCGATCCCCATCCCCGCGTGCGGATGGCCGCCGTCAACGCCGTCGCGCACCTGCGCCCGCAGCGGCCCGCGCTCGAGGCCGCGCTCGCCCGAATGCCCGCCCCCGAGCCCGCGGTGGCGCGGATGCGCGAGGACCTCAAGGCGGGCACCACGGCCCGCATTGGCCGCGCCGTGCCCGTGCTCGAGGTCGCGCCGGAGACGCGCGTCGGCAACTGGCTGGAGGTCGGCGCGGCGCGCCCCACCGAGGAGCCGCCGCCGGTCACGGGTGACACGCGGAAAAAGGCGAAATCGAGCGGGCTGATGACCCGCACCTTCCGTACCTTCGTCGAGGTGACGGAGCCGCAGGCGGCCGTGCTCGGCGTGCGCCACGCGTTCCTCGAAATCTCGGCCAACGGGGTCCAGGTGCACGCGGCCGACAGCCAGTACAGCGCCGACCAGCAGGCCGAGTTCCCGCTGCGCGCCGGGCTCAACCAGGTCGAGATCACCTACCGCCGGCTCCGGGCGGCGCCGCCCCCGGTCTTCCTCTACGATCCCACCGGCCGGCCCGTGCCGGGCGCGCGGCTGGCGCCCGACGCTGGGACGCTGGCCGCGTGGGCCGGACGCTGGGACGCCGCGCACGGGGTGGGGGAGGGCGTGCTCCGCGTGCAGGCGGTGCCCAATCAGATGCAGTTCGCGCCCACCGAGCTCCGGGTCCGCGCCGGCCAGCCGGTCCGGATCCTTTTCGAGAACCCCGACCTGATGCCGCACAACCTCCTCCTCACCGCGCCCGACGCCGCCGAGGAGGTGGGCGCACTGGCCGACGCGATGGCCGCCGAACCGGGCGCGATGGCCCGGCATTACGTGCCCGCCACCCCGCGCATCCTCCACGCCACGCCGCTGGTCGAGCCGGGCCAGCGCGCCGAACTGGCGTTCACCGCCCCGGCCACCCCCGGGCGCTACCCTTACCTGTGTACTTTCCCGGGCCATTGGCGCACGATGCGCGGCGTCCTGATCGTCGAATGAACCCGCCCCAAACCGTGCCCCCGCCGCCCCGCCGTCGCCCCGGCTTTCCTTGGTGGCACGCCGCCGCGCTCCTGATCACGTCGCTGGCCGGCGGCTGTGTCAGCGTGCGCTCCACCTCCGAGGAGGATCTGCCCGCGGCCTGGCGCGCGGAGGTGAAGGGCGTCTCGTGGCGTCTCCCCTCGGGCCGCTTCGCCGCGGAGGGCAAGCTCGTGCGCGGCGAGAGCCAGCCGGTCACGGGCGGGCTGGAACAGATGTTTTTCCCCGGCCAGTTCCGGCGCAGCCGCGGCCCCGAGGTGATCGAGCTGACGGTCGGCGCCGACGGCGCCTGCACCGCCCGGGCGTGGAAAGCCGGCCAGATCATCGCCGAACTCAGCCTGCCGGGCCGCATCGACCCGAAGACCGGCTGGGTGGAGCTCTCAGGCGTCCCGGTGAAGGACACCAACAAGTTCGGCGTGGTGATGGGGACGCAGTCGATCCGGTTCGGCCTCGGCGCGGATGGCGCCCTCTACGTGCGGGCGCATTCCTACGGGGCGGGGATGGTGCTGTTGCTCCCCGCCGCGGGCTCCTCGGTCGTCTGGGGCCGCTGGGAACCGGCTCCCCGCTGAGGCGGAACGAATCGTCCCGGCTGAGCCGGAAGGGGCGAACGACTTAACCTTCCCGCGCGCGCCCCGCGGCGGCGACTCACCGCTTCTTGTTGAGGGCCGCGTTGAACCAGTCGCTGTTCACCGCCGCCGGGGGCTTGGGGGCCGGGGCCGGCGCGGACCGGCCCGGACCACCGCCCGGCCGCGGACCGCCCACCGGTGAGGCCGACTTGGGCCCGATGACGGGATTGCTCCGCAGCGAGAGCGCGATGCGCCCGCGCGCGAGGTCCACCTCCGTCACCGTCACCCGCACCCGCTGCTGCGGCCGCACCACCGCGGCCGGATCCTTCACGAAGGTGTCCGCCAGCTGGCTCACGTGGACGAGGCCGTCCTGGTGCACGCCGATGTCCACGAAGGCCCCGAACGCCGTGACGTTGGTCACGATGCCCGGCAGCTTCGTCCCCGGGCGCAGGTCCTCGGGGCGGTTCACGCCCTCGGTGAAGCTGAAGGCCTCGAACTGCCGCCGCGGGTCGCGGCCCGGCTTCGCCAGCTCCGCGAGGATGTCCTTGAGCGTCGGCAGCCCGACCTCGGCGGTGACGTACTTCTCCGGCTCGATGCGCGCCCGCAGCTGCCCGTCGCCGAGCAGGTCCGCCACGGTGGCGCCCAGATCCGCCGCCATCCGCTCGACCAGCGGGTAACGCTCCGGGTGGACCGCGCTCGCGTCGAGGGGATGCGCGCCGTCCCGCAGGCGCAAAAAGCCCGCCGCCTGCTCGAACGCCTTCGGCCCCAGCCGCGGCACCTCACGCAGCTCCGTCCGCGAACGGAACGGGCCCTGCGCGTCGCGCCGCGCGACGATCGCCGCCGCGGTCGCCTCGTTCAGCCCGGACACGTGCCGCAGCAGCTGCTTCGAGGCCGTGTTGAGCTCGACCCCCACCCCGTTCACCGCGCTGACGACGGTGTCGTCGAGCGAGCGCCGCAGCGCCGCCTGGTCCACGTCGTGCTGGTACTGGCCGACGCCGATCGACTTCGGGTCCAGCTTCACCAGCTCGGCGAGGGGATCCATCAGCCGGCGGCCGATCGAGACCGCCCCGCGCACGGTCAGGTCGTGCTCGGGAAACTCCTCCCGCGCCACCTCGCTGGCCGAGTAGATCGACGCGCCCGACTCGTTCACCATCACGATCGGGATCGTGGCCGGCAGCCCCAGCGCGCGCACGAACGCCTCCGTCTCGCGGCCTGCGGTCCCGCTGCCGATGGCCACGGCCTCGACCTGGAAGAACTTCACGAAGCCCAGCAGCTTCTCCTTCGCCTCCGCGGCGTGGCGGTCCGGGAAGACCACGTCGTGGTGCAGCAGCTTGCCCTGCCGGTCCAGCAGCACCGTCTTGCAGCCGGTGCGGAAGCCCGGGTCGATCGCCAGCACCGCCTTCTGGCCCAGCGGCGCCGCCAGCAGCAGCTCGCGCAGGTTGTCGGTGAAGACCCGGATCGCCGCCTCGTCCGCCCGCTTCTTCGACTCGAGCCGCATCTCGGTCTCCATCGCCGGCGCGAGCAGGCGCCGGCAGGCGTCCTGGACCGCCAGCACGACGTGGTCCGCGCAGGTCGCGGGGGTCGCCGCGCCCGTGGTGCGGCCGCGTACAAACAGGCCCTGCACGGCCGCGAAGGCCGCGTTCTCGTCGGGCAGCTGCACCCGCAGCATCAGGCAGAGCTCCTTCTCCCCGCGGCGCATCGCGAGGATGCGGTGGGAGGGCGCCTTCGCGAGGGGCTCGCTCCATTCGAAGTAGTCCTTGAACTTGGCCGCCTCGGCATCGGTGTCCTTGCCGGGCACGACCTTGGTCGAGATCACGGCGTCCTTCTGGAATAGCCCGCGCACCTGCGCCCGGGCCGCCTGGTCATCCGCCGCCCGCTCCGCGAGGATGTCGCGCGCGCCGGCCAGGGCCTCCTCGGCCGAGGCGATCCGCGCCGGCGTGTTCTTGCCGTCGTCCGGGGTGTACTCGCGCCCCGCATACGCCTGCGCCGCCGCCTGCGGGTCCGTGGCCGGGTCCTGCGCCTGGAGGAGTTCCGCGAGCGGCTCGAGGCCTTTCTCGCGGGCAATGGTGGCCCGCGTACGGCGCTTGGGGCGGAACGGCAGGTAAAGGTCCTCGAGGGCGGCCAGGGTGTCCGCCGCCGCCAGAGCCTGCTCCAGCGCCGGGGTGTCCAGGCCGCGCTCCCGCAGGGAAGCCAGAATCGCGGCGCGGCGCTCGTCCACCGCCCGCCACTGCTCCAGCCGGTCGCGCACCGCCAGCACCTGCACCTCGTCGAGCTCGCCCGTCGCCTCCTTCCGGTAGCGGGCGATGAACGGCACGGTCGCCCCCTCCGCTAGCAGCTGCGCGGTCGCCGCCACTTGGAAGACCTTCACGTTCAACTCGGCGGAAAGCCGGAGCACGTGGTCCGGGTTGGGAACGGAGGCGGGGACGGCGGGAGCCGGGGTGGCGGACATCGGGAAAAGCCGCCGAGCACACCCGCCCCGCGCCCGCGGGCAACCACCAAAAAGCGCCCGCCGCACCTCCCCCCGCGCCCGCTCCGACCGTCCGGCGCGGATCCGCCCAGCGCAGCCTTGTCAGGCCCCGGCGATTGTGCGCGACTCGCCCGTCCCGCGATGTCCGCCATCAACCGCTTCCTCCTCGCGCACCACCTCCGGATCGCGACCAATCCCTGCGTCAGCCCGGACTTCTGCCTCGACTGGCCCGGCCTCCGCGCCCGGCTCGCTGCCGGCACCGCCGTGCGGGAATACCCCAAGAGCCGCTTCACCACCGCCGACGGCGCCTGGACCCTCCTCGAGGACGAGCACGGCGACTGCGCTTGGCGGCTCGCCGGGAACGCCGGCGATGGCGGCCTGGAGGACGGGATCACGCTCCCCGGCGGCGACCGCGCCTTTCCCGCCACCTTCGTCAATCTCCTCCGGCTCAAGAACCGCGTCCAGGAACACGACCCCGCCTCCACGCTCTTCCCCTCCGCCGTCGGCTCACTTGGCCGCAGCACGCTCGGGGTCGGCGCCCGCTTCACCACGCTGCACTGGCCCGCCGTCGACTGGGCGATGAGCGCCCTCAGCCTCGGCGTCACCGCCAACCAGAATTCCATTCCCCGGGAGCTGGTTTACGATGTGGACGTGATGCTCGCCGGGCGGCTCGACCGCGTCCCGTTTCCCTTCATCGGCACCCAAGTGCCCGAGGGCCACCAGGGGCAGAGCGTCGAGGGGATGAGCCACGGCTGCATCCTCGCCAAGCTCAAGACCGGTTTCCACCGCCGCCGGATCGCGTGGAGCTTCAACGCGGACCACCAGCCGATCGGGGGCAAGTTCGACGACCGCGAGGACGCCCTCGTCGCCGGCTGCGTCCTCGCCAGCTACATCACCTTCGACCTCTCGCCCGAACTCGCCGTCACGCCCATCCCCGCCGATCCTGCTGCCTGGATCGCAGCCGAGGTCTCCGCGGAACTTGTCGCCACCGTGCGCGCCCGGGTCGCCGCGGCCGGTCTGCCGTTCGAGGACGCCCCCTTCTCTCGCCTCCTCGCCACCGTTTGGCCCGCCCTGCGCAAGATGAAGCGCCGGGATGAAAAGTATGCGGCCGCCCGCGCCCGGCTCTTCACCGCCGCCCTCGGCCGCGAGTACCTGCGCGAGCTCTCGATCGACGAGCTGCCCGGCCTCACTACTCCGGAGACGACGGGTGTGATGCTCGCCCTCTGCGAGGCCCTCGGGATGCGGATCCATTTCGTAGCGCCCGCTTTCGGCTTCCAGAAGAACATGCCTCACCCGGACGACGCCGCCCTGCGCGGGCTGATCGAGCGGCAATGGGCGGTTTGCCGCGCGTTCGACGCCAGCATCGGCTTCCATTCCGGCTCCGGCAAATCGGCCGGCAACTACCGCGTGATGGGCGAGGTCACCGGCGGCCGCCTTGAGATCAAGACCAGCGGGCGCTACACCTACGAGATGGGCCGCGCCCTCCACGCGTCGCCCGACCCGCAGGACCAGGCCCTCTGGCGCGACTGGCACCGTTTTACCCTCGAGCTAGCCCTCACCGGCGCCTTCAGCCCCGACGAGACTGAACGCCGGATGGCCCGCGTCTTCATCACCGAGGCGCTCGCCCGCACCCGCCGCGGCACCGAAGTCTTCGCCAACCCCACCGTCACCCGCGCCGCCCTCGAATCGCTGCCGCCCAGCCCGGACGATATGTTCTGGTTCGAGTACAACTTTCTCTTCGTGCTCGCTGCGGGCGGCCGCGCGGACAAGGCCGCACTCGGGGACCACACTGCCGCCGGCTACGCTCAGCGCGCCCGCTTCTACGGGATCAGCCCAGCCGGCCGCCTCCGCTTCGCCCGCCACGTCGCCTCGTACCTGATCTTCCTCGCCGAGGAAACCGGCCTCGCCGCCCCCGCTACCTGCGCCGCCGCCCGCACGCTCCTCGCCCGCTACGGCACCCTCGAGGAAATGCTCGCGGACATCTCCCGCTAACCCCGCCCCCTTCCGTATGCCCACCCGGCCCTTTATTCACAGCGACTTCCTCCTCAGCTCCCGCCAAGCGCGCGAGCTCTACCACCGGTTCGCTGCGGACGCCCCGATCTACGATTACCACTGCCACCTCCCACCGGACCTGATCGCCCGGAACCATCAGTTCGCGGATCTCACCGAGCTCTGGCTCGGCGGTGACCACTACAAGTGGCGGGCGATGCGCACCAATGGCGTCCCCGAGCGCTGCATCACCGGCGCCGCCTCCCCGCGCGAGAAGTTCCAGGCCTGGGCCGAGACCGTCCCCCACACCTTCCGCAATCCCCTCCATCACTGGTCCGCCCTCGAACTCAAGCGCTACTTCGGAATCAACGAGCTCCTCGACGGCCGCTCCGCCGAGCGCGTCTGGCGCAAGGCCAACGCCTGCCTCGCCCGCACCCGCGTCCACGACCTGATCAACCAGTCTGGCGTCGCCGTGGTCTGCACCACCGACGATCCCGCCGACTCCCTCGAGCACCACGCCGCCATCCGCCGCGCCCCCGGCAAGCTGGAAGCCCGCGTCTACCCCGCCTTCCGACCCGACAAGGCCCTCGCAGTGGGCCAGCCCGCCGCCTTCAACGCCTGGCTCGAACGCCTCGCCGGCGCCGCCGCCGCCAAGGGCGGCCTCAAGTCCTTCGATGACCTCCTCACGGCCCTGAAGCGCCGCCACGATGACTTCCACGCCGCCGGCGCCCGCGTCTCCGACCACGGCCTCGAAAGCGCCCTCGCCGAGCCCTGCACCCACGCCCAGGCCCGGATGGTGTTCGACGCCGCCCGCCGCGGCCGCGCCGCCTCCCCCGAGGAAGCCGCCCGCTACGGCTCCTTCTTGATGCTCGAGTTCGGCCGCTGGGACCACGCCCGCGGCTGGGTCAAGCAGCTCCATCTCGGCGCCCTCCGCAACAATAACGCTCGCCTCCTCTCCACCCTCGGGCCCGACACCGGCTTTGACTCGATCGGCGACTTCCCCCAGGCCGCCGCCCTCTCCCGTTACCTCAACGCCCTCGACGCCAGCGACCAGCTCCCGCGCACCATCCTCTACAACAACAACCCGCGCGACAACTACGTCCTGGGCACGATGATCGGGAACTTCCAGGACGGCTCCGTCCCCGGCAAGGTCCAGTTTGGCAGCGGCTGGTGGTTCCTCGACCAGAAGGAGGGGATGGAGTGGCAACTCAACACCCTCTCCAACCTCGGCCTGCTCTCGCGCTTCGTCGGGATGATCACGGACTCGCGCAGCTTCGTCAGCTACCCGCGCCACGAGTACTTCCGCCGCACCCTCTGCAACCTCCTTGGCGCCGATATGGCCGCTGGCCTGATCCCCGGGGACTACGCGGCGGTCGGCGCGATGGTGCGCAACATCTGTTTCGGCAACGCCCGGAGCTATTTCGGCCTCGAACTCGCCCCTCGCTTCACCACTTGGCGCTAAACGGGCTCCGGCGGCCTCTCCTGGGTCGGCCGCCGCCCTGACCCGACGCGCGCGGTGGCCCCCCGGGCCCCCGTTCTTGACCTCTGGCGCGTTTCGGGGAGGCGTAGGGGATGCTGTCACCCCCCGCCGCCCTCCGCCCGTTCCTACGGGCCCTGTGGCTCGCCCTGCTGCCCGCCGCCCCCGCCGGCGCCGCCGCCCCCACCACCCCTCCCCCCACCAGCGGGGAGGGCGTGGTGCAGCTCTCGCCCTTCATCCTCGCCACCGAGCGTGACACCGGTTGGTCCGCCAACGAGACGCTCTCCGCCACGCGCACCAAGCAGGCCCTCAAGGACGTCCCGGTGAACATCGACGCCATCACGGCCGATTTCATCGAGGACCTCGGCCTCAACACCGCCGACGAGGTGGCGCTCTTCGTGGCCAATGTCTATGCGGCCCCCACAATGGAGAACGACAACCAGCAGGATAACTTCTCCTTCCGCGGCCTCTCCCAGCGCTTCAACGTCTCCCGCAACTACTTCCGCTGGTACGTCCCCAGCGACACGTACAA